>JAHEKQ010000028.1 GCA_024638265.1 Flammeovirgaceae bacterium
AACACCATTGCACTGCAATTGCAGAAACTGGAAAAGGATGCTCTTCTTACATTGAAAGATATCCTCTTTGAAAGTAATGCATCACAATTGTCAGAGATCTCGTTCGTCGAACTTCAAAGAGTGGTAAAACTTATGAGGGAAAATCCCACCCTTCGCGTGGAAATAGCTGCCCATACAGATGATGTAGGATCTGCCCGATACAACCAGATATTATCTGAAAAAAGAGCAGAGAGTGTTGTACAGTTTCTCATCGATAATCAGATTTCTCCCGACCGTTTTGTAGCACAGGGCTACGGTGAGTCAGAGCCACGGGTTCCAAATGATTCCGATGAAAATAAAGCCATCAACCGAAGAGTAGAACTAAGGATTTTGGGAGTATGAGAAAGCTTTGGATCATAGTGTTATTGCTGATTGCATTCCAGTCGTTTGGGCAGCGACTCAGGTATAAGGACCTTTTCCCGATGATCTATACATCCCAGGAGGAAACTGCTTTAATGATGCTTAAGGAATATCTTATTTCAGAGCCTGAGCACGCCAACGCCAATTATATGCTGGCGGGAATTTATGCGACCCGATACCTGTCATCCGATGTACTCACACAGCATGAAACAGCCCTGGCAAATGCCGAACAAGTTCAGCTGAGGATATTAAAGTGCCGTACTCTTATTGATCAAAGAGAAATCAGGAGAAACGATGAGTATTACCTGGATGAGAATGGTAATCCAATGAATTATCAAACAGTGGACAGTATCCTCACAGTGAATTATGAGTCTGCCAATGAGTTCACTGATAAGGCTCCTGCGGTTTATGAAAATTTTACGAGCAGTGTCTTCTATTATGACAAGACCATTAAAATATATGCAGAGATATGCGGTGCGTACAACAGCCTTGACAATCTCTTAATGCTCTATGATGACGAGCTTGAAGCCAAACTCTCTAACCTTGAGAATTATTATGATTCGACGCTGTATTTCTTTAATGAATATAAGCGGCTCACTGAAGAATATCCGATTGGCTATGACCAGCAATTGGTAATCAAGGAGATTGAGAGGTTCAGGTTGCAGGGCCTTGTGGGTCGCGTGGATTTTCTCCAACCGGAGATTCCCATCTGGAATTATGGAAAATGGTCGGAAGAAATTCGTGGACAGGTAAGAGATGTAGTGGGAATACTAAGGGAAAAGCTGAACGCAAATCACCGGGAAATAGAGCAAGCCTACCGTGCGGAGGTTTCCGAAGGGGAGGAATTTAAGAGCAGGCTTGACAATCAAATGGTCTACGATTTAGAAAAACTCGATTTTCAATCCCTGCCGGTAGCGATTCTCAACTACAGGGACTTTATCAATGAACTGCGATACAAGGAATCGAATAAAAGGTACTATGACACTGCTGAAAGCCTGGATGCGGCCAGTAAGTATATTTATTACAGTGAGATCATCAACCAGATCCGGGAAGCCGATACCTTATTGAATATTGTCGAGTCCAGGAATGTAGATGCTAAGAGGAGCAAACACATGGAGTTCATGTCAGAATTTTACGGTGGTGCATCGGGCCTTCAACAATATATTTCACTTCAGAAAAGCAGAAACACCGAGAAATTCCAGGAATATGTGCTGGGAATGAGGAACGCTATTGTTGAGAATAACCGGGAATCAACTTCAATTGATTCAGGTCAGTATGTTACTTTCAAAAGGAAGAAATATCCGAAATGGGTAACGGGCTCAACTTCTCAACCGGAGGCCGGGACCATTTATACTACGCACCAGAAGGTTAATCCGGATGGGAGTGTATATATCGGGGGTATATACCTGAAAGAATCGGATGTGACGAATACGGTAAGTTATATTGGAAAAATAGCTAACGATAAGGTCCAGTGGCTCAGGGAGTTTGATATTTCAGTTGACAGTGTCAAGTCCGATGCAAATAATGTCCTGGGTGCATTAGAACTTACCAAGGAAGGAGTATTGGTAGTGATTAATTCCAAACACCTTACGTCTGATCTTTCACTGAACACTTTTTATTATCTCGACGATAATGGCAAAGACACTTTCGTGAGGCAGTTGGAGGAAATAGTGCAATTTCCAAGAGTAATAAAGTATTTCGAAGCTCAAAACAGGTTTATCCTGGCTTTCAGTGGAGATGATATTGACCAACCACTGGATCAGGATACTCAGATGCAGATCGCAGCATTTAATGGTGTCGGTGATCAGCTATGGGTAAAAAGCCAGTCTTTTGCCGGGCGTTTCGTTGACATCACGGGATTATCGGATGGATATCTTCTCACTGCCAATTATACCCATTATGAAGACTCCAGTCTTGAGAGTAAAACAGGGTTACTTACTATTCGGCTTGACTCAAGGGGCAATGTGATATCTGATTTACCCTTGGAGTCCTCCGAAGGATTTTATATCACTCATGTTATAAAGGCATCAGATAGCAATATCAACTTCCTGGGATTCAAGGGTAACCTTTCCGACTATGACGGGTCCGGACTCAGATACGATCGCAACTTGGTGCACATTATTCTCGATGGTCGGAATCAATTAGTTTCCTCCAGTCTCAACTGATTGTCTATCTTTGCCTTTTCAAGTCAATGAACAGGTTATTAATCATTTTAATGCTCATGGTGGCAGCGTGCTCGGAAAATGAAACGAGTATCGCTGAGATGAAAGTCTATGAAGGCCCCGTTCGGGAAGGTAGGAATGTCCTGATGACCTACTCTGAGCAAAGTACCAGGAAAGTAGTTCTCAAAGCTAAGTTATTATTGGAGTTCAAGGATGGAAACAGGGAATTTCCGGAAGGCTTATACATTGAATTTTATGATGAAGAGGGAAAGTTGTCATCTACCCTGGAATCTGAAAAAGGTTACTACTACAAAAATCAGAATCTCTGGAAGGCAACGGGAAATGTGGTAGTGGAAAGCCTCGAGAAAAACCAGCAACTCAACTCTGAAGAGTTGTTCTGGAAACCGGATGATGAGAGGATCTACACGGAAAAATTCGTTACCATCCGATTGGAAAATGAAGTGATCTATGGGACAGGACTTGAGTCAAACCAGGATTTCACGAATTATGATATTAAGAATCCCAGTGGGGAGTTTGTGATAGAATGAAACTGCTGTTAAATACGATATTGTTTGCCATGGCCGCCGGATTTCTCCTAATCGGAATTCACCAGCATATGACCCTTGGATTCATAAATGCCTACTGGTTATACATGCTCAGTATCGGTTTGCTGTTGTGGTACCAGATGCGAAAGAAACGAAAAGAGCAAAACTGATGGACTTATCTACCGCACTTTTGATTTGGATATTAGTGATGTTGGTTCTCTCGGCTTTCTTCTCAGGGATCGAGATTGCCTTTGTAAGTGCCGATAAGCTTCAACTTGAATTGCAAGCTAAAAGAATACCTGTAGCAGGACGGGTATTGAGTTATTTCATAAAATCACCTACCCATTTTATGGGCGTTACCCTGGTGGGAAACACAGCGGCCCTGGTCTTATTCGGCATGTTTATGACCGAATTCCTCAAGCCAATTATGACTGTTTGGTTTCCCGTCTTTATGGAAAGTGAATTCAACTTTTTCATTCTTCAGACCTTTGTTTCCACAATTATTGTTTTAGTATTCGCAGAATTTCTTCCCAAAAGTCTCTTCCTGATCAATCCCAATCGGATGGTTTCAGTATTGGCCTTTCCGCTTATGCTGTTCTATTGGATCCTCTATATACCTATGATCGTAGTGATTTTTCTTTCAAGAATGACATTCCAGATCTTTGGAAGGGAATACCAGGAAGACCAACCCATATTCGGACTGACTGATCTCAATAACTATGTGAAAAATCTCATAAATATCGAGCAGAAGGAAGATGTGAAGGTGGAGGTTGATACCAAGATTCTCACAAATGCCATTGAATTCAAAACCGTCAAATTGAGAGATTGCATGATCCCCCGAACCGAGATTTCAGCCATTGACATTGAGGATGGCATAGAGGAGTTGGTTAAAGCTTTTACAGAGAGTGGACATAGCAAGATCCTCGTCTACAGGGAAACCATAGATGATATTATTGGGTATTGTCACGCCCTGGAAATGTTCAGAAAGCCACAGGACATCCAATCAATACTCACGCAGATCATGATCGTGCCGGAAACCATGATGGCCAATGAGTTGATGATCCAGTTTATTACTGAGCATAAAAGCCTTGCTCTTGTAGTGGACGAGTATGGGGGCACCTCAGGAATTGTGAGTATGGAGGACATTATTGAAGAGATATTCGGGGAGATCCAGGACGAACACGACGACGAAGATTTCATAGAACAAAAGGTAAATGAACATACCTTCCTGTTAAGTGCAAGGCTCGAGATTGACTACCTGAACGACAAATATCAGTGGGATTTACCCGTAGGTGATTACGAAACCCTTGGTGGATTGGTGCTTTCGATAACCGAAGATTTGCCGGCCAAAGGTGAATCTGTTACACTTCCGGATTATATCTTCACAATTGATGAATTGGAAGATACGCGGATAGATAAGATCAAGCTTACACTCAGGAATGGGTCGTAGCTTTTTTTCCGGTTTGTTTTTACTGTGTAACTGGTTAAATTTGCGCCTCGAAAAAATTAAGAACCGATGGCATTAATCAATACGCTAAGGAATAAGATGGGTAAGATAGTGGTTGCCTTTGTGGCAGTTGCCATCCTTTCGTTTACACTAAATGATATCCTGGGAAGTAATTCATTATTCCTTGGAGACAATGTAGTGGGAGAGATATCCGGTGAAAAGATCACTATTGAGGAGTATAGAAATAACTCCGACTATATGGAACGGTACCTTCAGCTTACCAATCCCTATGGACAGACACCAACGGATGCCATTGTTAATCAGAACACCTGGATGTGGCTAATTTCGCAATATGCTTTCAGCAAGCAATATCGTGAGTTGGGTCTCACGGTTGGACCGGATGAACTCTGGGATCTTCTGCAGGGTTCAAACATCGATCCGACGGTTCAATCATTCTTCCGGGGTCCTGATGGACAGTTTGATCGTCAGACTTTCGAGGATTTCTATAGGAACCGGAATAACCCGCAATATGCCGGAGCCAAGTCCATCTGGGATGTGATCTACCCTTCACTCATTCCTTCGAGGGAACGACTGAAGTATGAAAACCTCGTGATCAAGTCGACTTACGCTACACAAGAGGAGGGAATGATGGACTACCACAGTCAGTCGGATGTGGCAGAAGTAAAATACCTATATGTTCCTTATTATACGCTTTCTGATACGGTGGTATCCGAACAAGTATCAGATGCCAAACTCAGGGAGAGGTATAACAAGAATAAAAAAAGATATAAGGTCGAGGATCAGCGAAGCCTAAAATATGTCGTATTCCCCGTGGTTCCCAGTGCGGATGACACACTCGCTATCAGGGAGGAAATGGAAGATCTGGCTGAGGAGTTTACCAATGTAGACGATGATGAATTGTTTGCCAGTGCCAATACCGATGGTATTGCTGGCTATACAAAATATGCAAAGTCTGCGCTTCCCTATCCATTAAATGAAAGAGCAGACTCGTTAATGGCAGGTGATATCATAGGCCCTGTTCTTGACGGAAGTCGTTTTAATCTCTTCAAGGTGACAGATGTCCTGGAGGATACCTTGGGAATATCCAGTATTGAAAGACTGATCACACCTTCTGACGCCACAATTGATGAGGAGTACCGAAAAGCAGACCTCTTCCAGAGCCAGGTTTCCAACATAGAGGAATTCGAAGCGAAAGCAGAAGAACTCGAAATGGAGGTAATAGAAGAAAAGGAAATAGGACCTATGGATGATGGCGTGGGTAATTTAACCAGGACCTCGAGAAATATGGTTCAATGGCTCTACCGCGATGCCAAAGTTGGAGCTGTCTCCGATATTTTCGATGTGGAAGATAAGTATGTGGTAGCTGTAATGACGGGTAAGATAGAGAAGGGATTCAAGCCATTCCCCTTAGTGGAGAATGAAATCCGTGTTGAGGTTATCCGGGACCTGAAAGCTGAGTATATCAAAAGTAAGCTGAAAGAGGCCTCAGGAACCTTGAATGAGATTGCTGTTGCTTATGGCGAGGATGCGGGTGTCTTTGAATCGAATGACCTGAAACTGGAAAGCAACTCACTACCTAATGTAGGGTTTGACCCCATTGCAGTAGGTAAGATATTCAGCCTTGAATCCGGTGAAATGTCTGAACCTTTTGCTACCGAGAATGGTGTGTTGATTGCTGAAATGGTCAACTTCACCAAGGCACCGGAAGTGGCTGACTATTCAGCTTTTTCTGAGGCGATCAAGACCATCAGAATATACGGTGGTAATAATTTTGAGAACGGTGTTTCCAGCCGTATATACAACCTTGTTGAAAGGAATGCCGAAATAGACGACCGCAGGTATAAAGTTTACTAGTCCTGATGGACAATACCGAATCTTTTAAGGAGAAACTGGATCAGCAGTACGAGTGGCCTTCGTTATACACATTTAAGTTTATTGCGCCCCTCGATAAGGTCGATGAGGTAAAGGCCCTTTTTCCTGGTCATAACATCAGGGAGAAGGCTTCAAGGAATGGCAACTACATCAGTCTCAGCGTAGACATGATGGTGCAGTCAAGTGATACAGTTGTTAATATCTATATAAAAGTTCACGAACTTGGTGGAGGGATCATATCTCTTTAGAACCGGATACTTAACATTATAACTATGTGGGAAGAAAAGGATAACAAACTGAAAAGGTCTTTTGAATTCGATGACTTTAAAGCAGCCTTCGCATTCATGACCAAAGTGGCCATGCTGGCAGAACAATTAAATCACCATCCCTGGTGGTCCAATGTATACAACCAGGTTACCATTGAATTGTCAACACACGATGCGGGTGACATAGTTACTCAAAAGGATCGTGAATTGGCCAACAAGATTGATCAGCTCCTGGGTTGATGCCTTCACTTTACCTCGTACCCACACCTATTGGCAATTTGTCTGATATGACCTATCGGGCAGTACAGGTGCTCAATGATGTGGACTTCATCCTGGCTGAAGATACACGCACCAGTGGTGTCCTGCTGAAACACTACGATATCAGCAAACCTCTCAGTTCATTCCATACCCACAATGAGCACAAGATCCTGAATTCTGTGTTGGAGAGGTTGAAAAATGGCGAAACTGCAGCCCTCATATCTGATGCCGGCACACCCGGTATTTCCGATCCGGGATACTTACTCGTAAGGGAATGTCTCAAGAATGATGTTCAAATCGAATGCCTTCCGGGTCCTACAGCACTGATACCCGCCCTGGTTAAGTCCGGATTTCCGACGGACCGTTTCGTATTTGAAGGTTTTCTTCCTCACAAAAAGGGCAGGCAAAAGCGACTGGCCGCTATTGCAAATGAGGATAAAACCGTAATCCTTTACGAGTCACCGCACCGGTTGATGAAATTACTGGACGAAATTATATCGCTAATGGGACCCGATCGCTACATATCTGTATCAAGAGAGCTCACAAAATTATATGAAGAGACCATTACCGGAATGGCTGAAGAGGTAAAAGGTCACTTTGAATCCGGCACAGTAAAAGGTGAGTTTGTGATCATAATTGCAGGGCATGGATTTGAAAAATGAAATATTGCCCCGGGTTATCAGTGCTGCAAAATCAGCTGGAAGTTTTATTAGAGAAGAATCCGGGGCTTTCAAAAGGGAAGTAGTTGAAGAGAAAAAGAGATTCTCGGATCTTGTTTCCTACGTTGATAAAACGGCGGAGCAGCAATTGGTCAGTGAACTTAAGGGTGTCCTGCCAAACGCTGGTTTTATTGCTGAGGAAGGAACCGGTGAACAGAAAGACGGTCTGAATTGGATAATCGACCCACTCGATGGCACCACGAATTTCATTCATGGATTGCCCGTATACGCAGTGAGCCTGGCATTATTTGACGGTGAAGAAATTATCCTGGGAGTAGTGTACGAGGTTACACGTGATGAATGCTTCTACGCGGTTAAAGACCATGGTGCCTGGATGAATGAACAACCGATCCGCGTGTCGGAAGTAGAAAGCCTTAAAGGTTCACTCCTGGCGACCGGGTTCCCTTACTATGAATTTGCCAGCATGGATTCCTACCTGGAAATTCTGGCCAAATTAATGAGAAGTACCCATGGACTGAGAAGGATGGGAAGTGCTGCCGTGGACCTTGTCTATACAGCCTGCGGAAGGTTTGAGGGCTTTTTTGAGTTTAATCTCAACGCCTGGGATATAGCTGCAGGCGCGTTGATTGTTAAAGAGGCGGGAGGTACGGTAACAAATTTCAGTGGGGGAGAAGATTTTTTATTCAATCGTGAAATCATTGCTGCAGGCCCCGTACACCAGGAGCTTCAACGGACTATAATGAAGTTCTGGGTAGCTACTCAGTAATACTTTTCACCTCCATTTTATTATAGAGCTCGTTGAGCTCCATAATGGCTGCGGATGCATACCAGGGGTGGAGATCCATCTCAAGTCTTCCGGCCTGTATTGCCGGGTCGGTGGCCGTTAACGCCCTGGCTTCCTCGATGGTCTCGACAGCAAATATGTAAATACCTTTTACTTCCCAACTGTCAATAAAGGGTCCGGCAATTACCAGTTTACCTTCTTCAGCCATCCTCGTAATATTTTCAAGATGGGCTTTCTGAAGGTTTGCAGCAGTTGTGGAGTCCTGGTCCCGGTTGGGCCCTTCTTTTAGCAGTGCCATTACATACTGACGCATGCCGTACTCATCAGCACCCCATTTTTCCCTATAATCCGTATTTACTTCGTCAGCTTGCACTGATACATCTTTCGCAGGATTGTCACATGCACTAAGTACTAGTACCGTGAAAAGAAAAAGGATTCTGGATATCATCACATCATTATTTGGTCTCGAGCCACTATTGGTTCGGGTATGTCTGAGTCTTTGATCATTTGACGTAAATCAATTTCAATCATTCGGCACATGGAATACATAGGAATGTCATTGCTAAGGTTCTCGAATGGATTTTCACTGTAATCACCGACGAGTTCCATCATTATAAAAACCCAACCCACCATGGCAGTGAATGGAGCCGTGAGCCAGACCAGTCCTTCCCCCAATGTCTCAAACTCTCCCAGCATCCCAAAAGGGAGGAGAATAATAAACAGTCCGATGAAGTAGAAGCTGATAGAACCGTACTGCCTGGGAAATGGAAATCCTTTAATTCTTTCGCATCGACCCTGGTGATCGTAAAGAGTTGTGAGCAATCTTTGCATTTCTATATGCCGGAAGTCGTCAATGATTCCCTTTTTCCTCATCATTTTCAGGTCTTGGGCTTGAAAGTCAATAAGTTGAGCAGCACGGTTTTGATATCCATCCAGTTTTTTTCTTTCCTCTCCGATGGTTCTTTCAAGTGTTTCCTCAACATCCTCAAAATCAAATATTTTGTTGATGTTCTTGATTCTAAGGCGATTGATCCTCCCCTGAAGGAAGCCATTAATTTTCTCCCATGGAGCGGGCTTTAGTAGTTGTGATCTTAGTGTATAAAGCCAGGCGATATGTCTCCTGGTAAGCCTTGTTCTCAATGCGGTTAGCTCTTCCTCTGAAATCTGGCCTTCGTTGAACTGGTCTGAAGTA
The DNA here is from genome assembly GCA_024638265.1 of Flammeovirgaceae bacterium. Classification (GTDB taxonomy): domain Bacteria; phylum Bacteroidota; class Bacteroidia; order Cytophagales; family Cyclobacteriaceae; genus JAHEKQ01. Next base: position 9,627 of record JAHEKQ010000028.1, read on the forward strand.
AAGTTCTTAACCATGGTTGTCCAGCTTCTTGAAGAATTGACAATTGCTCCCCAGATCTTCCTGGCCTCCCACAACCTGTCATATGAGGAGTTGTTTTTGAAACCCAGGTAAAAGGCGACTGCGGTACCTATAAGTGAAACTGGAAGCCATGGGATGGCTAGCCATGAAAGGTCAAAATACTGGTAAACCCAAACCGACAAAGAACCCCACAATGCCAGCCAGACAATATGAAACCAGGAAAACCGAAGCACCTCCCGGATAGGAAAATTTTTACGTATATACATTGGGGTTTAAGTTAAGCAGTTAATCGGTAAATTGGTAGAGCGGTAAAGCTAGAGTACGATAGGGCCTATCAGCGCACTTTGAGTATTTCTTGCTTCCTGCCTCTTGCCTCCTGAATAACTCAACACTTTCTACTTTCTACTTTCTACTTTCCACTTATTACTCTATCCTACTCCACCAAGGTTCGGTCTCACTCGTATGCTTGATCATGATCCTTTCACCGACTTTTGGGGTCAGGATTGTAACGCCAAGTTTCATGGCCTCTTCAAATGCCCTTTCAACCGGATCTTTCCAGGTATGGGGAGCCAGGTTGAAAGCCCCCCAATGTATGGGAACCATTGCCCTGCCCCTCACATCGATACTTGCCTGGACGGTCTCCTCAGGCATAAGGTGAATGTCTTTCCACCTGTAGTTGTACTGACCACACTCGATAAAACACAGATCGAATGGACCGAGTTTTTCGCCTATTTCGCGGAAAAATTTAGAGTAACCCCCGTCGCCACTGAAATATATGCTGGTTTGAGGCGATTTTATGGCCCAGGATGCCCAAAGGGTATTGTTCCGATCGTTAACGGATCTACCTGAAAAATGCCTTGCAGGAGCAGCGGTAAACTCAATTCCTTCAACTACCTCAGATTCCCACCAGTCCATTTCGGTAATCCGATGTTTTTCAATACCCCAACGCTGCAAGTGGGAACCCACACCAAGGGGGACGATGAAATTGATATCTCTTTTGGACAATTCCCTTATTGTAGGGTAGTCAAGATGATCATAATGGTCATGTGAAATGAGAACGAGGTCAGCTTCAGGGATGTCTTTTATCCCAAACCGGGGCTGATTCTTAAACCTTCGGGTAAAGATGGGAACCGGTGAGGCTGCAGGGCCAAATACCGGGTCAATTAGGATCCTGAAACTTTCCATTTTAACCAAAAGTGTTGAATGGCCGTACCATACAGCCCATGCAGTGGTATCTTCACCTGGCATTATTTCGCTGAATGCAGTAGGTAGAGCTTCAGAAGGCTTGAAATTTTTAGCCTTAAACAACCACTCGTACATGAGACTTCCCGCTCCTTCACCCGAATCCATCGCCATTCCGGTCGGCACCTGGTTGATAAATCCGCTTTGACCATAATTAGAAGATTGTGAAATCAATTCAAGATGTTCGCCATCAGGTGCTTTACCCATCTGTGGAGCGGTACGGATAAAAATGACAACGGTCAAAACCAATGCAAGGGCAATGATAAGAAGGCTGATTAACATTTTTTTGACAATCTTAAGGAGCATATCATGGAATTACACAACATAATAATACGGTCGTTTCGGGAATTGTTTTATTGTATGGAAAATAAAAGGGGGAGAGTTGATCCCTCTCCCCTTCAAAAAATGGGATTATACTCCAACCCGACGGAGTAATTTCCCGGAAAGTGTCTTAAGCAGTTTCCTGACCTCATTGTAGGCATTATTAACTTTTTCAGTGAGGTTCATCGTCATAGGTTGAATTCCTTCAATAGAAATTGTGATGAGATATACTTCAGGTACTTTACCTAACAGGTACAGGCTACTGATGAGGTCTTTAAGGCCAACATCGTGGGCACTTAGGGTGGGAGGGTAGTCAGAAGCAAATTTGGGTTGGATCAGGTTGACATGCCCTTCCGGGTTTCCGTCCATAGTGGCGTCCAGTATTACAACTACCGGATATTTTTCCATTTCTGACAATAGGTGGAAACCGCCTGTTCCGCCGTCGAGAAAATGTATCCAATCAGGCCATTCCTCTTTCTCAAGTTGTTGTACAAATTGTACGCCCACCCCTTCATTGCCTAATAGTAAATTGCCTATACCTAATATCAGTGTTGGCTCACTCATTTATTATAATCTGTTGTATCCTGCTCTTTCATTGTGTCACTCTCAACGAATTTCCAACCTCCAAAAATGGAAGACACTTCTCCACGTCCATCTACATAATCATGGTAAAAGACCAGGTAAATATGAATCAGTGTAAATACAACAAATCCCCACATAAATATGTGATGCCATAAACGTGTGGCGGCATCACCACCAAAGATTGGAACCACCCAGTTGAAAAGGTCTACAATGACCGCGTCACTCATTGCTGCATAAATGCCAAAGCCAGTGATAATCTGCAAGATCATCAGGATAAAGAGAAACAAATAAGAAATTCCAGCTAATGCGTTATGACCAATAGAGACTAAATGACCCCTAGTGAACAGAAAATCGGTCCTGACCACCTGCCAAATTTCGCGGAAGAAACCCTTATTAGAAGGAATGAAATTCCTCCAGGTCTCAAACCTGTTTCCGAAAAATAGTCTGTAGATTCTGATTACGAAGTTGAAAAGGAAGATATAAGCAAAAATGAAATGGATAAACCGAGTTATCCCGAACCAATAACCCTGGTAGGCTTCCTGAGATGTCAGGAGTGCAGGTGGATTACCAATCAGATAGCCTGTCACAGCCAATACGAATATACTCAAGGCGTTGATCCAGTGAAAAAGCCTCACTGATAAAGAGAATACAAATACCCTACGTAACTGAGTTGTATGTAATGCTGGTTGGATAGCCATGATTAGAAAACATTAAGGTTGTGAACATGCTCTCCTTTCTCATCGTAGAGGTGAACGGCACAGGCCATACAGGGGTCAAAACTGTGAATAGTCCTGAGTATCTCAACTGGCTGCTCGGGATTTTCGACGGGAGTATTTAATAAAGCCTCTTCGTAGGCAGATCGCTGTCCTGCCGCATCTCTGGGTGAGGAATTCCAAGTGGATGGAACGATCAGTTGGTAATTCTCGATCTTGCGTTCCTTGATCACTGACCAGTGCGCCAATGCTCCCCGAGGAGCTTCTGTGGTTCCAACTCCCTTAGCGAGATCTGGCCAACTTTCAGGTTCCCAAAGCTCCATATTGGCCATTCTTTCATCACCATTCTTGATATTAAGTATTAATTGGTCATAGAATTCAAGTGCCCAGTTTGCCACTAACTGCGTTTCGAGGGCTCGGGCTGCGGTTCTTCCCAAGGTAGAGAAAAGTGCTTCCGCCGGTACACCCAGATATTTCAAAGCTCCATCTACGGCTTTTGTAAATTCATCTTTACCAAGGGCATAACCAACGAGCATTCTTGATAAAGGGCCAACTTCCATAGGATTTCCTTTCCATCTTGGAGTTTTTACCCAACTGTATTTGTCTTCCACGTTCAGTTGATCGTAGGGAGGTTCTGGTCCTGTAAAATTCATTTTGGTTTCACCGTCCCAGGGGAATTTACCCTTATCATCTCCTTCGGTATAACTATACCAACTGTGCTTTACATACTCCTGAATCTGTGAGGGATCCGTGGGATCCACTTCATGAACTTTGCTGAGATCCCGGTTTAAGATGGCTCCCCTGGGGAACTTGAAACTTGACGGGTCGTTATAACCATTTGTTGGTAAGTCACCATAGCTAAGATAATTGGAGAGACCTCCACCAATACTTGCCCAATCGAAATAGTGTGGTGCTACCGCTAAAACATCAGGTACATACACCTGGTTAACAAAATCTTTTGCTTGACGCAACAGTTGTCCCACCATAGCCAATCTCTCGGCATTAATTGCATTCGCTTCATCGACATTGATCGCGCACGCCATACCTCCTACCAGGTAATTGGGGTGGGGATTCTTTCCGCCAAATATGGCATGAACTTTCACAATTTCTTTTTGCCATTCCAGAGCATCGAGGTAATGTGCTACTCCAATCAAGTTGATTTCAGGGGGTAACTTATAGGCTGGGTGACCCCAGTAGCCATTGGCAAAAATTCCCAGTTGGCCACTTGAAATAAAACCATTCAACCTTTTCTGGAGGTCAGCAAAATACTTGGGAGAACTTTTAGGATAATTTGAAATGCTTTCAGCAATTTCGGAAGTCTTCAATGGATCAGCCTTCGTGGCACTGACAATGTCTACCCAATCCAATGCATGTAAGTGGTAGAAGTGTACTACATGATCGTGAATATATTGGGTACAGAACATGAGGTTTCGTACCAGTTCTGCATTAGGGGGGATTTTTATACCCAATGCGTTCTCCACTGAGCGTACTGAGGCTAGGGAGTGTACGGTTGTACATACACCGCATACCCGGCCCACAAAAGCCCAGATATCGCGCGGGTCTCTTCCTTTAACAATTTCCTCTATCAGTCGGACCATAGTACCGGAACTATAGGCGTCAACTACTTTGCCGTCCTGTACTTCTACCTCCACCCTGAGGTGTCCTTCAATTCTAGTGATAGGATCTATAACGAGTCGATCAGCCATTTCTATTCAGTTTTTTCTTGCGATTCATTTTCTTTGGGTTCCAGGCCGTACTTTCCTTCTGCAACACCCTCTTTTATGATCTTTCTTTTTCGAATATTGGTGATCACAGCGTGTGCAGTAAGTCCGGCAGCGGTAATACCGGCAGCGGCCAGGCCAATTTTATCAGCATTGGATTCAATGCCAAAGCCCGGGAACTCAGCAAGGTGAGAATAGAAAGGACCATTATCCCAATAGTTGGCTTCAGAACAGCCAATACAACCATGTCCTGACTGGATCGGGAAACTGGTACCATCATTCCAACGGGTTACACCGCAAGCATTATAGGTGACAGGCCCTCTGCATCCTACTTTATAAAGGCAATAACCCTTCTTGGCATTGGGATCGTCGAAGGTCTCGACAAACAAGCCAGCATCATAATTCGGTCGGCGATAACAAGTATCGTGTACACGCCTGGAATAAAATGCCTTGGGTCTTCCTGTGCTATCCAGTTCTGGTAATCGCTCAAAAGTGAGCATGTGAACAATCACACCTGCCATTACTTCTCCGATTGGTGGACAACCGGGAACCTTAATAATGGTTTTGTTCTTGATCACCTTGTGTATGGGGGTGGCTTGTGTGGGATTAGGTTTTGCTGCCTGAACACATCCGTTAGATGCACAACTTCCCCAGGCCACAATAGCGGCAGCACCTTCTGCTACTTCATTTAGTATCTGTTCGGCAGTTTTACCACCGATACAACAACAGGATGCCATATCCCCTGTGGGTACGCTACCTTCCACAAGAAGGATATATTCCCCAAAATGATTCTCCATGGTCTCATGCAGTGATTTTTCGGCCGCATGACCGGAGGGAGCCTGAAGGGTTTCCGTATAATTGAGTGAGATATTATCTAATAAGAGATCGGCCACCATTGGGTGGCTGGACCTTATAAAAGACTCACTGCAACAGGTGCATTCCTGGAAATGCATCCAAATGACAGCCGGACGACTTTTTTCCTCAAGAGCCTTGGCAACGGCAGTAACTCCACTTGCGCTAAGCCCCATAAAGGCCGCCATGGTGGTACAGAATTTCATGAAATCCCTACGGTTGAAACCTTTTTCCACAGCATCATCGTAAACAGAGCGGGATTTTTTAGTCTTTACCTCAATGTTCATCATAGGAATTCAGGTTAGACGGACAATAGATTTTTGTGCGTATTGTATTTAATTACCCTAATTAAATATTGAATTCAATTGATCTTTCTCACGTCACCGGATGATTGTTGTCATAACTGAAGACTCGACTCTTTGGTAACATTAACTTGTTCGATAGTCTGCACTAAAGTCTCTTAATTGAACCTTTTTAAATGAACTGGAAAACTATGAAGAAGATGTTATTCACATTCTTGACAATACTGTCGCCAATGGTCACCCTGGGACATGCAGGACATGGAGGTCATGAAGGAACCATATTGCACTACCTTACTTCCTATTGGCATATGATTACAATCCTATTGGTAGTTGGTAGTGTTTACCTGTTGGCCCATTCCTATAAAAGAAAACGATACTTAAAATAGGCCCATGCATGAGCTTACCATCACGCTGAGCATAGTCAATATTGCCGAGGAGGAAGTTCGCAAAGCTTCAGCTCAAAAGGTCGAAGAGATTGAGATGGAGATCGGACAACTCTCCGGGGTTGAGGTCGATTCCCTTGAATTTCTTTGGGAGGAGGCCGTAAGGTCTTCTGTCCTCGAAAGTGCTGAAAGGAAGATCTATCATATTCCGGGAAAGGCCCGATGTATGGAATGCGATATTGAGTTCGAGATCGAACAGATTTTTGATCCTTGCCCGAAATGTCAGCAATATTTCAATGACATAGTAGCAGGTAAGGAGTTGAGGATCAAGTCATTAACTGTAACCTGAAATTATTATGTGCTCAACCTGCGGATGTGATGCAGAGGATTCCGTAAAGATCCTTTTACCTGGTGAAGAGCTTCACCCCCATCACCATGACCCTGAAAATGGCCATCATCACCAACATAACCATCATAGCCATCCCCTTACTCGTGATCATACTCACGAGGGATCAAGGATAGTAAACCTTGAAGTGGATGTTTTGAGTAAGAACAACCTGATGGCCGAGCGTAATCGGGGTTATTTTGAAGCCCGTAATATCTGTTGTATTAACCTGGTGAGTTCACCGGGCTCTGGAAAAACAACACTTCTCGAGCGAACGCTGACAGCATTGAAAGGAAAAGTCAATATGGCGGTAATTGAGGGAGACCAACAGACCACAAATGATGCTGACCGCATACATAAAACCGGTGTTCCCGTGGTCCAGGTAAATACTGGGAAAGGATGTCACCTGGATTCAGATATGGTTCACTCTGCCATTATGAAACTTGAATTAAAAGACAATAGCATATTGTTTATTGAGAATGTGGGAAACCTGGTCTGTCCTTCACTATTTGATTTGGGTGAAAATCACCGCGTAGTCATTATGAGTGTTACGGAAGGGACCGACAAACCGTTGAAATACCCGACCATGTTTGAGACTTCAGACATTTGTATCATCAACAAAATTGACCTGGGCCCCTATGTGGATTTCGATATTGAGAAATCACGGGAATATGCATTGAGGGTCAATCACCATTTGGATTTCTTTGAACTATCCGCCACCCGGGACGAAGGCATGCGGGCCTGGTATGAATGGTTGAAAACACTGGTGCCGGTTGAGGTTTAATAAACATGGAAGCCCGACACTTCCATATTGAAGGAATAGTTCAGGGGGTAGGGTTCCGGCCTTATGTTTATCTACTGGCCCATGAATTCGGTCTTAGTGGCTGGGTCAACAACACCAGTGATGGGGTACATATTGAGGTGGAGGGCGATGAATCAGTGATTGAGAAATTTATTACTACTATTATCGTTCAACCACCGGATAATTCCAGGATCACCAATTGGACTCAACACAGAATAGAACCAGCTGAAAGAAAGGACTTTCAAATCGTAAACAGTGATGGGAATACGGATAAGACGGTACTCCTCGCCCCTGACCAGGCAATGTGCAAGGAATGTGAAAAAGAACTACATGATCCGTCAAATCCGAGATACAGGTATCCATTTATAACATGTACCCATTGTGGTCCTCGATACAGCATTATCCGTTCACTTCCTTATGACCGGGAAAATACCACCATGGATGAGTTTTACATGTGCAAGAATTGCCGGGAAGAGTACAATGATATAATGGATCGCAGGTATTACTCTCAGACCAATTCCTGTCACGAATGTGGGGTTTCACTTACCTGGAATGGTATAATCGGGGAAACTGAAGAGCTCCTGCAAAAAGCTAATGAGGTACTAAATAGAGGTGAAATATTGGCGATCAAAGGTATTGGTGGCTATCTCCTGCTTTGTGACGCAACAAAAAGGGAGGTGATAAACAAATTGAGGACCAGGAAGAAGCGCCCAAGTAAACCTTTGGCTGTACTTTATCCTGATGAGAGAATTCTACCGGGAGATATTATTGCAGCTAAAGAGGAACTGGTGGAGTACCGGTCGGTAGCCTCTCCAATCGTTCTTTTCAAAGTAAAGCCTGATCCGTCTTCGGGTATCGCAATGCAGGAAATAGCTCCGGGCCTAAGTTACGTGGGAGCCATGAAGCCATATGCCCCACTTCTGTCATTGATCGCGAGGGATTTTGGTAAACCATTGATCGCTACCAGCGCGAACATGAGTGGAAGTCCCATCATGTACAGGGATGAGGAAATCATGGAGGAACTCAATGGTGTGGCCGATGCTTTCCTCGGGAATGATCGGAAGATACTCATGTCTGAGGATGACTCAGTAGTTCGTTACAGCCCAAAAGGGAAAAGAATTATTTTGCGACGGTCGAGGGGTATTGCCCCTAATTACTTCGAGGACAACCACTGGTCTGAAATGGACGTACTCGCCATGGGAGGGTCGCTTAAAAGTACGTACTTCATCAAGCATGCAAAGAATTCCTATGTCAGTCAATATCTCGGTGACCAGGATACTTATGAATCACAGCTGAGTTACCAGTCTACACTGGATCATATGGTATCTCTGCTGGATTTTGGGCCGGAACTAATCCTAGCCGATAAGCATCCCAGGTACAGTACGGCTGATTTGGGCAGGAGGATTGCATCTGAACATTCTATCCAATTTCTCAACATTCAGCACCACGAAGCGCACTTCGCGTCTGTATTGGCTGAGAACAGGCTTACGGAGGCCCAAGAGCCTGTCTTGGGAGTGGTATGGGATGGTACGGGCTATGGTAATGATAAGAATATTTGGGGTGGTGAATTCTTCCTGTACGCGAATCATACCATGAAGCGACTTGATCACTTTAGGAACTATTCACATATCCTTGGCGATAAAATGCCCAAAGAACCAAGGATTTCGGCCCTTTCAATCTTGAAAGGGACCGGCCTGGAGGATTGGCTTGAGGACAAATTTGAGTCCAATGAATGGAAATATTACCATAAGCAATTGGAAAGGGATGATGCGTTACTCTCCAGCAGTGTAGGAAGGATATTTGACGCGGCTGCCTGCATTCTCGGACTCGGGGATAAGATTACCTATGAAGGTGAAGCTGCAATGAGACTTGAGGATCTTGCTCTTAGGGGAGTCCATCATGAAAGAGTTATTATTGAGGGTGACTTACTTAAACCAGCCACTCATCTGATCCCGCTTATTCAAGGATTGAAGGCTGGCGTACTTCGTGAAACGCTTGCTTTCAACTTCCATTGGGGTATGGTACGCACAATTGAAAATGTAGCTTTAGAGTCAGGTAGCCACTGTATTGCATTTAGTGGTGGGGTTTTTCAAAACAGCCTGCTTCTGGATTTGATAACTGACCGAATGGGAAATCAATACCGACTGTATTTCCATAAAAATTTATCTCCAAATGATGAGAATGTAGCATACGGCCAATGGGCACACTTCAATATCATAGGTCAAGAGATATTTTCAACCTTAAGGGCTACCTCAAAACCACTCAACCACTTAAACACTTAACCATGTGCTTAGCTATACCAGGAAAAATCATTTCACTCGACGAGAATCAGGATCCTGCCTTCAGGGTAGGTAAAGTTTCTTTTGAAGGGATTAACAGAAACGTAAATCTTTCTATGGTACCCGAAGCCAGGGTTAATGATTACGTCCTTGTACACGTGGGGGTGGCACTAAACTTAATTGATGAGGAGGAGGCACTTAAAACTTTCGAATACCTCAAGAATTTGGGCAAGTTAGAGGAAGAAATCGGTGAACATGATAATCAGATTGGGACATGAGATACCTGGCGGAATATAGAGATCGCGTTGCCGTGGAAGACCTCCTGAGTGAGATTGAAAAAACGGTCACTCAACCCTGGAATATCATGGAGATATGCGGAGGCCAGACACATAGCCTGGTTAAAAACGGAATCCTTGATATGCTTCCCAAGGAGATCACTATGATCCATGGCCCGGGTTGTCCTGTTTGTGTAACTCCGGTGGATATGGTCGATAAGGCCATTGCGCTTGCATTGGATAAAGGAGCGATCCTCTGTTCTTTTGGTGATATGTTGAGAGTACCCGGCTCTGAGATGAGCCTCCTTACGGCGAAAGCCCATGGGGCAGATATCCGCATCGTATATTCCCCTCTCGAAGCCCTCAGTATCGCCAGGCAAAACCCGGAATGTCAAGTAGTATTTTTTGCCGTAGGCTTTGAGACTACAGCACCACCTAATGCTTTATCCGTAGTTCTGGCAAAGAAACAGGGTGTAAGTAATTATTCTTTACTGGTTTCACATGTTTTAGTACCCCCTGCCATGGAAGTGATCCTATCCGATGAGGAGAACAGGATCGATGGATTCCTTGCAGCAGGACATGTATGTACAGTAATGGGATACGAGGAATATTATCCACTGTCTGAGAAATATGGTATCCCCATAGTAGTGACCGGGTTCGAACCCGTAGACTTGTTGCAGGGCATCCTCATGGCCGTAAAGCTGCTTGAAGAATCGAAAGTGGAGGTTGAGAATCAATATGCCAGGGTGGTGCGAAGGAAAGGGAACATACATGCAATTCAGACAATCCGCGAAGTTTTCGAAATAGCAGATCGAACCTGGCGAGGCATTGGTAAAATACCTATGAGTGGCTATGAATTGCGGTTGGCGTATCAGGAATACGATGCATCTAAGAAATTTGAGTTGATATCTGGCAAAAACAAGGAATGTGAATCCTGTATTGCCGGGCAAGTACTCAAGGGATTGAAAAAACCTGTCGAATGCCCTGAGTTTGGCAAAGCATGTACACCGGAAAATCCCCTGGGGGCTCCCATGGTTTCCTCTGAGGGAGCTTGCGCAGCATATTACCAGTATGCAGGTGACTCTGAGCTGATTTAAATTGAAATGGTATGAAGAAGGATGTGAAATTTAACATAAGTTGCCCGATGCCAGAGCTGGATTATGATGTCATCACCCTCGGCCATGGCAGCGGGGGAAAATTAACCCACCACCTGCTGGATACAGGAGTATTCGAGATCCTTGACAATGAATACCTTGCCACGAGACATGATGGGGCGCTCCTCAATATTGATGGACCGGTAGCCTTCAGTACAGACAGTTTTGTAATATCGCCCCTGTTTTTCCCCGGAGGGAATATCGGTGACCTGGCGGTAAATGGCACGGTTAACGATCTGGCCATGTGCGGGGCCCATCCACAATTTATTTCTCTGGGTTTTATCCTTGAAGAGGGGCTTGATGTACGCGAATTATGGGAGATTATCTATACGATAAAACTCGCAGCTGAACACTCAGGTGTAAAAGTGGTGACGGGAGATACAAAGGTAGTGGAAAAGGGAAAGGGAGATAAAATATTTATCAATACCACCGGTATCGGAAAATTGCATCAGAAGGGAAAGATTGACCCTCAAAGGGTTATGGCGGGGGACAAGATTATCGTGAGCGGAAGCATTGCCAACCACGGGATATGCATTATGTCAAAGCGGGAAGGTCTCGAATTCGAAACTGAGATAAAAAGTGATACTCGTGATGTCTCCGGACTGACGACGGCTTTACTCGACCGGTTTGGAGAAAAGATCAAACTGTTCCGGGATCCGACACGAGGTGGAGTAGCAACCGTCCTCAATGAAATTGCAGGCCAGGTAAATACCGGTGTCGAATTGAAGGAAGAGGATCTTCCGGTAGCAACCCAGGTTGATGCCGCCTGTGAAATGCTGGGCCTCGATCCATTGTATGTAGCTAACGAGGGCATTTTCCTTGCCTTTGTTGATGGCAAGGTCGCCGATGAAGCTGTAGAAATCTTAAGATCCATGGAGGGAGGTGAGGAAGCCAGCCTGCTTGGCGAAGTAGTGGAGAATCATCCTGGCAAAGTAGTAATACAGAGCGTAATTGGTGGCCGAAGGGTCATCCCGATGTTGCCGGGCGACCAGTTGCCAAGGATTTGTTAGATTAGACAAGTCTATCACCACTGCTATTGACAGGTAGTCAAAGAGGATTCCTACTTCTTTCATCCCTCCCCATACTCCCATTGAATCCCTATCTTAGCGTCTTGGCGTCTTTGCGAGAATAAAATATTTAATCTGGAATTTGACAACCATCCAGCTCGGACTGAAAGAAAACTGGAAGCAATTCACTTTGTTGGTGATCATCAACGCCTTTGTGGGAGGTATGGTGGGAATTGAACGTTCCATCCTGCCGGAGATAGCCGGGGAGGAGTTCGGGATGGTGGTCAAGACGGCAATCCTGTCCTTCATAGTCGTTTTTGGGGTCACAAAAGCTATCACTAATTACTATACGGGGGCCCTTGCCAATAGGGTAGGGAGAAAAAACCTGCTTACCATTGGATGGCTATTTGGCCTCCCTGTACCGTTTATTCTGATGTATGCTCCTGACTGGAACTGGGTGGTCGTTGCCAATATCTTCCTGGGTATAAACCAGGGACTCACATGGTCCAGCACGGTAGTGATGAAAATTGACCTGGTGGGGGAAAAGAATAGAGGTTTTGCTATGGGTTTGAATGAATCTGCAGGATACCTGGCGGTGGGCGGTGTGGCCTTTCTTACCGGCTGGATTGCCGGTAATTACGGGCTGAGACCTTACCCTTTTTACCTGGGAATCGGTTTTGCATTCATAGGCCTTTTATCTTCCTGGCTACTCGTTAAGGATACAGCACATCATGTAAAAAAGGAGACGGATAGCAGTACCGCTAAGATGTTGAAGAATGTATTTCGCGAAACCACCTGGTTCGACAGGAATTTGGGATCAATTTCACAAGCGGGTTTAGTCAATAACCTTAATGATGGAATGGTCTGGGGAATATTTCCCATCCTCCTGGCTACACGGGGCTTCAGTATCGAGGAGATCGGAACCATTGTAGCGATATATCCTGCAGTTTGGGGTATTAGCCAACTGGGCACGGGTAAACTTGCCGATTATTTCAACAAAAAGAGGATGTTGTTTTTTGGTATGCTGATACAGGGGATCGCGCTGATGGTTATGATTTGGGCCGAAACATTTATTGAATTTACCATGTTGTCAATAATTCTCGGCCTGGGTACAGCAGTAGTGTATCCGACCTTTCTGGCCGGAATTGCCGATTATACGCATCCCCGACAGCGGGCCAAGAGTATAGGCGTGTTCAGGTTGTGGCGCGACCTTGGATATGCTATTGGAGCAGTACTCACGGGAATTATCGCCGACATTTGGGGAGTCCTTCCCTCAATCGGTGTGGTGGCGGGACTTACGGTGCTGTCTGCCATGATCATACAGGTTAGAATGAATGAGTCCAAGCCCTGATATGTCCCATTTTAATGTAAAAGAAATTGCCTTGACTATGCTATATTGGCCGTAATGAAGCAGGATATTCTCAATGAAGAGGACATCATTACAATGGTGGATGCCTTTTACGCCAGGGTAAGGCAGAATAAGGAACTGGGCCCTATTTTTCAGGACAAAATTGGGAATAACTGGGATGTTCACCTCGAGAAAATGTACCGGTTCTGGCGGACTCTCGCCCTCAAGGAATATGTATATCACGGAAATCCCTTTGGAGCACATGTCAAGCTCCCTGTGGAAAACCGACATTTTGACACCTGGCTTGACTTATTTACCAGCACCGTCGATGAACTTTTTGAAGGAGAGGTAGCCGAGGAAGTCAAGAAGCGCGCATGTTTTATGGCAGAGATGTTCAGAACCAAAATTGATTACCTGCGCAAAAATCCACCCGAGGCCGAGGTAAAGGAATAATTGGCATAAACCTACCTCAGGCGCTCTTATGGCACATTTTTTGTTGATTTATTTTTAAGAATTTAGTATTTTCTAATATAAAAATTCTGAGAAGTCATGAAACATTTAACAAATCGTGTCATGGCCAATTCAACACGTTTCTTGCTCATATTGCTGGCCATGCTATTGATCTGGGGTTGTGAGAAGGAATCCATAGCCCCCGTAAAAATTGCTGATAATGGGGTCACCATTGTGGCCTCGCCAACCGCCCAAATAGGCCAGACCGTAGAGCTTAACGGAAAGGAATATATCGTTGTCGACAGGGTAATGCTGTATGATATGGTCTTTTTTGGTGAAGATATGAGCCGGGTGATCACGACAAAGGTGACCAATATGAGTGAACTGTTCATGGGGCTGGACACATTCAACGATGATATCTCTACATGGGACGTCAGTAACGTCAGGAATATGTCGAGGATGTTTGAGGAAGCTGATGCATTTAACCAGGATATATCCGCCTGGGACGTCAGCAATGTTACCAATATGCTGGGAATGTTCTCAGGTGCAGATGCATTTAACCAGGACCTCTCTTCATGGGATGTAAGCAAGGTGCTTGACATGCGGACTATGTTTCAGGAAGCAACCACCTTCAATAGTGATATTTCGGAGTGGAATGTCAGTAATGCCACCTCCATGAGCGGGATGTTCCAGGACGCTCAAGCTTTCAATAAGGACCTGTCAAACTGGGATGTGAGCAATGTTACCTCTATGAGCGAGATGTTCGATGGGGCTGTAGCCTTCAACCGGGACCTTTCTTCCTGGGATGTGAGTGAAGTGGTGTATATGACAGGGATGTTCAAAGATGCGACATCCTTTAACCAGGATTTATCAGCTTGGGATGTATCCAACGTATTTTATTGTTCAGGGTTCTCGGCTAATGCTACTTCCTGGATGCTTCCGAAACCTGATTTCACAAAGTGCAGCCCCGGTTAATATGGAAGGGAACCATATTAGAGTAGGATTGTTCCCATTAGGAAAGCATTAAACCAGTAAACCATGAATAGGATTGTAGCATTTGGAGCAAGCAGCTCCAAAAACTCAATAAATAAAAAACTTGCTACCTGGGTAGCAAAGCAGGTCGAAAACGCAGAGGTTCAGATACTGGACCTGAATGACTTTGAAATGCCCATTTTTAGTATAGACAGGGAAAAGGAAAATGGAATTCCCAGGGAGGCCCATGATTTCAGGAATGTGATCAAATCTGCCGATGCCGTTATTATAAGTTTTGCTGAACATAATGGAAGCTTTTCTTCGGCCTATAAGAACGTTACAGATTGGATGTCGAGAATTGAAAGGGGAATGTGGGCTAATAAACCCATATTGATGTTGGCTACATCACCGGGAGGCAGGGGAGCAAAGACTGTCCTGGAACATGCAGTCAATATTTATCCCCATCGTGGAGCCCAGGTAGTCGGAAGCTTCTCATTACCCTTTTTTAAGGAGAATTTTGATGAGAATACTGGAATAACTGATCCGGCCCTTTTACAAGAATTTCTCAAGCAAAAGGAGAGCCTTGAACGGACAATCGGGGCATTTACTGAATAATTCCCTCTGCTACGGATTATTATCCTTAAGGAAATTGAGAATATACCCGGAAATGAGGGGTGTATCGATTTCATGGCTAAAGCTGTCTATTGCCCTTTTTATCTTTTCGCTTCCCATCTTCTCCTTACGTGACATGAATACATCCCGGTTATAATCCTTGGTAAATTCGGGATGTCCCTGGATTCCCATAATATGATCTCCCACCTGGTACATGGCTACCGGGCACTCTTCAGATGCTGCCAATACCTCCGAACCGGTTGGAAGTTTAATAACCTGGTCCTGGCAAAGCATAACCAATTTTAAATTATCCTTTAAAGGGGTCATCCAGGATTTATTTTGGACCACCGAAAAATCATGGACCCCAATGAGATATCCACGGTCTGATCTTCTGACCTTACCACCCAGGCTTTCCGCGATGGCCTGGTGCCCGAAGCATATGCCTACCAGTTTTTTCTGGTGATCCCTTATTTTCTCAATGAGTTCCAGCAAGTCATGGATCCATATTTCATCATCATAAACGGAATATTTTGATCCGGTGATGAGGTAGTTATCATGTTCAGGGATATCAGGAAAGTGGCCATCGATTACATAGTAGGGAGCGAATTCAATTCCGGGGAGCAGGCGTTTGAACATATCGAAGTAATCCCCGTGATCCTTACTGAATCTTTCGGGTACGTGGTCACATATGAGTAATGCTGCTTTCACCGAAGTTTCAGATGAAATGACTTTGGTCGGGTCAGGTAGTCGTATCCAAGGCTTGATAAAGTGCACCCCTTCCCTGAATCTTTGATCCCTGTCCATGCCAGTTCGGGATCCAGGTAATCACATCGGTTCATGAACCAGGTTCCGGTCTCTACCCTATCACCAATCGCAATGGCCCTCTCCCGGTCTTCTGTCCAGATAGAGGCGGTCAGGCCATAATTACTGTCATTCATCAACTGGATGGCTTCCTCGTCACTGCCCACTTTCATGAT
This sequence comes from Flammeovirgaceae bacterium, assembly GCA_024638265.1. Taxonomy (GTDB): domain Bacteria; phylum Bacteroidota; class Bacteroidia; order Cytophagales; family Cyclobacteriaceae; genus JAHEKQ01. The sequence continues at coordinate 26,022 of JAHEKQ010000028.1, forward strand.
ACCCACCACGGGGCCAAAGGTTTCCTCCTTCATAATGGTCATCTCGTGGTTTACATCGATAAGTACCTGGGGAGACAAATAAGGAAGGGGCAGTTCGGGAAAATCCTTATCTGAAATAAGGCCTTTGGCTCCAGTCGACAGGGCACCATCAATATGATCTTGTACCAGCCGGGCATTTCTCACCCGGACCATTGGACCGAGTGTGGTCAACTTTTCAAGGGGATTCCCGAGGATGTACTGATTGGTTAGATCGACAAAACCGGCGACGAAGTCATCATATTGTGAGTCATGGACATAAATTCGCTCGATACCGCAACAGGATTGTCCCGAATTGAAAAAGCTCCCGTCGACCAGGTTTTCAATGGCCATATTCAGGTTGGCATCGGAAGCTACATAAGCCGGATCTTTTCCACCCAGTTCAAGTCCCGCAGAAATGAATCTTGAGCCAATCGCCTGCTGGACAGCTCTTCCCCCCTCAACGGAACCTGTAAATGCCACATAGCCAATCCCTGGGTCTTTGATCAGTCTGGCTACCGTATCATGGTCCACATGCAGATACTGGAATACTCCTGTCGGCATGCCGGCATAGTCGAAGGCAGCCTGGTACCTTTCGGCACATAGTGCTGTTTGGGTCGCATGCTTCAAAATAACAGAGTTTCCAGCCAGAATAGCCGGGATTATCGCGTTGACTGAGGTGAGATAGGGGTAGTTCCACGGAGCCAGGACTAGCACCGTCCCCAAAGGCTCTTTCCTGATGAAGCGCTCAAATCCTTCCTTATCTGCAACTTTCTGCTCTTTCAATGCTTCTTCAGCAATGGAGATCATATGTTCAGCGCGCTCTTTGAATCCACCCTTGATCTCAAACGGGGCATACTGAATCGGGCGGCCCATTTGAAGAGTTAATTCCCTGCTGATTTCGGATTCGTTTCTGAGGAAATAATCCACGACTTTTTCACACAGCTCTTTCCTTTCGGAAACTGAAGTGTTCTTCCACTCCTTGAAAGCTGATTGCGATTGATCCAGTACTTCAGAGATTCTTTTCGGGGAAGCAATTTCCCGTGAAGTGAGAACCGTATTATCCACGGGACTGACGATATCGAATGATTTCCCCATTATTCCGGGGTTACGTATGCTGCGGTTATGCCACCATCTACCATAAAGCTCGTTCCGGTTACGTAGGAGGAATCATCCGAAGCGAGGAACAGGGCAGCTTTGGCCATCTCTTCCGCTTCTCCAAATCTACCCATCGGGATATGTACCAGCCTTCGTTGCTTCTTCTCTTCCGTATCCAGGAATTTCATCAGCAATTCGGTCCGCAACGGACCGGGACATAGTGCATTGACCCGTATTCCTTCCCTGGCATGGATTACCGCCAGCTCGCGTGTAAGTGACAGAACGGCACCTTTACTGGCGGTATAGGCCACCTGGGGGGTCGCTGCACCCAGAATGGAAACAAATGATGCAGTGTTGATAATGCTGCCTCCCCCTGAACTCTTGATAGCCGGGATTCCATATTTACAGCCCAGGAACACCCCTTTGGCATTGATATTCATTGTTAGGTCCCAGGTACTTTCGTCAGTTGCCACTGCATTGTCATCCCGCGAGTCCATAATACCTGCATTGTTGAATAAAATATGCAGGCCACCATACGTGGATATGGCCGTCTCGATCATGTTACGGCAATCTTCAGCCGAAGATACATCGGCTTTTACAAAGATAGCCTGGTTTCCTTCCTCGGTAATCTGCAATACGGTGGTCTCCGCGTCCTTGTCATTGATATCGGCGATCACTACCCTGGCACCCTCCCGGGCAAACAATATTGCAGTTGCCTTCCCTATCCCGCTGCTGCCACCGGTTATCAGGGCCACTTTACCTTCCAGTCTCATTATTATGTAATTAAATTTGTTCGAAATATCTCTTTCTTTCCCAGTCGGATACCTGGGCTTCATGCGCTTCCACTTCCTTCCTGTAGAAATGTGAATAGTGTTTGACTACGCTGTCCCCGAAAGCGTCTTTCGCAAACTTACTGCCCTCAAAAAGGGATACAGCTTCTTTCAGCGTTTTGGGCACATGAGGTAGGTGACTCGCTGCATAAATATCTCCCTCGAAACATTCCGGCGGGTCTAATTTCTCCGTTAAACCTTGGAGTCCGCAGGCCAGGGAAGCTGCAATGGCCAGGTAGGGATTGCAGTCTGCACCGGGAATCCGGCACTCTATCCTGAATCCTTTCCCGCTCCCCACCACACGGAATCCTGCAGTTCGATTGTCGCGGCTCCAGGCCAACCGGGTCGGAGCCCAGGAACCATCTACAAATCTCTTATATGAATTAATGGTAGGGGCATAAAACACCATGACTTCCGGGGCATATTTTATCCAGCCGGCGAGGAAGGATCCAAATTCAACCGATCCTTTTACAGGCCCGTATTTTTTATCGCCATTGAAGGCATTCTTCCCGTCCTTGAGAATACTGATATGCGTATGGCAGCTTGATCCAGCCCTGTCCTGATGAACCTTCGCCATGAATGTAACAGAGAGCCCCATCTGATCCGCAAGCTCTTTCAGGCACTGTTTGTAAACAACATGCCGGTCAGCCATCTCGGCGGGCTCTGCATACCGGACATTCAGTTCGTGCTGTCCCAGTCCCCACTCTCCCTTGGAGTTTTCCACGGGTACCCCGGAATTCTTCAAGTGTTTCCGGGCGGCAGCTGTAAATCCCTCTGTTCGGGTTCCCTGGAGAATATGGTAGTCTTCCAGGTACCAACCCGCGGGGTTCATATGAGTAAAATTTGATTCATGAAGGCTTCGGTAATCATCCTCAAAAAGGTAATACTCTAACTCGGTAGCTGCATAGGCTTTATAGTCAAGCTTACCGAACCGTTCTACCTGCCGATTCAGAATACTCCTGGGAGCCACCGCAACCGGTTCATGGTCACTTTCGTTTTGGACATCACACAACACGATAGCGGTCTTTTCAAGCCAGTCAGCTACGCGTAAGGATCTCATATCCGGGACTAGGTGGAAATCCCCGTATCCCAGCTCCCAGTTAGCAAAATCATATCCCTGTACTGGCTCCATTTCCATATCAGTGGTCAGGAGATAATCACAGGCATGGGCTCCATCGTCGGTCACTGACTCAAGGAAAAATTCACCGTCATACCTTTTTCCCATCATCCGACCATAATGGTCTGTAAATGCCACGATTACGGTTTCTATCTCTTCGGAGTCAATCATTTCCCGGAGGTCGTCGATTGAAAGCTTTCCTTTTATATCCATGTTATTATTTGTGTACGATTTTAAACCATAAATAGCTCACCGCCAGGATCCCGAAGTAGATCAGCGCGAGGTAGGGATTATAAACTGTAATCGCTACGAATGCTACGGAGGCTATGACAAGCGCAACCCACGGGGTAGCAGGGTACAATGGGACCCGGAAGGGCCTCTCCATTTCCGGAAATTTTAGTCTCAAACGGATCACCGAGATCATCGAGAGAATATAAAGACTCAAGGCCCCAAAACAGGCAATAGTAATGATCTCACCGGTCTTTCCGGTAAAGAGGGCAATGATCCCAATGCCAGTATTAATCAATAAGGCATTGGCCGGAGTCTTGAACCTCGGACTGATTTTACCGAGGAAGCCCGGGATAAATTTTACTTTCCCAAATTCATAGGTAGCACGGCCAGCTGCCAGGATGATGCCGTGGAACGAAGCAACAAGCCCGAAAAGCCCGATAAAACTGATGATCCTATAGATCATGGAACCCTCTCCCAGGATGTAGCTAAGTGCCAGGGGAAGTGGGGAGTCTGAAGATGTCTCTGATCCGGGAGGATAAACTACGGTTTCCCAACCATTGATCCCTACTGAAAGCGTGAATGTCAACAGGCAAAGAATAACCAGGGTGAGTATCGCTGAACCAAAGCCGATGAGAATATTCTTCTGTGGATTGATGGTCTCTTCCGCCACATTGGCCACCCCTTCAATGGCCAGGAAAAACCAGATCGCAAAAGGAATAGCGGCAAAGGCTCCCGTCCAGCCGTTGGGCAAAGTGTTTTTGGTGAGGTTTGCCGTGCTGAATTCCGGGGCTGCGGCAAAGAAGAAGAGGAGCAGCCCTATCACGGCCAAAACTGTGACAAGTAGTTCAAAGGTGGCAGCCGCCTGGATTCCGTAAATATTGATCGCAGTAAAAATAATATAAGCTACAATCGCGATGGAAAGTACAGACAGGGATGGAATAAGTACGTTCAGGTAGGCACCAATGGCAAAGGCAATAGCGGGAGGGGCAAATATGAATTCGATGTTCTGAGCCATACCCGCAAAGAACCCCAGGTCTTTCCCGCCGGCTTTGTACGCATAATCAAATGCACCGCCTGCCTTGGGAATGGCACATGCCATTTCCGTATAGGAAAAGGTAAATGCCAGGTACATTACAATGACAAAACCGGTTGCGACAGCCAATCCTAAAGTACCGCCTTGTTCCAGTCCGAGGTTCCATCCGAAGTACATCCCTGATATCACATAGCCTACACCCAGCCCCCAAAGCATTAATGGACCAAGCTTGCGTTCGAGTTTAGGTTGGGACGGGGCTTCTGACACGGTAGCTAATTTATTCAGATAAGATACTGAGAAATTATACCTGATGAAAATAATGAAACCCTGTGCAGTCCTATTGACCTAGCCTGGTGGCAATTTCTTGAAAAGTCGAGTTCTGATTCGCCTGATCTTTCGCTGAAACATCGGTTCTCAGATTTAACCTCGTATACACATGAAGGTCGGACTCGATCATTTCTACCTCTATCAATTCACCTCCACTGGTTCTTATTCCTTTGTAAAGCAAAACTGCGCTAACCGGGTCAGCAGTAGGATCTTTGAGTGATTTAAAAACTTTAAGACGTGTTCCTTCCGGTAAAGTGATACCATTTTGCAAATCTTTTCTGACTATTCTCAAAAGCTTATTCAACTCTCTCAAGGTTTTTTCAGGTCGGAAATGATACCAGTATTGATCCTCTTCCGTAGTATTATCAGCTTCGATATAGCCAAGCATTGGACCAATCAGGCCGACAATGGAAAGTATCTTGGAGGATGGAAGCACAATCGGGTCCACAAAGAAAATATTCTCAGGGGGAAGGGTATTGGAAAAATACCCCGCTTCGATAAGTTCCAGGATCAGTGCACAACTTGTAGAGGATCCAACGAAACTTATTCGTGTATACCCCGCCTCTACCAGTGTTTCATACTCGTCGGTGATCGCTACCTTCCAGTCTTCCCATGAACTTTCTTTGAACTCTTCGTAAGAGCTGCCATGCCCACCTAATAAAATCTGTGAAGTGAAGAAGTCTGTCGGATAGTTAATATTTGCCCAGTCTTTGAATTCCTGCCATTCAAAGGTGGTCGCCGTGTAGCCATGGGACATGATCAATACCGGTGTAGCTGCCTCCGATGCATTAGGATTGGGTTTATTAACCGAAAGGAGGAATTGCGAAGGATCATTAAGGGAAGGGTCAAATATTTGATCGCCATCCAGCATACCGGGCTGAATGTCTGGATTACCACATCCAGCCACTATCATGATCAATAAAAAAAAGGCTGACTTCTTCATCTTTTTGCTATTATGTTCCACGACAAGGTGGATTGAAGGTAAATGGGGTAAAGTGTTCCGGAACCATTTGTCCCGTCACCCGCTGATAGATTATATCCTGCTGAAATCGCCCATTTCAAGGGGGTTAAAAACTTTCTGCTATATCCAGCCTCGAAAGAAAAGATTCCAGAGCTGTTATCAAGATCTTTGAATATTTCAGATTCATAGTCCGAATTGAAATATCCTGCATTCACTCTTAAAAATGGCCTGTATTTCTTTGTTTCTCGAAAGTACCAAGAGGTAAATACCACGTAATTATCCTGTTTTATGGCATTAGAACCCATGGCTGATCCCAGCCGGCTTGAGAAATAACTTGCCCCAAAATACAGGCGATCGTTAAAAAGGTTGTGATGGGAATAGTTAGCCGAAAAGCCACTTTCCAGGTAGAGCCCGATTGCCTTGTTCATCCTGAAGCCAACATCCAATTTTGAATCCTGACTCTGACAATTGAAGGACCAGAGGTTGACCATCCAGCACATAGTACCGGCGATGATCATTGTCTTCGTTTTCATTAAGTTATAACGTAAAACCCATTAGGATTTACGAGTGAAATTTAGATTGAATTATTGGATTAATCGATAGTACATGTCCGATATTTTTTAGGCTTCAATCCGGATTGAATTCCCTGAAATGCTTCAATATAAAGTTTAATGAAAAAGTGGTGTTCTGCCCTAAATCTATCTAAATTCAAGAATACCATATTCTTAAATTATGAGAAGTTTTGCGCTGTTTTTTCTATCGGTTATGATCGTAGCTTGTTCAAAACCCGCTGGTAATAATGTTGCTGATGAAGCTGATTCTCTGATTATTGAAGAGAACTCTTCTACAGAAATAGCGGAGATCCCTGAAGAAAAGGAACCTGAGGCCACCGCGAAAGCCGGTATCTATCAGCAGTCAAGGATGGTATTGGATTCGTTGTCTTTAGGATTCATTCATGAGGGGGAAACCAGCCCTGATGTCGAAACGGAACTTTTGGCTGAAGAGTTTGAGCCGGGTTCTTACGTCGTTATGGTAAATGGTGAAGAAATACCTGAACTCTGGGTTTCCCCGGGCGAGATATTGTGGTCCTCCAATAATCGTTATGCGGTCTTACATAACGAAGATTATTATGCCGACCGAGGGTCGTTGGACCTCGCCATAGTTGATATCATTTCCAAAACCCACTTTTCAATCTCATGTTCCGAACTGGTAAATGTGGAGTTGGAAGGGAGGAACGGCTTTCAAATACACGATATCAGCTGGCCTGATCCGGACCGGTTTACCTTTGGCCTAAAGGCCAATTACCTTGGCGAATCCGGGCACCCCGGGATAGACTCGAACCTCAGGGCCGAGATGGGCGATAAGTTCGGGGTTGATGACCCTATCCAGGTGGGATATTATGCTGTTTCGGTGGGAATGGAAGAGGAGGCAAATAATAACGGGAGTGGAGGATCTGCTGAGTTTTCAGAGACCATTACCATGCTACTTGCCACCGCCTATATCGATGATGACTTCAGGTCCGACGAGCTCGCGGAGTCATGGACGGCTTTTTACCGGGATGAAAACGGTAACATTATGGCTAAAGATGTGGAACTCACAATCGAGATGATTCCGGGCATATTTGACGAGGGCGATTCGGTTCCCACGGTTTCGGTAGAGGGAGAACCGATGTTCCTGCTCTCCGGGGTCAATGTTTCCGAATCACAACAGTTCCAGGGATATGATCTGAAACAGCAGCTGCTCCCTGGAGAGGTAATACAGCTCGGCAAATATTCGCTCAGCGCCACGGGTAAGATGCAGCATAATAATCCCTTCATGGTATCGGATTACGGCTTGCACTTGCAGGGCCCGAAAAACGGCTCAACTTTGGGGGACAATTTCCTCACAGTCGAGTGGTTTGATGATGCGATGGTCAAATTGTATTGGGCGGGAGATTTGGATGGCGACGGCATCCCGGACCTGTTCCTCGACAAATCCCATAAGTACAGCTTTTCCAATCCGGCCCTATTTCTCTCTTCGAGGGCAGCTGGAAATAAGCTCCTGAAGCTTGAGGCGGAAACGAGGATTATGGGGGATTAGTCAAAGACCGCAATAAACACATCATCGATTCATGGCTAATTTGACACAGTTAGCTATATTTGTCGCCTTATTGGATTAATGATTAATTCAATCCCCCAAGATGCCCGGATGGTGGAATTGGTAGACACGCAGGACTTAAAATCCTGTGGGCAGTAATGTCCGTGTGGGTTCAAGTCCCACTCCGGGTACAACGATAAGCCTGACACTTTGTTTTCGGGCTTTTTCATTTATGAATAGAAAGGTTTGCTTTCGAAATGAAATGAATGAAAAAGAACGATCTGAACGAAGTGAAGACAGGCTTATCGTTGTAACCACACCACCCAGGACTCATCGAGCGAAGCGAAGATAAGTCCCACTCCGGGTACTTAGGTGAGGAACAGGAAGGGGATACTGGATACAGGGAGTTAAGAGTAAACAACTAATAGTGAAAATTTACTTCCATATTATCATCTATCCTCTATCCTCTATTCTCTCCCTCCCTCTCTCCCACCCAACTGTTAGTTGTTAGCTGTTAGTTGTTAGTTAATATCTTCACGATCCTATTATGAGTAATCTGAAGTAAATTCCACTCATATCCCTCAAAATCGGTGGTGTTCATGAATTGCACCACAACCGCGTCGATGTCCTTGTGATAGGTGGCCATGCTCTGGTAGCCTGGTACCAGGCCTCCATGTTCGTAAACGTATATAGAAGAATAGATTTCCTGCTCGCCCTCCTCAAACACGGTACCCTTGTTTAGTGCCCTAAGGAATTTACCAACATCTTCTGCCGAAGCCACCATTCCCTGGTCTTCGTGCTTGAAGTCGTCTTCAATACCCACATAGTAACCACTCATCATGTCATCAATATCTACCTTATTTACTGAACTAAAAGTATTTTTTAGTTCGAGGGGCGCCAGGATTTCCTTTCTGACATATAGAAAATGATCGTAACCAAGTACTTCATCCATCAGTTTACGAAGCAACAAGTAATTGGTGTTTGAATAGCCATAATCAGAATCAGGTTTGAAATATGCAGGTAAATCAAGGGCAAATTCCAGGGCGCCATCTGAATTTTCGGGGGGATTTGACCAGAATTCAGGGTTGTCGGTAAAATTGGGAATACCGCTCCGATGCTGAACCATCATTCTCAGGGTGATTTGATCGGAATATTCAATTCTTTCAGCGAGCTCAGGGAAGTAATCAGTCAGTGTTTTATCGAGGAATAACACTTCATCATGAACCAGTTTAGTAATAGCAACTGCGGTATAGAGTTTGCTGATACTGGCGATCTTGAACAAGGAATTGGGGTCTGCTGGGATCTTGTTATCCCGATCTTTCCATCCGCCAGCGTAAAATTCCGGTTCCTTGCCACCTTGGTCAACATAAACGATCATTCCTTCAAAGCCGTATTCAAGGGCTTCATCAACTTGCCCTTGTACCGTATCGGGTAGGGGCATAATCCAGGCCTTTACTAAAATCCACGGAACGAAGTACAAGGAGATCGGGGTTCCAATAAGTAATACCAGCCTGACTATAAGTTTGACTCGTTTTTTCATCTAATTTTCAAAAGTTTTAAATCAACGAACCAGATACCTCATTGCCCTATCCAGACTATCCATAAGTCCGTCAGAAGTATCAAAATACGGTAAACCGTATTTCCTGCAGGAACTCTCTATTTTCCGACTGAAGTCAATCATGTTTTTTGTGTGGTCATTAATGTAGTCATCCGGTCTAGCCGCCAGCCAATCGTTTTCATCGTTGCCGTATTTCCTGATCTCCGCCAGTTTATTTTCAATACCAACTTCAGTATACCCCAGAAAACAAATAGTCAGTTTGTCGGGATATTTTTTCTGCAATTGTATGATCAATTCAGGTAGGATAGCTTCCCCCTCAATCACACAATCCTCCTCAACATAGATCATGCTTTCCAGCATGGCTTTTAGGAATTTCCACATTCGTTCAGCGATTTCATCGGGGAATAGTTTATCGTGAATGCCATACTCCGGGATGCCATTAGTAAATCCCATCATGAGCCAGTCAATGGATAAATAGGGAATTTGCTTATGATTGGCGACCCTTTTGGCAATAGTAGTCTTACCCGACCTCGATGCTCCGCTTATGATGTATAACATGATTTGGATACCAATCCAAAGCTACGATAAAGACAATAATTTAATCCCGTATTTACTAATCTAATTGCTTCTCTAAAAATTCGTAAATAAGATTAAAGTGATCCAATGGAGCCGTATGACCACCTTCCAATTGAATATGCGAGTAGTAGTGCGGGAAATCGATTTGTTTCAACCTTTCGACAATCCTTTCTGACATTTCCGTTGCCGGCCATTGGTCATCATATTTACCGGATAGGATAAGTATGGGTCCGTTGATATTTTCTACCTCGATCTCTGCTTTGCTTACCGCTTCCTCGTCTTCAAGCATCATAGCATGAGCAGCATACAAATCTCCTTTTAATGCAGGTGTAATTGTTTTGAAGGGTGCAGGTACGTAGGGAACTTCCTCGTTCATGTAGGTCCAGCATGAAGTATTGGCAGTCCATGTGATCGACGGAAAGCTTACATTGGAAGTGGACAGCGCAACCACTCCGGTAAATTCCCTGTACCTGCTGGCCAGGTTCAGGACCAGCTCTCCTCCTTTGGAAGCTCCCATCAGGATTATTTTGGATGCATCTATTTTTGGATGTTGAGATCTGGCCATTATTTCATCTCTGATTGCATCCAGCGAAATCCGGTCCAGGGTTGCAGGTGTTTTACCGGTGTTAAAGTATCCAACAGCCAATAAAGCATAACCCATATTATTCAGGCTATCACGTTTTGATTTTAAGTAATTTCTGGTCCAGTCATTGCCACCCCCACCTCCGCCAAAGGCTACGATTAATGGCTGC
>JAHEKQ010000098.1:0-8902 GCA_024638265.1 Flammeovirgaceae bacterium
TGGGGAATTTGGAGATGGATGGGTAATCTCATCGGTGAATTTGTACTGGCGCTGCTTATCCTCGGCATTGTATTCCTTTACATTTCAGACCGCGTTCAAAAGGACGATCCGATTCAAAGGATGTTTCCCGTGGTTATCTGGGGCAGGAAGATGCTAGTAAAAATTGGCCCGTTACTTCGCCAGTACCTTTTCCTCAATGACCAGGAAGAGACCCCCTACAACAGGATCACCAGGAATTGGGTGTATGAGTCGTCGCGGGGAGTGCGAAATACTATCGGATTCGGAAGTCAGATCGACATGGACAAGGTGGGAACAACCCTGATCATGCCTGCAACCTTTACTAATAAGGAAATCAAGGACGGGGAGGAGACAGGAAATTATTACAAGAAAGTGATAGGCCTTCACTCGGGGGTTAAACCCGTTGAGCTCACCCATTTTGTCCACATCAGCGCTATGTCCTATGGTGCCTTGAGCTACCGCGCCCATGCTGCCCTGAACCTCGGGGCAAAGATGGCCGGCATCATGCACAATACCGGGGAGGGATCCCTGGCACCTTGTCATGAATACGGGGGAGGAGACCTGATTTTCCAGATTGGGACCGCGAAATATGGTATTCGGGATGATCAGGGCAACATGGTGGATGAACTTCTCAGAGAGAAAGCCCAACATCCGCAAGTTAAAATGATGGAGATCAAGTTGGCCCAGGGCGCCAAACCCGGCAAGGGGGGAATGCTGTTGAAAGAAAAGATCACCAAGGAAATATCGGAGATCCGCAAGGTGCCCATGGGCCAGGATGCCTATGCACCTGCAAGGCATAAAGAGTTTGCCGATGTCGACGGACTCTTCGATTTTATCGATAAGGTTAGAAAGATCGCTGAGATGCCGGTAGGAATTAAGATGGTTATCGGGCATACGTCGGAAATTGAGCTTATTGCCTCCAAAATGAAAAAAGAACCCGGTAGAGGACCGGATTATATCGTTATTGATGGTGGTGATGGCGGGACCGGAGCCGCACCACTGGTACTCTCCTCCTATTGCGGTCTGCCCATGAAACAAGCCGTAGCTGTGGCCGATTGGGCGTTAAAGCTTCATGGAGTTCGTGACAAGGTAGTACTATTTGCCAGTGGCAAGATTTCCACACCTGTTGATATTGCGGTAGCGATGGCCTTGGGCGCTGATGCAGTCTACATGGCACGGGGCTTCATGCTTGCCCTGGGTTGTATCCAGGCCCTTGAATGCCATACCAATCATTGTCCCACGGGGATAGCCACCCAGAACAGAAGTCTGGAAAAGGCCCTGGATATTCATGCGGCAGCAAAACGGGTAGCGAAGTATGCCGAGGTATTGTACAAAGAAACCACCATGCTATGCGAATCCAGCGGTTACTCAACTCCCGACCAGATCACTCCTGATGACATCATGGTCGTAACCTCCCCAGGCCATTTGGACTACCTGTCTGAATTACATGGAGTTTCCGCCTATGAAGCAAGCAAGGAAAGAGCCGAAGCCAGGGCAAAGGGAATGACCGTGGGAGAGCTGAAGATGAAGCAATCAGAGTTTTTAGCTAACAGCTGACAGCTACCAGTTGGATACCGGGTTCTACCAGTTGGTAGAGGAGATTTCCCTTGCTGCGCGCAGGATATCTCTTCTGCTCACCTGTCCGAGTAGGATTCCGTCATCCACAACGGGAAAGCGTCTAACCGGGGCAATCAGGAATTCATTCGCAGCAGTAACAATATCAAGGGTAGGGGGGACCGTTCGTATGGCGGTGGTCATATACCGCTCCACGGTACTGGCTTCGTTGGGCAAATTGTGATAGGCCCTGTCGATGATTAATCGAAGACAGTCCTTTTCGGAGATCATTCCCACTAGCTTTCGGTTTTCGTCCAATACAGGTGCACCGGATATCCTTTTGTCCAATATCGTATCGATGACATCTACAATGCTTTGATCAGGACGAAATGTGATGAGATTATTTACGGAGACCATGTATTTCTTCACAGTCTCGTAACCTTCCTTCGATTTGCTTTCAAATTGCGGTTTAAAGTTCATAGCAGGTTGATTTTGAAGTATGGAGCGTCGATAATAATACTAAAAAATCTTTGATTATCCCAGTGTAAGGTTTCTTTAATTGTCATGACCGGGAGCCTTTGAATTTGGCTTAATCCAACATATTTTTTATTTTAAAAAACCTTACACATGTAAGGTTTACACATTCTAGCCAGCCAAACCGTCAAATTCCCGGGGATATCCACGCCCGAAAAGTAACCTAAACTAGAGTTTAACCTAACATGTAGCTTCATGAAATCATTTACTAGCATACTTGTGACGGTACTGTTTTTATGTACCGTAATTACCTCTTACAGCCAGGAAGCACTTTGGCAGCTGGATTTTGAAAAGGAGGTAGAATGGACGAAGGTCACGGAATCAGCCATACTGTTGGTTGGTACTTCGGATATGACCCTGATGGGGATCGATTCCAGGAATGGAAGCGTTATATGGGAATCAGATCTAATGAAGGGAGCCAAGGGAGTAAAAGGGGCCGATGGAAAGAAGATGGAGATATCATCCATTTTTGATCAATACCTCGGACTGATCAGTGATGAAGAGGTACCTGAACTATCTGATTATGCTGTTATTAAGTACAGCACTTTAATGGGCTTTAAGAACTTTTCCATTATTAATATCATGACCGGTGAAGTTATAATAAGTCCCAGGAAGGCAGAACTACCCGTACAAAAAGTACTTGGAAAGGAAATGGCCACTTTCAATTTCAATGGGTCAGGATATATCCCCTCCATGAGGGCTGCTGTGATATCCGCCTCGTGGCAGGATTTTAATCAGAAAGGTAATCCCTGGGTTGTCAAGACCATGATCATTGATTTACCCAGTGGAAATACGAGATGGCAAAGCGATGCTTTGGGCATTGACGCTCTACCTGCAACACTTCCGGACGGCAATCTCCTATTTGCTGGAAAATACCAGATTGCCAAGATAAATGCAAAGGATGGAGCTTATATGTGGTCATTCAATACCTCTGAAAAAAACCAGACCTTTGAAAGTTTCGACACGAGCCTTGACCTCCAGTCGGGGTACTTTTTTGAAAAGAAGAAAAACAGCGGTCAGCTTTCTGCACTCAATTTGAATGATGGCAAGCCCATCTGGTCCTTCGATATCAAGTTAAAGGTAGTGCCCCAAATGTTTGCCATCAGGGATGGTGTAGTAGTGGTTGATGACAAATGGTTAAGTCTTTATAACCTCGATGATGGTTCAGTAAAATGGCAAGCCAAAAAAGCTGTGGGAGATGTCATTGATCTGGGCAATGCCGGAATTGGTGTTGCGGCGAGGGGAACAAGACTCCTGATGCTGGATAGGAACACTGGAGAGATAAAATGGGACGAGAAGGTGAAAGGGATAGGTATAGACCAGATTTGTGCTAAAGGTATCATGTATTCTGATCTCAAGGGCCGTCTGGGTCTTATAACGTTTGGCGGAGACAAAGTATGGGATAAAAAAGGCATGCTGGAAGTGCCCTCCGTACGGTACAGGTATTCCTTTGAAAAGGAATTAATGTACATCTCAGGAGATCTTTACGAGGTGGACCTTATGACTGGAGATTATAAATTGCTCGTTTCCGGTATAAACAAAAGTTTCGAGGGAGATGAAGATCCTAATTCTATGGAGCTTGTAAATAATGGAATCCTTTTGAGTTCATCGAACAATCTCATGATGATAGAACCCGATGGTGCTCAGAGGTGGCATAAGCACTGGCCAGCACCCGAGATGAGCCTGGCGGCAAAGATTGCTATCCGTACTATGCAAGTGGTGGCCACGGCCGCCGCAGTATCCAACAGTGTAGCGGCTCAGAATACCAATTCCATTGGTTCTTCCAAGATGTACCAGTCCCAAAGTGACCAGTGGTCAAATGTAGCATCTTCCGGTAGTGAGGAGGCCAGGAAAAAATTTACTGCCTCCAAATCAAAGGGTAACCTGAAGGTAATACTCGCCGTAATTGGAAAAGGTGGTCAGAAGGCAGGGGCCGGATTTGTAAAGGTTGATAAAACCACAGGCGATGAGTTGGCTACATTCTTAGTTGGAGAGAAAGAACCGGTCTACGATTTCGACCCGATCAGTGGACAAGTATTCCTCAAGACTTCAAAGAAGCAGATCGTCAGCTACACATTCTAAATTAATACTGAAATCCCGGGTAGTCCCGGGATTTCATTTCCCAAAATTAGAATCCCATGAATAAACTGGTACTCATCAGCCTTGCCCTATTATGGGCACACCTTGCTGAATCACAGCAAAATGAACTAATAATCCGGAGGGGGCATAACGGTGTAATCAATATGGTCAGGTATGGCACCAATCCGAATTTCGTATTTACTGCCGGCGATGATCACCTGGTGAAGATGTGGGATGTTAATTCGGGATTTGATGTCAAGACATTCCAGGGCCATGAATCCCCTGTACAGAGTATTGCCTTGTCAAAAGATGGAAAATATCTTCTATCCGGTGATTTGAAAGGAAATTTGATGGTTTGGGATATATCTATTGCAAAGCCATTAAATTCGGTAAAAGCCCATGATGGATCATTGAATGTGATCTCATTAATGCCGGATGGAACTGGGTTTCTCACCGGTGGTGAGGATAAGCTGATCAAGCACTGGGCCCTTCCAAGCCTTGATACCATTAAAGTGATCTCAGGCATGACGGGCGCGGTTAAATCCTTGGGGATCTCACCGGACGGAAGCCGGGTAATCATGGGGGCTCAGCGAAGCAATGATGTTGAGCTTCTGCTCATTAGTATTGAGTCGGGAGAAATTCTCGATGATGCCCTGAAAAAGCTCAAGGGAGTAGGAGCCGCCAAAGCATGGACAGCAGCAGTCCTGGCGCCACTGGCACTGGCAACGAGTATCGCCAAAAAAAATGTCGACAAAGAAGCCTTGACATTCTACAAATTCAAGTATTCAAATATCGAATTTCGTAAAGACGGAAAATCGGCCCTGATCTCTCAAAATCTTCTCCTCCCGATGATGGCGGCAAAAGATGATGAGGACAAAACCGGGGGTACTGCTGTATCCATCCTGGAATTGACCGATGATATGAATCAGTTTAAAGAGGTACGTAAACTGCAGAGCTGGAATATAGACTATGCTACCTCGAGAGCAATATTTAATGAAGACCAGTCAAAGATCCTTGTCAACATTAAGAGCAACATCCGGATCTATGATATGGAAAACGCTGACTTTCCTGAAGACAGGAAGGAATCTGCAGCATATGAACCACCCTTGATCCGGGAATTTGGCGGTGATATTGATTGGTTGACCTCCCTGGACATAAGTGCTGATTTTCGGACTGTAGTAAGTAGTGATGAAAGGTCCAATCTCGATCTCTGGGATATCCAATCAGGAAGACATATTCGTCGCCTGAAAGGATTTGTACAACCGGCACTTAGCGTTGAACTCATGCCGGATGGAGAACACATACTGGTAGGTTCTGCCGGGAAGAATATTACAATGTGGGATATTACTACCGGACAGGTAGTCCGAGCATTTAATAATTCCTATAACGTCGATCATATCGACATCAACGAGAAAGGGAGCTATATGGTAACCACTTCCCCCAATACGCGATTCTTCAAGCTTTGGAATATGAGATCCGGGAATATGATTGGTTCTTTTGAAGAAAAATCAGATGACATCACGTGGGTGAATTTTGCAGAGGATGATAATCTGATCGTTGCTGAAACTGAATCTGGGAATCTGAAACAATGGGACCGGACATCCAAAAAATCAAAAGGATACAAGGGTAGTAAGGATCAATTGGATAACAAATACCAAAAGAATGGCTATAAGGTATCTTTTGAGGATGAGAAGTTGACTCTTACTTCCGGAAGCGGAGACCTGATCAATACCGAACAACGGGGTACCGTCACGGATGCGGTATTAGGCGATGAAGTGTTGATCACTACCAATTTCGCCGGCGAAATCACGGTCTATGATCTGAAGACCGGTAATGTCCGCGCCTCAATGATTCTGGTCAACGATTTTGATTATGTAACCTATACCCCGGAGTTCTATTATACTTCCTCCAAGGGTGCGGCTGAGGCACTGGCCTTTAAAAAGAGCGAACTATTGCTGTCATTTGACCAGATGGAACTCATATATAACCGGCCGGATAAAGTAGCGGAAAGCCTGGGCTTTGCTACAAGTAATTTAATCCGAGGATTTAAGGCTGCTTACGAGAGAAGGCTGAAACGGCTTGGGATGGATGAAAATATTGCTCAGCAAAATATTCATCTTCCCACCGTATCTATTGATATCACATCGATTCCCCTTGCTTCCAACACCTCGGATTTCTCCTTTGAAATGTCGGCCGCTGATACAAACTCTCCATTGAGTAGCATGAATGTTTACGTAAATGACGTTCCTCTTTTTGGAAGGGGTGGAAAGAGGGTGACCGGGAATCAAATAAATGAGATGATACCGCTAAAACTTTCAAAGGGCTTGAACACCATCACCACAATAGTAACAAATAGTGCCGGTTTCTCATCTCCGGATAAAAGCTTTACAGTCAATTTTGAGGGAAAGGATATAATCCCGGAATTATATGTTGTATCCCTGGGAGTATCAGATTATGACAAACTCGAGGATCTGAACTATGCTGCTAAAGATGCACAGGATGTGGTTAACAGTTTTTCCAGGTCGGGGAATTTTGGCAAGATCCACACTAAAATCCTTACAAACTCCCAGGTGACCAGCGAGGTATTTGATGAAGTGTCTGCCTTCCTTGAAACAGCAAGGGTTGATGACGTGGTTATAATTTTTATGGCAGGCCACGGCGTTCTCAATAATACCTATACTCAATATTATTTTGCGGTTTCATCATTGGATCCGGAAAATCCGGAGCAGACCGGGATTTCCTATGAGACCATAGAATCCTTCCTGGAATCAATAAGGTCTAGAAATAAACTGCTCATGATGGATACATGCTATTCCGGGGAGCTGGATGCAGATGATGTGCTCGAGGTTAAAAAGATTGATGTTTCGGATAAAACCTTTCGTTCCGGAAATGAAGTAATTACGCTTAAATCCAACCCTTTTGGACTTGAGAATACTTACGAATTGAGTAAAGCACTTTTCGGAGATTTGCGCAGATCTACCGGAACCACGGTGATAGCGGCAGCCTGGGGTGACAAGCAAGCTGCGGAAGGCATGGGGTTTTCAAACGGATTATTCACCAACTGCCTCCTTGAAGGACTAAGGACCCGGAGAGCCGATGCGAACCGGGACCGAAAATTCTCGGTGACGGAAATACAGAAATACGTGCTACAAAGGGTTTCAGATCTCTCAAACGGCACACAGGTACCTACTACTCGCGAGGAGAATTTACTCAACGACTTTAAGGTATACTAGTCCCTTATTGCATTTACCGGATTAATATTGGAAGCCTTATAAGATTGATATGCCACCGTAAGCCATGCAACGAGCATGGCCATAAGTCCTCCGATCAGGAATACCCACCAATTGAGGGCAGTTCGATAGGGGAATGACTGAATCCAGCTATCGGAAAGATACCATGCCAAAGGAATTGCGATGACCATGGCAATGACAATCAGCACGGTAAACTCCCTGTTTAGTAAAACAATCAGTTGGCCCGATGAGGCACCGAGCACTTTCCTGATCCCGATTTCCTTGAATTTTAATTGTGCAATAAATGATGCCAGGCCTAGTAATCCAAGGCAGGCAACCAGTATGGCGAGGATAGAGAAGAATGTTACAACGGTCATAAATTGCTGATCTGCTTCATACTGCATAGCAAATTGCTCATCGAGAAATTCGTATTCAAATACCTTATTGGGCATGACCTGTATAAAAGCGTTTTCTATGGTGTTAAGTGCCACTGAAGCATCATTAGACTGGAATTTTACCGACAGGTAACCCGGCGTGAATTCACCATTCATTACCATCAGAAATGGCTCTATTTCCTGGTTGGGGCTCATGAAATGAAAATCAGAAAGTACTCCGACAAGCTTTCCCCTTCTGTTTTGCCAGCGAAGGTTCTCGCCCAGCGCTTCTTCGGGATTGGTCCAACCCAACCTGTTCAATCCTGATTCGTTCATGATGAAAGCTTCCTGGGGGTCGGTTCCCATATCTTCCTTAAAATTTCTGCCTGCCAGGAGTTCGATATCATAGAGCTCCAGGAATTTCTCATCCGTGCTGATATAGCGCATATCGCTCCAGTCTGCGTCGTCATCCCAACCCTTTCTGACTACATTATTGCTCATCTGCTGACCCGGAACGCGGCTTGAGAGGGATACTTCCAGAATCCCCGATTCATTGGCAAGAATATCCCTTAGCGTTTCAAAATCCTGCCGTGCAGTATTCGTATATCTTGTCGGTATAGTAATTACCTGGCTCTCATCAAAACCAAGGTCCTTAGATTTCATGTAATCCAGCTGTTTGAAAATAACCACGGTTCCACAGATAAGTACAATTGAGATCGTAAACTGAACCACCACGAGGAGCTTTCTGAGAGCACCACCTTTGGCGGAAGATTTGAAATTGCCTTTTAATGTTTCAGAGGGCTTAAATCCTGACAGGAAGAATGCGGGATAGCTACCCGAGAGTAAGCCCACCACCAGCCCAATACCCAGAAGTGACAGGGGCATCCATGGTTCTGCCAAAAAGTTGAGTTGAAGCGATTTTCCTGTAAACGAATTGATATAACCCAATCCAATCCAGACAACAAGAAGGGAAATTACCAATGAGATCAATACGGTGAGGATGGCTTCACTCATGAATTGTCCCACCAGGTGGCTTCGGAGTGCTCCACTGACTTTTCTAACACCGATTTCCCTGGCCCTCAGAGCGGAACGGGCGGTAGATAGATTCATGCA
>JAHEKQ010000098.1:8912-9936 GCA_024638265.1 Flammeovirgaceae bacterium
CAGGAGAAATATGCCAATCGCCAGGAAGATGTAAACGTTGGCCTCCTTGGAATTGGGTTCCATTTCTCCTCTGATATCTGATCGTAGATGAACATCTACCATGTTCGTAAGTGAGTACTCCTGCCTGTATCCCGAACCGGTTTCCTGGTCGAGTATATAGTTGGCCGAGATGCGTTTGATCTTTTGTTCAAATTCTTCAATGTTGGCTTTCGGCGTTATCTCGATATATGACCACGTACTGAATCCCCACCAGCTCTCAAGGAAAGCTCCCTGGGCCTCCAGGGTCTCAAAGGAAGCGAGGAAATCAAATTTTATGTGGGTATTTCCCGGGTGGTCACGGACAACGCCGGTCACCTCAAGTTCTGCGGAATCCTCCGGTAGTTTCAACAACTTGCCAATGGCGTCCGCTGTACCAAAATATTTCTTAGCGGTTGTTTCAGTTAAGACTACTTTATAAGGCTGATAAAGGGCTGTATTAGGATCCCCGTACAGGAAGGGAAAGTCAAACATCTGAAACACGTTGGAATCGGCGAAGTAGATTCTTTCGTAAAACTGCGACCCATCCTCTTTCTCCACTACCCTGTTGGACCTGGTTTGAAAACGGACAAACTGAAGTGCTTCGGGATAATCTTCGACAACATGGGTAGCCACGGGAGCTCCAATGGTGGCATTATCTTCATAACCCGCATCATTGGGCAGGAAATACCGACAGTCCAAACGGTAGATATGGTCGGCATTGGAGTGATTCCTGTCATAACTCAATTCATCTTCTACAAAGAGTAGAATGATTATAGCGCCGGCAATTCCAATGGTAAGGCCGAAGATATTCAGTGCAGAATAACCGGGATATTTCCTGAGATTACGCAGGAAGATGTTGACGTAATTCTTGATCATGATAGATTGGGTTACAGAAAGAAGACCTGCAAAATAGGGAAAGGTTACAAGATAGGGGGAATTTGAGCTTAGCTAACATCCCACCAACCCACCAACCCACCAACCCACCAACCCACCAACCCACCAACCC
>JAHEKQ010000099.1 GCA_024638265.1 Flammeovirgaceae bacterium
GTCTAACTTTCGGTACTCCGAAAGTTCCAGGGTCTGTCCGAAAACCATTAACGGCAGGATGCTGAACAAGACTATATGAAATATCCTTATTAAGGGATTCATTCTGCAAGCTAGGAAAGCAATATCAGGGAGTCAAATTACCTGAAATTTTGAACGATCGTTCAAATTCCAACCCAAAATTGAACAAATGTTCAATAATAGACCTCTCAAATAAATAAAATATTGAACGAATGTTCAATTTTATCACAACTTATGAACGATTGTTCATTTTTTCTCCACCATCCACCTTTCCACCATCCACTATTCCACCCCCTCCAACCTCCAACCTCCACCCTATTACCTACTGTTAGCTGTTAGTTGTTAACTAATTATCATCTATCACTTATCACTTATCATCTACCACCTACTCCTGCCTCCTGCCACCTGCCACCTGCCTCCCACCCTGCCAACCTGTCACACATTCCAACTTGGAACAGGCTTTGATAGATAAGCTGTTAGAATAAAATCGTGAAAATATGTCAGCTACAGTAGAAAAAGGAACTATATCGATCAATACGGAGAACATCTTTCCCATCATTAAGAAGTTTCTCTATTCTGACCATGAAATATTCCTTAGGGAATTGGTATCCAATGCCGTGGATGCCACACAGAAGATAAAGAGATTGGCCTCGATCGGTGAATACCAGGAAGAGTTGGGAGACCTCACAATTGAAGTCAGTTTTGACAGTAAAAAGAAAACGATCACCATCAGCGACAAGGGTCTTGGTATGACTGCTGAAGAGATCAAAAAGTATATCAATCAAATTGCTTTTTCCGGGGCTACGGAATTTGTTGAGAAGCTCAAGGGAGAAGATGCCAAAGACATCATCGGTAAATTCGGAATGGGGTTCTATTCCGCCTTTATGGTATCCAAGAAGGTAGAGATTCACACCCGCTCATACACTGAGGATGAAAAAGCCGGATCGCTCTGGGAATGTGACGGGACGACGGAGTTCAGTATTCAGCCCAAAGCGAAGACCGAACGGGGAACGGATATAATACTTCATATCGATAAGGACTCAGAGGAGTTTGTCGATGAGTTCCGACTAAAGGGTATACTCGAAAAATACGGAAAGTTCCTTCCCGTACCGATCAAATTTGGTACAACCGAGGAGCAAGTTGAGGACGGCAAGGACAAGGATGGAAATCCGAAATATAAATCTGTCAAAAAGGACAGGATTATCAATAATACCCAACCCCTCTGGACTCAGACTCCATCTGAATTATCCGATGAGGATTACCTGGCATTTTACAAGGAATTATACCCTATGAGCGATGATCCCTTATTCTGGATACATCTCAATGTGGACTACCCATTCAATCTGACAGGAATTCTGTACTTCCCCAAGATCAAGAATGATTTTGACGTTCAGAGAAACAAGATACAACTCTATTCACGCCAGGTATTCATTACTGATGAAGTGAAAGACGTTGTCCCCGAGTTTCTCATGTTGTTGCACGGTGTCATTGACTCACCTGATATTCCGTTGAACGTTAGCCGAAGTTATTTGCAGTCTGACTCCAACGTCAAGAAAATCAATTCACACATCACCAAGAAAGTCGCTGACAAACTGGGTGAACTGTTCAAGAATGACCGTGAAGCATTCCAGAAAAAATGGGATGATATTGGAATCTTTGTAAAGTATGGGGCCATCAGTGATGAGAAATTTTACGAAAAGGCCAAAGATTTCATATTACTGAAAAATACCAAGGAAGAATATTTCACGATAGAGGAATACAAGGAAAAAACTTCTGAGATACAGACTGATAAGGATAAGAACCAGGTCATTCTTTATACTACTGATCCGGCAAAGCAGGATGCATACATTCAGTCAGCGAATAAGAAGGGCTATGATGTACTTATTCTCGATGGCGTCCTTGACAGTCATTTCATCAACCACATGGAGCAGAAAGTGGAAAAAACCACCTGGAAACGTGTGGATTCAGAAACAGTGGAAAAACTGGTTGATAAGGATGAGAAGATTGAAAGCGTATTGACCGATGAGGAGAAGGAATCGATCACAGAAGTATTCAATACCGCCATCAATAATCCGAATGCTACTGTAGCCGTCGAATCGATGCCTGAAGATGAGCTTCCGGTAGTGATCACACTGTCAGAATTCATGCGAAGGTGGAAAGATATGCAGAAAACGGGCGGTGGAGGAATGCCTATGTTTGGCGATATGCCAGAGCAGATCAACGTGGCCGTCAACGGTAATCACAAAGTAATCCGCAGAATCCTGGAGGCCAAGAAGTCGACATTCAAAGAGAAACTGGCCAAGCAGAGCTACGACCTGGCATTGCTTTCCCAGGGAATGTTGGAAGGCAAGGCCCTTACGGACTTTATTAATCGAAGCTCTGATTTGATTACGAAGTAGTTCAGAGTTTCAGCCGTTCAGCGGGGAAGGCGGACCTGAGGATGTATTTGGTGGTAGGTGTAGGGTAGAATGTTGTAAAGTAGCAGGCTAGTAATGCTTTTATGCTTCCGAAGGATGCATAGTACCCTGGCGATGAGATTTAATATTTAGAACTAACCAACTGACCAACAGTCTAACCGACATCCTGCTGAACCGCTGAACTACTGAACCGTTGAACCCTAAACTATTGAACTTCTCCAAAATTGAACATACTTTGCTAGCTTCGGGTTATAAGAAAACATGAAAGGTTTCCGGTTTAGCAAATACGTTCCCCCGCCACAGTCTGCGGTAAATTTTGACCAGATGCTCAATATCCTTATGGACCTTCTCGTCATCACATCCGGTGATGCAGGGGAGGCCTTGAATTGGATGACCAATCTGGATGAGAAATACAACATCACCTCCGAGGATTATGGCATGGGCGATTTCATTGAAGACTTGAAAAGGAAGGGATACATGACTGAAGAGACGGCTTCAGGATCATTTAAGATCACTTCAAAAAGTGAGCAGACGATAAGAAGTCGGGCCCTTGAGGAGATCTTCGGAAAACTCAAAAAATCGGGAAAAGGCGACCACAGGACCAGTTACAGCGGTATGGGTGATGAACCCACCACTGATATCCGAAAATTCCAGTTTGGCGATTCGGTAGACAACATCAGCATGACCGACTCGCTTAACAACGCATTTATCAATCATGGGCTGGACAATTTCATGCTCACTGAGAATGACATAGAGGTGGTGGAAAAGGAGTATAAGACACAAACCTCCACGGTGCTGATGATTGACATCTCTCATTCCATGATCCTCTATGGCGAGGACAGGATCACGCCTGCCAAGAAAGTCGCCATGGCCCTTGCCGAATTAATCACCCGTAAATACCCTAAAGACACACTGGATATTATTGTCTTCGGGAATGATGCCTGGCAAATTGAGATCAAGGATTTGCCCTATTTGGAAGTAGGTCCATACCATACAAATACTATTGCAGGTGTTGAACTGGCTATGGATCTCCTGCGCAGGAGGAAAAATCCTAATAAACAGATCTTTATGATCACGGATGGTAAACCTACATGTATGAAAGTGGGGATAAAATACTATAAGAATGCCTTTGGCCTGGATCCAAAGATTCTCAACAAGACCTTAAACCTGGCCCGTCAGTGCCGGAAGTTACAAATACCCATTACCACATTTATGATTGCTACAGACCCATGGCTGAAGCAATTTGTCAGGGAATTCACGATAGCCAATAATGGCAATGCCTATTACAGTGGTCTCCAGGGCTTGGGCAACCTGGTTTTTGAAGACTACAGAAGAA
The DNA here is from genome assembly GCA_024638265.1 of Flammeovirgaceae bacterium. GTDB lineage: Bacteria > Bacteroidota > Bacteroidia > Cytophagales > Cyclobacteriaceae > JAHEKQ01. Next base: position 3,772 of record JAHEKQ010000099.1, read on the forward strand.
ATAAAAGAAAGTACTTGTAAGAGATGGATATTACTCAAATAAAGACATTAGGGGATCTAAAAAAGGCCGGCTATTCCTACCGTTCAGTAAAGCAGGAGTTGAGGGATAACCTCATCGAAAAGCTTAAAAACAAGGAAAGCGTTTTCGAGGGGATCTTTGGATATGAGGACAGCGTGATCCCGGATATCGAACGAGCCATTCTCTCCCGCCATGATATTAACCTTCTCGGATTGAGGGGGCAGGCGAAGACCAAGATTGCCAGGATGATGACCCACTTGCTGGACGAATACATACCTGTAATTGAAGGTTCAGAGATCAATGATGATCCTTTACATCCCATCAGCTGGTATGGAAGGAATAAAATTGAGGAGATGGGCGATAAAACCCCAGTTACCTGGATGCACCGTGATGACCGTTATACGGAGAAGCTCGCAACTCCGGATGTATCGGTTGCCGACCTAATCGGTGATGTGGACCCGATAAAAGCGGCCTCATTGAAATTGCCCTATTCAGATGAACGAGTGATACATTTCGGACTAATCCCCCGATCTCACCGATGCATTTTCGTGATCAACGAGCTGCCCGACCTGCAGGCGCGTATCCAGGTTTCCCTTTTCAATATTCTCCAGGAAGGGGATATCCAGATCAGGGGATTTAAATTGAGGATGCCCCTGGAGATCCAGTTTGTTTTTACAGCAAACCCGGAAGATTATACGAACCGGGGAAGTATCGTCACACCGTTAAAAGACAGGATCAGCAGCCAGATCATTACCCATTACCCTGAAACAATTGAAATAGGAAAGAAAATCACTCACCAGGAGGCCGCGCTTCATCCGGAACAGGAGAAAATTGTCAATGTAGATGAATTGGCGAAAGATTTGATCGAGCAGGTCGCCATTGAGGCGAGAAGCAGTGAATACGTGGATGCCAAGAGTGGCGTTTCGGCCAGGTTGACAATTTCCGCTTACGAAAATATGGTAAGCGCTGCCGAGAGGCGTGCCCTGATCAACGGGGAAGAAAATGTCGATATCCGTGTCTCTGATATGGTGGGGGTCATTCCTGCAATTACGGGTAAGATTGAATTGGTTTATGAAGGGGAACAGGAAGGCCCGCTTATCGTGGCTCACAACCTGGTAGGAAAAGCGGTAAGGAGCCTTTTTGTACAGTTTTTCCCTGACCCTGACCGGGAGCGTAAAAAGGAGAATAATTCCTACCGGCAAATCGTGGAATGGTTTGGAGAGGGCCACACCCTGGACATCCTCAATGATGAACCTGACGGTGTATACAAGATCAAGCTTACCAATATCCCCGGCCTGGAAAAACTGGTGGATGATCACATGGCGGGTCTTGACGTTGCCGGAAAACTATTTATGATGGAGTTTGCACTTCATGGTTTGGCAGAATACAGTCAGCTGGGCAAGCAGATCCTGGGAACAGGAATTCAGTTTAAGGACCTTTTGTCAGGGATGTTTACCATGCCCGAGGGCAGTGACGAGGAGGAATTTGATTCCTAGAAAACCCTTTATTACGTATGCCGGAATATGCTCTATCACATATAAAGAAACTGGCATCATCGGGTGAAGGTCATTTCCTTGAATTTAAGCGGAAAGTTGAGAATCCCCGAAAGATTGTCAAAGAGCTTATCGCCTTCTCAAACGCTGATGGGGGCAGGTTGATAATCGGTATATCCGATAACGGGAATGTGGCAGGTCTGGATCACCCGGAAGGTGATTGGTTTGTCCTTGAGAAAGCAGTCAGGAAGCATACCAGGGGAAACCTTCGATTAAATCATGAAATTGTGCCGATTTCTCCCTCCCGGTCAGTAATTGTAATAGATATTCCGCAAAGTAAACGTAAACCCAACTATTTCCAGGAGGAGAAGGGTAGCAAAAAAGAAGTATTTATTCGGGCAGAGGATGAATGTGTTCGGGCGAGTCGCGAATACGGTGAACTCCTGGCATTCAAGAGGAGACGTATTTTTATTGAATACGGCCCCGAAGAGGAGTGGCTGCTTTCTTACCTCAATGATCATAACCAAATTACGCTTGACAAGTACAGGGAATTCAGGAAATTGACCCGTCGCAAGGCCTCAGCTATACTGGTGCGTCTGGCCGCGGCCGGTATTTTGAACCTGGTTCCGGGCTACGGTGGAGAAGATAAATTCGAACTGGCCTGATCTTCTTTTTATTATTTATAATTTCAGGAAATTTTAAGATCCAGAGTGGCAAAAGCAAAGACCGTCTTTTTCTGTAATAATTGTGGATATGAATCCCCCAAATGGCAGGGTAAATGTCCGGCATGCCAGTCCTGGAATTCATTTTCAGAAGAAATCATCACCAAGGAGGTACCCGCAGAATGGTCGGAACCCGAGGAACGAAGTGCTGGCTCAAAGTCTGTGAAACTTGATGAGATCAAGGGAGGTGGTGAAGTAAGGATAAAAGTGCAGGACGGTGAGCTCAGCAGGGTACTCGGTGGGGGACTTGTACCCGGATCGGTGATCCTGATTGGGGGAGAGCCGGGGATCGGGAAATCTACCCTGATGCTTCAACTGGCAGACGACCTGGTGGGACTCAAGACGCTGTATGTAAGCGGTGAGGAGAGCACTACACAGATCAAGATGAGAGCAGAAAGGATGGAGCTAAAAGCTGAAAAGGCATTTTTCTTCACCGAGACCAGTACTCAAAAGATATTCAAAGAGGTTAAAAAACTTAAGCCCGATCTCCTCATTGTCGATTCAATACAAACCGTTTATTCACAATATGCAGACTCTCCACCAGGTAGTATTGGGCAGATACGCCAGTGCGCCGCTGAAATAATTAAGTTCGCCAAGGAGACTGATACCCCCGCCTTGCTGGTTGGGCATATTACCAAGGAAGGAAGTATCGCAGGTCCAAAAGTCCTCGAACACATGGTAGATACGGTATTGCAATTCGAAGGGGACAGGCACTTCAGCTACAGGATACTCCGTACTATCAAGAACCGTTTTGGCTCCACCAGCGAGTTGGGAATCTATGAAATGACCGAGAAGGGATTATCGGGTGTAATAAATCCGGCGGAAGTATTAATTACACAGAAGGAAAAGGACATAAGCGGCGTAGCGATTGCCTCTATGGTGGAGGGAAACAGGCCTTTGTTAATTGAAACCCAGTCGCTGGTCAGTCCTGCGACCTATGGAAACCCGCAACGTTCAACGACCGGCTTTGATACCAAGCGGCTCAATATGCTTCTGGCTGTTCTCGAAAGGCGATGTGCGTTCCGCTTTGGAGTACAAGACGTTTTCCTCAATATGGCAGGAGGAATTCGTGTGACGGATCCTTCGGTGGACCTGGCAATCTGTGCAGCCCTGGTGTCCTCCATGGAAGATCTGGCCATTTCTGCTAAGGTCTGCTTTGCCGCGGAAATAGGGCTCGGGGGTGAACTAAGGGCGGTCAACCGGATAGACCAGCGCATTGCCGAAGCAGAAAAACTGGGCTACTCAGAGATTTATATTTCCAGGTACAATAAAACCGGGAATGGAAAGAATCATAAAATACAGGTGAAGGCGTTTGGTAGGCTTACCGAAGTCTTTACGGATATATTCGGCTAATAGATTTTTTCCCCCAATCTCGATTCCATTCCCGCAATCCCCTGGAGTCCCCCCGTATGAATTGCGAGTATTTCACCTTTCAGATTCCCTGAGCTGATTTCATTTTTCAATCCCAACAACATTTTTGAAGTGTAGACAGGATCCAGCTTTATCTTATTTTCCCCATGGAAAAAGCGCATAAATTCGAGGAGTTCGTGGTCGAATTTTGCGTATCCTCCACGATGGTATTGATGAGACCAAAGGGGGTTTTTGCCCGATTGCGAAAGTTGCACGACCACCTCTTCGAGAAACCGGGAATTTTTGAGAACCGGGACGCCAATCAACTGATTGGAAAGCGGAGAACGCAATAATCCAGCCAGGGTCCCCCCTGAACCGACTGCAAGGCAGACATACCCATAATGAGATGGAATATAGCGGTGAATTTCAGCTGCACCTTGTACTCCCTGTTCATTACTCCCACCTTCCGGTACCCTATGAAAATCGGGAAAATTTTTCTCCCATGATATGGATTCCTTGTTCCGGTAATCTTCTCTGGAAATAAAGTGTAATTCCATTCCGTCCTCTGCTGCTTTTGAAAGAGTAGGATTCTCCACCTTTTCACCCCGGATTATACCAATGGATTGCAGACCTTCTAAACGACAAGCAGAAGCGGTAGCTGCGATATGATTGGAGAAGGCTCCCCCGAAAGTGAGGATGCCCTTTTTCCCTCTTGCGAAGGTCTCGTCCAGGTTGCCTTTCAGTTTGAACCATTTGTTTCCCGAAATGGTGGGATGAACAGAATCCAGTCGCAGTAGGTCCAAATAAATTCCTTCACCAAGATGTACCTTTTCTATAGGAATATTGGGAATATCAGGCAAAAGGGACGTCATCCAGAGAATTTGGCTAATTTAAATCCAAATATGAGCGAAGCACTCGATTATATCCAGCAATCCACTGCTGAACAGCGTAAATTATTCCAGCTCTCCAGGTCAGTAATTATCAACAGCTCTCCGAGGATGGTTGAATCATTTGCCTATAAAGTTCCATTTTACAGCATTCATTATAAAATTTGCTACCTGAACCGTTTAAAAAAGGGGATAGACATCGGGTTTGTTCGCGGAAATGAACTATCGGATCCACATGGGATTCTTTCGGACGAAGGGCGTAAAATGGTAAAGAGTATTCGATTATTTTCAAGAGAGGAATTCAATGAAGACATCCTAAGGGAAACCGTGCAGGAAGCCATAATCCTTGATGAGTTCTATCATAAGAGAAAGCAAAAATGAATGTTGAGGAAGAATTTGACGGGGATGAGTTGTTTGAACATTACAGGATCGTTGTGGATCCGGGCCAAACCGGTATTCGCATCGATAAATTCCTGATAGACCGTATTCCCAACGCGAGCCGAAATAAAATACAAAAGGGTATTAAGCAAGGATTTACTACCGTAAACGAGCAGGAAGTAAAATCCAATTACAAAGTCAGACCGGATGATGTCATTAGTATATCTCTCCTAAAACCTCCCCGCGAGGGGGATGTTTCACCGGAAGAAATCCCACTGGATATCGTGTTTGAAGATCCCTACCTGCTGGTGGTTAACAAACCAGCCGGGATGGTTGTGCATCCGGCCTACAATAACTGGACGGGAACATTGGTGAACGCCCTGGTTTATTATTTCCAGAATCTTCCAGAGATGGAGGGCAATGAGGGGCGACCGGGCCTTGTTCACCGAATTGATAAAGATACTTCCGGCCTACTGGTAGTGGCAAAGACAGAGGATGCAATGGACGGGCTTGCCAGGCAGTTTTTTGATCATTCAATAGAAAGGACTTACCACGCATTGGTCTGGGGAGTCCCCGAACCACCAAAAGGCACTGTTGATGCCCACCTGGGGAGAAGTTTAAAAGACAGGAGGATCACCGCGGTTTTCCCTGAAGGTGACTTTGGCAAGACAGCTATTACCCACTATGAATTATTGAGGGACCTGCGATATGTCTCCTTACTGAAGTGCAACCTGGAGACCGGAAGGACCCATCAGATAAGAGCCCATATGAAATATATCGGTCACCCACTCTTCAATGATGAAATGTATGGGGGCAGTAAAATTCTGAAGGGAACGGTATTTTCAAAGTACAAGGCATTTGTGGATAACTGCTTTAAAATTCTTCCCCGCCAGGCACTTCATGCCAAATCGCTGGGATTCATACACCCTGTTTCAGGAGAGAAACTCCATTTTGAAAGTCCACT
>JAHEKQ010000173.1 GCA_024638265.1 Flammeovirgaceae bacterium
ACAAGTTCATTGACGTGATGAAAAGTAGTGAAACAATTGAATTGTAATAAATAGAATCATAATACAAAAGAGCGAGGGCGCATAACAACGCGATATACTTATCTGAGATAGGAAGAAGGGAAAGTACTTGAGAAAGTAGATAAGGGCGTATGGGGGATGCCTTGGCTCCCAGAGGCGATGAAGGACGTGACAAGCTGCGATAAGCTGCGGGGATTGGCACATGCAAGTTGATCCGCAGATTTCCGAATGAGACAACTCAGCACCGTGAAGCGGTGTTATCCCGATTTAGGTCGGGAGGCAAACCCGGAGAACTGAAACATCTAAGTACCCGGAGGAGAAGAAAACAAGTAGTGATTCCCTAAGTAGTGGCGAGCGAACGGGGAATAGCCCAAACCGAACCAGTTACGGCTGATTCGGGGTTGTAGGACTGCCATACGGATATAGATCTGAACTCGAAGGGGGTGGGAAACCCCGCCATAGACGGTGAGAGCCCGGTAGAGGTAAGGAGATATATACAGGCAGGATCCTGAGTAGGGCGGAGCAGGTGAAACTCTGTCTGAAACTGCCGGCACCATCCGGCAAGGCTAAATACTCCTGGGAGACCGATAGCGAACAAGTACCGTGAGGGAAAGGTGAAAAGTACCCTGAATAAGGGGGTGAAATAGAACCTGAAACCATACGCTTACAAGCGGTCGGAGGCCTATATGGCTGACGGCGTGCCTTTTGCATAATGAGCCTACGAGTTACTCTTCACTGGCAAGGTTAAGTGTCTTGAGACACGCAGCCGGAGCGAAAGCGAGTCTGAACAGGGCGAACAGTCAGTGGAGGTAGACGCGAAACTTAGTGATCTACCCATGTCCAGGGTGAAGTGCCGGTAACACGGCATGGAGGCCCGAACCAGTATACGTTGAAAAGTATTTGGATGAGGTGTGGGTAGGGGTGAAAGGCCAATCAAACTAAGAAATAGCTCGTACTCCCCGAAATGCTTTTAGGAGCAGCGTGGAGGTTGAGTCTGATAGAGGTAGAGCTACCAATTGGACTAGGGGGAGTCAAATCCTACCAAATCCAGATGAACTCCGAATGCTATCAGATATACTCTGCAGTGAGGGTAAGGGTGCTAAGGTCCTTATCCGAGAGGGAAAGAACCCGGATCAACAGCTAAGGTCCCAAAATATATGTTAAGTTGAACTAAGGAGGTCCAGTTGCCCAGACAGCCAGGATGTTGGCTTGGAAGCAGCCATTCATTTAAAGAGTGCGTAACAGCTCACTGGTCGAGCGACAGGGCGTCGATGATAATCGGGCATTAAACATATTACCGAAGCTATGACAGTATTTATACTGGGTAGGGGAGCATTCCATGGGCGGTGAAGTCGCAGCCGTGAGGCGCGGTGGAGCGCATGGAAAAGCAAATGTAGGCATAAGTAACGATAAGACGGGCGAGAAACCCGTCCACCGATAGACTAAGGTTTCCCCGGCAATGCTAATCAGCCGGGGGTTAGTCGGGACCTAAGGCGAACCCGAAAGGGGTAGTCGATGGAGAATCGGTTAATATTCCGATACTACCTGTCAGAGCGACGGGGTGACGGAGGAGTGAAAGATCCGCCTGCTGACGGAATAGCAGGTTGAAGCGTGTAGGTATAGGCCGGGTAGGCAAATCCGCCTGGCTTGCTGACCGTGATAGTACCACAATCCTTCGGGAGCGTGGATAGTGATCCTAATCAGACTTCCAAGAAAACCCTCTAAGCATATCTGCCAGGTACCCGTACCGCAAACCGACACAGGTAGTCAAGGAGAGAATCCTAAGGTGCTCGAGTGATTCATGGCTAAGGAACTAGGCAAAATGACCCTGTAACTTCGGGAGAAGGGGTTCCCACTTTCGGGTGGGACGCAGTGAAGAGGTCCAGGCGACTGTTTAGCAAAAACACATGGCTCTGCGAAGTCGAAAGACAAAGTATAGGGCCTGACACCTGCCCGGTGCTGGAAGGTTAAGGGGGGGCGTTATTGATCTTCGGATTGAGAAGCGCTGAACTGAAGCCCCAGTAAACGGCGGCCGTAACTATAACGGTCCTAAGGTAGCGAAATTCCTTGTCGGGTAAGTTCCGACCTGCACGAATGGTGTAACGATCTGGACACTGTCTCAGCCATGAGCTCGGTGAAATTGTAGTCGCGGTGAAGATGCCGCGTACCCGCAACGGGACGGAAAGACCCCGTGAACCTTTACTACAACTTAACATTGGTACTAGGTAAATGATGTGCAGGATAGGTGGGAGACTTTGAAGCTGTAACGCCAGTTATGGTGGAGTCAATGGTGAAATACCACCCTTGATTTATCGGGTATCTAATCCCTGGAAAGGGAGACAGTGTTTGGTGGGTAGTTTGACTGGGGTGGTCGCCTCCAAAAGAGTAACGGAGGCTTCCAAAGGTACCCTCAGCATGGTTGGTAATCATGCGTAGAGCGCAATAGCATAAGGGTGCTTGACTGTGAGGCCTACAAGCCGAGCAGGAACGAAAGTTGGGTATAGTGATCCGGTGGTTCCGCATGGAAGGGCCATCGCTCAAAGGATAAAAGGTACTCCGGGGATAACAGGCTGATCTCCCCCAAGAGCTCACATCGACGGGGAGGTTTGGCACCTCGATGTCGGCTCGTCACATCCTGGGGCTGGAGAAGGTCCCAAGGGTTGGGCTGTTCGCCCATTAAAGTGGCACGCGAGCTGGGTTCAGAACGTCGTGAGACAGTTCGGTCCCTATCTGTTGTGGGCGCAAGAAGTTTGAGAGGATCTGACCTTAGTACGAGAGGACCGGGTTGGACAAGCCTCTAGTGTACCGGTTGTGGCGCCAGCTGCACCGCCGGGTAGCTACGCTTGGAAGAGATAAGCGCTGAAAGCATCTAAGCACGAAACTCCCCTCAAGATGAGACTTCTTTATAAGGGTCGTCATAGACGATGACGTCGATAGGCTGCAGGTGTAAAGCCAGTGATGGCATAGCCGAGCAGTACTAATTACCCGTACACTTTCTCTGCCCACTCTCCCTTCATCCTGATCGGATAAGTATATTACCCCGCTCTTTTCTATGATTCTTCCTACAATCCAAACGCTTCACTACCTCATCCGTCAAAAGATCTTTTGGTGATTATAGCGGTGGGGTCCACCTCTTCCCATTCCGAACAGAGAAGTTAAGCCCACCAGCGCCGATGGTACTGCCGTAACACGTGGGAGAGTAGGTCGTCGCCTAATTTATTAAAAACAAGCCCGGTTTCCCGGGCTTTTTTTATGGACAGACCTCAGCCCTCAGCCCGCGTCCTCCATCCTCCATCCTCCGGCTGGCAGGCCCAACCCCCTTTCCATGGACTTTATCCAGACCTCTCATCACCCCAACCCCCTGGACTTTATCCAGACCTCATCCCCCCTGCCCCCTTCTCCATATAATATGGAGAAGGGGGAGAGTACTCTTTGTGAAGTTAAATTATAGGGATACCGGATACAGGGAACGAATTGAACGATCGTTCAAGATAATGTTGAACATTTGTTCAAAAATCGAGAGAAATTGAACATTCGTTCAAGCTTTAAAGGTGCTAAATTGAACATTCGTTCAATATCAGATCACTTAACCACCTTATCAACCTCCAACCTCCAACCTCAATTATCATCTATCCTCTATCATCTCTTCATTCACCCACAATCCCCCTGCAGACCTACAGTCCTCCACTGTTAGTTGTTAGCTGTTAGTTAAAAACTATCCCACCATAACCTCCACCATGCTAGCCGGATCGAAATATTGGCGGGCCGTTTCAAGGATATAGTCAGAAGTAATGGATTTGATAATTTCTATCTGTGATTCAAAATGACTTTCAGGAAGTCCGTGCAGATGGATGTAACGGTAAAGCTGGATTTGGCTGAATGAGGAGTTGACCGAGGTGAGAAATGAACCAATAGTGTAGTTCTTAACAGTAGTCAATTCTTCGTCTCCTACCCTTTCGGTTCTCAACAACTCAATTTCCTTACGTACTTCACGGATAGCTTCTTCCCTTTTATCTTTAATAACATCGGCAGTGGTAAAGAAATAGCTACCGTCGACAAGATGAGTAAGGTGCGAATACATCCCGTACGTATAACCTTTGTCCTCCCGGAGATTTTTCATCAACCTCGATCCAAAGTAGCCTCCCAGTATATCACAAGTAAATGACAATCTGTGTGTATCCGGGTGGTGGAGTCCGGGTACCGGACCGGCAAGACCGATAGTACTCTGCACCGCCTGGTCCCAATCTTCAGAATATTTTGTTGCGTCAAAATGGGACTTGGGAAGTGTAATGGTATCAGAGGGTTGTGCTCTTAAACTGCCGAGATAATTATTTATAAGCTCGATCTCCCGGTCACCAAGATCTCCACTGGCGAAAACAGTGAATTGCCTGTTCTTTACAATTGCATCAAAATATTCAAGAATTTCTTCCCTTTGCAGCGACTCCAATTCCCCCGGAATCGTAACCCTTCCATAAGGATGCTTATTACCAAATATGCTTTCCAGTATATGGCGTTTAGCCACAAAAGAAGTCTTTTCAAGATTGATCTTTAACTTACTGATTTGGGATGACTTGTATTTGCCAAGCTGTTCTTCAGGAAAAATTGAATCAGAAATCATATCCCGAATAAGAATAAGAACATCCCCAAGCTTTTCAACCAGGCTGTAAACTGAAATTACAAATTGATCCGATGTGGCGTTACATTCAATAAATGAACCGTAAGATTCAAGTGAGCTGTTGATTTCCTCTGAAGAATATCTACTGGTACCTTCCCTGAGAAGTCCTGCCGTAAAATTCCCTAATCCTGCCTTTTTCTCAGCTTTCCTGCCCCCCGTAAAACAGATGTCGATTTTGCAGACCTCCAACCCGGGCTGAGCATGGTAGAAGAATTCAACACCATTCTTTAATCGGTCTTTTACGGGTATCTGTAATTGGAATGTCTCTATTTCCCGGAAAGGGGGAGCAACCGTTCTGTCGGGCATTGCCTACTGATCGGTGACTGATTCCTCTTCGCGATCGTTCGCAAAGTTCATCATGATACTGAATCTGAGGGTTTCAGCCAGGGGATGTTCTTGCTGACTTGGTACCAGGTACGCAAAATCAATTCCGAAAATCTGGTAACGCATCCCAACACCCACGGTGAGATACTTCCTGTTCCCCTTGATGCTGTTTTCCATAAAGTAGCCTGCGCGAGCGGCAAAGCTGTTGTTATACCAGTATTCTGCTCCTAATGAAAGCATAAATTCCTGTAGTTCTTCACTAAATCCATCAGGGGCATCAGAAAATGAACCAAATACTCCGCTCAACATACTTCTCTCAGGATCCCTTCCCCGAATGATATTACCATTATCATCGCGTACGGGAGGGCTGGGGACCAATAACTTATTCAAATCCAAAGCGAAGGTCAAGCTATTAAATGGATCTAATTGTGTCGTATATGCCGTACCAAGCCTCAGGTTGGCAGGAAGAAAATCTTTGTTGGCTTCATCGCTATACGTCAGCTTTCCACCAATATTTGAGATATGAGCTCCAAAGGCAATATTACTTTCCTTACCGCTGCCGAGAAGATCCTTCTTGTAGTATATCCCAACATCACCCGCTACACTGCTACCCGGTCGGGCATCAACACCGCCCGAAGAAAAGCTTCCTGTAAGATTACTGTGAATGTACTTTAAGACAACTCCGATACTGAAATTTTCCGTTAGCATCCTGGAATAACCTGCATCAAACGTAAATTCCCTGGGATTGAATTCCCCGAGGGCTACATTCTGTTCATCCGTAAAGAATATCTCCCCCAGATCAAAGTAGCGCATTGAAACAGCGACTGCTTGCTCGCGCGTTATTTTATAATACCCGGACAAATGGGTAATAAACATATCATTAATAATCTTACCCAACCAGGGGGTATAGCTCATCGAAAAGCCACTTTTGTCCTCGAGAAATACCAATTTACTGGGATTCCAATGTATTGCATTTACATCCGGGGAAGTTGCGACACCGGTATCACCCATACCTCCTGCCCGCGCATCAGGCGTAATTGTCAGAAATGGGACCGCCGTTGTAATTACCCGATTTGTTGAATCCTGCCCCACTAATACCTGTCCCAGCAAACTGTTTGCTGCAAGAAAGACAGTAAATAATATCAGACCCTTCTTTTTCATAATAAAACCCCTAAATATAGCTAATTCAGATTTATAAGCTTAGCGTACGACTTGTTTTTTGAACCATCCCTTAAGGAACGAATAATAACTTCCACAATGTATATCCCCTGCTCAATTTTTTGACCATCCTGGGTCATGGCTTGCCAGGGGAGCAATTTTATTCGAATCGGACTCGCTTCGAATAGGTAATCCTGTAACCACACCTGCTGGCCCATCCTGTCGTAAATACGTAAATTGACTTGCAGATCTTCCCCGGGACGATTGTGTTCAACTGAAATCACGGTTTGATCCCTGAAAGGGTTTGGAGCACCAATCACACGATAGATTTCCAATCCCGGATTATCAGAAACCGTAAATTGGACTTTTGATTCGGCATAATTGTTCTGATTATCCCAGGCGGTGACCTTGATTTCATGCTCGCCTTCTTCCAGGTCAAATAAGTCAAACTCAACCCGGCCTGATGTAAAATCATCGAGATTACTGGTGTAATAATTATTGAGGTCAAAATAAGTCACGCCATCCAGTACCGCTTCCAGCTTTTGTCCTACACCAAGCCCACTTATGTTTATACCACTCTCGTCAGAAAGATTTACAATCAAGCGTGAATCTGAAGGAACTGTTGAACCATTAAGAAAGGATTCATCATTTAAGAATACTTCTATTTCAGGAGGCTGGACATCACTTCCAGGACTCTCTTCCTGGCCACCAACCTTTAACTTCAACAGTGTTCCAGAAGCATCCGTCCCAACAAGAGTATCAAGGGCGTACATAGAAATTTTTCCATTTCCTACAGAGTAAATGAGGTTTTTGGGCAAAATGAAATTGACTTCAAACTGTCCGTTTACCACGCTCACCATGCCATTGAATAACCGGTTGCTCCAGTCTTTGTAGATAAAAGGTGGATTTTCATCCCCGAGAGTGGTCAATTGCCTCTGTTTATCGTAAAGAGTGAGTTCCATTCCCCCATTAAATCCCGCCACTAAATTGCCATTGTAGTCCACCACCTCGCCCCTGATCGTAACCTCACTCAGCGCTGAAAGGGTATCTGATTCTGGCGGTGCCTGGTTTATTTCCACAACTTCTATCTTGTACTTTGGGAACGACAGTTTCATCGAGGGATCTCCCAACAGTGAAAAATTCCGGTTGAAAACCCCGTTTAAGGAACTGTTTTTTGTCTGCCGGAATATTTCTCCCAGTGAAAGTCCGCCTTCCATACTCTCCTCGAAAACCACCTGGTAAAATGCCTTGTTCAACTGAAAATTGGTGCTTGAAAATACTGGCCTGGAAGTAGAAACGAGTCCAATCGCCCCACCTTCAGGGTTAAGAAGGACCATCTCACCTGTTGAAATCCTGTCCGGGTTATCATGTCTTCCAAACTCACAGGTAGCGGTAACCAATAAGGGCAACCTGTTACCATTGTCCCATTCTGCTGCTTTGAATTGATCAAGCACAAATTCCTGGGCCCAACCTGCTTCTCCCCCATGTCCGGTGTAATTGGCGATCAATGCTCCCTCTTCGATTGCGCGGTCAATAGCCTCGGTCATGGCAGGCGATTTTTCACCACCCGCCCTGGGTTCCTGTTCAAAATTATCGAGAAATAGTTTCAACGGGTCATATCGCTGAAAGGTAGTATCCACAAATTGTGTCAGTTGATCTGACTGGCTGTTGTGTATATTGAAATCACCATCATCCGCAATAAAAAGAAGCTTCTTCCTCCAGGATCCGTAGGTATCAGGGGATGTGTCATACCTGATCAGTTTATTGACGACATCAGAAGCTTCCTGCTGATTGGTTAAAGGAATCCTTCCCACGGAAATATCCATACTGTGATTGCCAGCCGAGTTTTCAATCCAGGCTCCCTCGCCATCTTCCAGGAATCCATAGTAGTCATCAGAACTGTAGGTTTCCAGGGGATCCAGAGACTCCCGTGATTGATAGATTGGTACATAATTCTTTCCTCCTCTTCTGATGTTCTTGAAGTCATAGGAACCTCTGCCGAATAACAACAAATGCTTTAATTTTCCCGGTTCGATATGGTAAAAATGATAAGCCATATTCCGAATGGCTGTGGGGTCTTTGGCACCATAAGAAAATTCGGTAAAAACCTGATCAGTGGTAACTACCAATACATCCAGGGCATTATATGTCCGTCTGTGTTGTGCTAATTGTTCGGCCTGGGACTCAAAACCCGGATAAGTAACCACGATGAGATCTGGAGTGGGATTACCCTTTACATCCTGGTTTTGTAGGGCAGAAATTGTGACAGGTTTCAATAATTCTGCTAATGGGTCAAATACTACAAAATGGCGAAGAGTACCGGATGATGAACTCCATTCAATATTCTGGCCGTTAATGGTGAAGTCCTGCGAATCTGTATTTAGTGGATCGGTAATATCCCAGACGCGTACATCCGGTCCCGCATCCACCTGGTATTTAGTTACCGGCTGATCCATACTTTCAAACGTTCGAAAGATTAACTGATCACCGGTCAATTCAAGATCCCGTTCAAATTGAAGTATGAGATGATCAAGGTATCCCTCTGATATTCTGGATTGGGTGGCTGGAATAAACTCCACGTCCAGGGTATATTCATCGCCACTCAGAAGTGCTGAACTGAGGGTAAAATCTCCGGATACAATATTTCCCTTTTCGTCGTAAAGAAAATCATCCACTGAGGGAATTGCCAATGAACCTGTTTCCAGTCCGTTTAGTGAAAAGTCAAACTGCGTGGGCAGGAACGAGTATCCCAGCATTTGGGGGCTGATCGTTATGTCACTGTTTTCTGAAACACCCGGAACAATGAATGAATAGGTTCTTACAGGGGTTGCAGCACTATAACGGTCCCCCATCCATTCCCTTCCCGACCCGATCAGGGTATTCAAGTCTTCTTCGAGATATATCGGATAGTCATAAGTCGAGATCATTGGTGGAGAACCACCCTGGTCCAACGAGGAGCCGAGTCGCTTTCCGGGAGTATCTGCTACCTGCAGGTAATAGTACGCAGTATCATTATAATAATTTCTCAGTGGTATAAACTTCCTGGAATTAACATCAGGTTCCAGGATGTGGGCTCCCCGTGCATAAAAAAGCACGTAGTCGTTATTATCAAAACTGCCGTCCCCCTCTCCTTCTACATAAATCGATAATTCCTGCGGATCAATCGGGTTACTGCCGTCAAGTTGCTGTATCAACATTCCCCCCGTTCCGAATACTTTGATTTTAGTTGGATCAATCCCGGCCGGGTTAATTCCCATGGCTTGTAAATCACTCAAACCAATTTTGTAGATGCCCTCTTCCGCGATGGCCATCGCACCCCATTGTCCATCAGCGAGCACAGACGACTGAGCCCTGAGATCAGAAAGGGCTGAAAAGCAAATTAATAATCCTATGTAGATCCTAATCCACATCTTAATAAGATGAACAACTCAGGTCACTGTATCGTTTCGCCTGCTGAAATGAATAATGAGACTGACGAGTATGTAACCGGCAATTACAATTGACACTCCTTTAATCCCCAAGAGGATCACGATCGTCAGTGAAGTCAGTATACCGAGATATTTCCATTTGTTTTGGTTAAAGCTGAAACTCTTGAACTTCAACGCAAACATCCTCAATTCTGATATAAGGAGGAGAGAGAAAACAACAGCAAGTACGAGAAGTACCCAATAATTACTTAAGAATGACAGTTCAATATGTGCGAGAGAAGTGAGAAAGAGAGCATTTGAAGGGGTAGGTAGTCCATAGAAGGTATCTGACTGGCGATCGTCGGTATTGAATTTAGACAATCTGAGCGCAGAGAATGCCGGAACTATCAGGGCCAGGTAGGCTGCCCCCCTAAAGGGCTCAAGGGGTAACATCATGACAAAAATGACAATACCGGGCAAAACACCGAAGGAGACCATGTCAGCCAGTGAATCCAGTTCCTTCCCTATGGGGGATATTATGTTCATTTTCCTGGCGGCAAATCCGTCCAGATAATCAAAAAATACCGAGATCCAGACCCATATGGCTCCGGCAGAAGGGGATCCCTGCAAGACCATTACAATCCCGATGCACCCGGAAACCAGGTTAAGTAATGTCAATATATTGGGAATGCTGAACATTCAGACTACTGCACAAAAGGGATTGTTCTCTTTCTCCCAACCTATAGAAGTATTTTCCCCATGACCCGGGTAAACAACCGTATCGCCCGGTAATTTGAATATCTTTTCCCGGATGTTTTCAATCAAAAGGTCATGATCGCCCCCCGGGAGATCTGTCCTCCCAATGGATGCCCTGAACAAGACATCCCCTCCAATCAGTATTTTTTCATCCTCATTATAAAAAACTACATGACCCGGGGCATGTCCGGGTGCAAATATGATCTCAAATTCCCTTCCACCCATTTGTACAGTTTTACCGGGTTCAAGGAAATAATCAGGTTCGATATCTTCGTAGTTCTGAAATCCATAACTGGGAGCATAGGCCTTTACGGCACGTAGCACTTCAAGATCATCCTTATGAATGCCAAGTTCTACACCATACTTATCCTTAACGAAGCTATTCCCCAATACGTGGTCAATATGGCAATGTGTATTCAGCAGTTGGACCACCTCAAGACCTTCATTTTCAATGAATTCGCTCAAGGCTAGCTTTTCCCTTGCATCATAGCAACCCGGGTCAATGATGGTTGCTTTCTTATCCTCTCCGTAAATGAGATAAGTATTTTCCATGAAGGGGTTGAAGACAAAAGTTTTTACATTTATCATACCTTCAAAACTACCAATGTTCAGACATAAATTAGAGAGATTTCCTCAAAATTGAGCACCAGGATAGACATAATCATAGTTGGGCAGGGTGTGGCAGGATCTGTTCTGGCCTGCAAATTGATCGAAAGGGGAAAATCCGTCCTTGTATATGATCAACGCGATGAAAACAAAAGCTCAATAGTCGCAGCCGGCATATTCAATCCCATTACCGGTAGAAATATGATAAAGACCTGGAAAGCGGATAAACTATGGCCGGGGTTTATAGACTTCTATAGGAGTATGGAGATTAAGTTAAGTGCAAAATTTCTTCATCCCCTGGATCATTACAGGCCTTTCAGGACCACCGCAGATGTCAACGATATGAGTGGTAAGACCTCTGAACCTGGCTATTCTAAATTCATAAAGGAAGTCCATTCTTCCCCAAGTTTTAGGGATATTGTACAAGATCCATATGGAGGTGTATCATTGGATCAGAGCGGGTGGGTGAACTTGCCTGTATTCCTGGAGGCAACAAGGAAATACCTTCTTGAAAGTGAATCGCTGATCCAAGGCTTCCTGGATCCGACCAAACTCGAAATAAAACCCGGCGAAGTCCAATACGAAAAGTATGTGGCCGGAAAGATTATTTATTGTGACGGATGGTCCCCGCGCGATAACCCGTTTTTTCAATTCCTGCCCTTTCGCCCGGTTAAGGGTGAGCTGTTGAAGATAAAATGGGATTTGAAGGATAACCGGATATATAACCGGGGGGTATTTGTACTTCCGAGAGGCAATGGTGAGGCTATTGTTGGGTCAACTTATGAAAATTCAGATCTCAGACCGGTTGTGACAGAGAAAGGCAAAAAGTACCTGATCAAGAAGCTTACCGAATTGTTGGTTCAACCCTTTGAAATTATTGATCATTATGCCGGTCTACGGCCGTCCACCCTCGATCGTCGTCCTTTTGTCGGTTTTCACCCAAAACACGAAACCATTGGCATGCTAAATGGGTTAGGTACCAAGGGAGTTACACTTGCCCCGTACTTTGCCGATGAATTGATATCATTTATCGAAGGTAGCGGTGAAATAGACAAGGAAGCCGACTTGAAACGGTATTTATAGGTATATTTAAAGATATTTTTAACGTATAGTGAAGAGATTTTTTCTCATATCGATTGCGCTTTATCTGGCAGTATTTTCCGTATCTGCCCAAAATTCCAGGGAAACTTTTGGAAAAAACAGGATCCAATACAGGGAATTTGATTGGAAATCCATTTCCTCCGAAAACTTCGAATACTATTACTATGGTGAAGGAGGATACCTGGCAAAGGAAAATCTGACTTTCCTGGAACAACAGTTTGATATGCTCACCGACCTGATGGGCTACCCTCCCTATTCCAAAACAAAGGTCTTCATATACAACTCTGTAAGTGACCTTCAACAAAGCAATGTGGGTATTAATTACGAGGGTCCAATCAGTGGTGGAGAGACTCAATTTGCCAAATCTTACATTGAAATTGCCCATCCCGGTACTGTTAAGGACCTGAAAGAAGAGCTCATGTATAAGGTTACGACCCTACTACTCAATGAGATGCTTTATGGCGGCAGTCTAAAGGATATGCTGCAAAGTACCTTCATGAACTTACCCGAATGGTTTACCGAAGGAGCGGCCTACTATATTTCCAAGGGTTGGAGTATAGAAATGGATGATTTTGTGAGGCAGTATATCCGTGAAAAAAACAATATCAGGCTCCAGAAGCTAAGCGGAAAAGAGGCAGCACTTATAGGGCAAAGCATCTGGAATTACATAGCGGAAAGACACGGAAAGAGTAATATTTCCTCAATTCTGAATTATATCCGGATTATCCGAAATGAAGAAAAGAGTATAGAGATTACCCTTCAAATGTCATTCAAGAGCCTGATGAATGATTGGAGAAGCTTCTACTCTGAAATGGATCGACGTCTGGACAGCAATTATTCACTGCCGGATGAAAGCAATATTTTTGGTTCAAAAAACCGTCGGGGGCACGCCTACAAAAATGTGGCTGTCAGTCCGGATGGGTTGCGGGTGGCATATACAATTAATGACCGGGGAAAATTCAGGGTTATATTAAAAGACATTGCCACTAACGAAGACCATGAGGTAATCAAAGGGGGTGTTAGGATAATCAACCAGGAGGTCGATTACAGCCTGCCTTTGCTGGCCTGGGTCGACGACAATACGCTTGGCCTTATTAGTACCAAAAAAGGAGAATTAATCTTCTGGCTTTACGATGTTGCTTCAGATACACGGATTCCTAGGGTCCTGAGAAATATTTCACAGGTCAATGATCTCTCCTTTTCGGCCAATGGGAGACTGGGAATTATAAGTGCAACCGTTAACGGCATGAGTGACCTATACCTGATCAGCACCCGTAGAGATCGGATCAGGAGGCTTACTTACGATGTGTGGGACGACATTGATCCATCCTTTGTACCTGGTACCAATTCCATCGTTTTCAGTTCCAACAGGTTATCAGATACTTTGAATCTCAAGACTAAGGATGTAAACCTTATCAATAACAATTTTAACCTCTTCTTCTACAACCTCGATACTACCACGAATTTTGTCAATCGGATCACCAACACGGTAAGCGAAGATATTCAGCCTTTTGCTTTGAATGACAAGGAGATCATTTATCTGAGTGATCAAAAGGGAATCTACAATATCTTCAAATACGATGTGGCGACGGGTATATACAGCCAGCTCACCAACTACAAAAAGAATATTAGGGAATTCAGTGTGAACCGGGAAAGAAATTCCTTGACTTTCATTTCCCTGCATGATTCAAGGGATCAGGTGTTTTTACAAACCGGATTTGATACTGACAAACAACAATTCACTCCGCCCAGTAGCAGGCAGCAGATCCTCCAGGCTAAATTGGTGCGAAGTCGTAGGTCTGAGAAGAAAGAAGAGCCTCCCAAAGAACTAAGTGTAAAAGA
This sequence comes from Flammeovirgaceae bacterium, assembly GCA_024638265.1. Classification (GTDB taxonomy): domain Bacteria; phylum Bacteroidota; class Bacteroidia; order Cytophagales; family Cyclobacteriaceae; genus JAHEKQ01. The sequence goes on from JAHEKQ010000173.1 coordinate 13,888, forward strand.
ATTGATTGAGAATCGTCTGAAAGATTTGCGGCAAAAAGAGGAACAGGAACAAGAACAACAGCAGAAAAAGGAAGAGATCCTCGATACAGAAGATTATAAATTTGAAGAGGAAGTAAGCCGTGATGTAGCAGCTCCCACTGAATCATTCCTCAGCCAATACAGGAGGATGAGGCAAAGCAGCAATATCCTGGGACCATATGATTATGAAACCCTATTCAGTGCAGATAAGATTCTCACTTCCTTCGTGATTGACCCTCTGCGAGGCTTCGGTATGATCATCGAATCTGATATGAATGATCTCCTGGAAAACCACAGGTTTGCGGGGGGAATTATGAGTACCACCGATCTTAGAGCGGGAGACATCTTCACTGAGTATAATTTCATGAAATACCAGGTAGATTATAATGTTCGTTACGACCGTAAGGTGATCTTCTGGAATAAAGAAGGGGAAAACCCTTCACAGGATAATTATGCATTGAATAAAATACAGCTGGGGGCCTCCTATCCATTGAGCGTTCGGACAAGGTTTGGAGCATACCCGTTCTTTACTCAAACTATTTATAATGACCTGGGCAGACTCGACAGGAATGGAATTCCACAATCACCCCCGGTTTTTCTTGACCCGGTTAAGCAGTCTTATGGGGGAATTAACCTCGAACTTGTCTTCGATAACTCGATATCACCCGGCATGAACCTGCAGGAAGGAACGAGGGGCAAGATCAGCTTCAATCATTATGAGAATATGAGTAATTCGGGATTGAGTTTCAGCAACATCAAGCTGGATTTCCGCCACTATCAAAAGATACACAGGGAAATAACACTTGCAGGTCGGTTGTTTTACGGCAAATTCTTTGGTAACAGTCCTAAATCATATGTACTGGGCGGAGTGGACAATTGGTTATTTAACCGAACGAATGAGAGTGGCTCAGGTAATCCTCTGAACAGGGAAATTGGTGGAGATCGATCCGATCTGCTGTTTACGGAGTTTGTCACAACACTTCGGGGTTTTGAGTTTGCCGAGTTATATGGCACGGATGCGGTTTTATTCAACGCTGAACTGCGAATACCACTCATCAGATACCTGAACAGTGGCTATATATCCTCTAATTTCTTCAGGAACATGCAGTTTATAGGATTTCTCGATGCTGGTTCCAGCTGGTCGGGATCTTCTCCTTTGAGCGATGATAACACGATTACCTCTGAAACAATAAAGGAGGGTGCATTTACCATTACCCTTAATAACTTTAAAAATCCATGGTTGGCGAGCTACGGGCTTGGTTTCCGTACAATGATGCTCGGGTACTATATGAAGTTTGACCTGGCCTGGCCTTTAGAAGATTATGCGGTATCCAAACCGCGATTATCAGTTTCACTTGGATTTGATTTCTAGGCTTTCGTAATTTCACCGCCCAACACAATCTCCCTATGATCCTATCAATGACAGGCTTTGGCTCATCCCGTTTTGAGGATGATAAGTATAAAGTACAGGTTGAGGTTAAATCACTCAACTCTAAATTTTTCGACCTGCAATTCCGGATTCCGAGAAGTTTATCCGACAAGGAAATTGAACTGAGGGCCATTGCATCAAAATATCTTTCGCGTGGAAAAGTATTGATCAATATTGAATGTGAGGCCAAGGTGGAAGATCCCTCATTTTCCTTTATCAATACCCACAAATTCAAAGCACTTTATAATGAAATTGCTGCACTGGCAAAGGAAACGGGATATACGGGCGACGATATCTTCCGGCTTACCATTGAACAGCCCGAAATCGCCAATACCAGTCAATTGGGAGAAACGCCCGAGGAACTTTTCAATGTAATCAAACAAGAGCTGGAAAGCGCCCTGAAAAAATGCTGTTCTTTCAGGGAGACTGAGGGGAAGAACCTCGAGACAGAATTGAGACAATATATCGGTAAAATCGATTTGCTTCGAAAAGATATTGGTGAAAAGGAAAAAGTACGTGCCACGAGATTGCGGGAGCGGCTCGAAGGTTCGATTGCCAAGCTCATTAAGCCTGAAGATATCGATGAAAACCGTATGGAGCAGGAGATCATTTTCTATCTTGAAAAGCTCGATATTACAGAAGAGCTCGTCAGGCTTGAAAGTCATGTAAAACACTTCGATGGAGTGTTAAAAGAGGATAATTGCGGTAAGAAACTTGGATTTTTATCCCAGGAACTCGGTAGAGAGATCAATACCATCGGGTCAAAAGCCAACGATGCCGAGATCCAGAAAACCGTGGTTCTTATGAAGGAAGAGCTTGAAAAAATCAAAGAACAAAGCTTGAATGTCCTATGAAAAACTTCCTGCTAAAATACAAATCACTAGATGGTGGCAGTAGTTTCGGGCTAATGATATTCCGCCTTGCCATGGGGGGCATGATGCTGACTCACGGCATTCCTAAATTGCTGAATTTCAGTGAAAACATGCAGAGTTTCAGAAACCCTATAGGACTTGGCCCGGAGATCTCATACCTGGGAGCAGTGTTTGGAGAGGTAGTCTGTGCCGTTGCCATTATCCTGGGCTTGTATACGCGATTGGCGAGTATTGGCCTCGGTTTTGTAATGTTCGTGGCAGGATTTATTGTCCATGCGGACGATCCGTTCTCAAGACAGGAAAAGTCTCTATTATTCCTGACGGCCTGTATCTTGCTATTTTTTACCGGACCTGGAAAATATTCACTCGACAGCAAAGTCCTGCGTTAGGACCTGAAATTCCATTCCTGGTTTATATTTGAAATTACATGATGCGCTGTGAGGTCAAATAGGCAGGGAACCAGGGAAATATAATTATTGGCTATGGCCCATTCGTCGTGATCCTCCCCTTTATCCTGGTTTACAAAATTGCCGGCCAGCCAGTAGTACTTTCTTCCAAAGGGGTCAAACCTTTCATCGAATTCTTCCTGCCACCTGGCATTTGCCTGGCGACATACTTTTACTCCTTTAATTGGGTCGTTACGTCGCGGTGGAAAATTGACATTGATGGCCACTCCCTTTGGAATCCCTTTTTTCAGTGCTTCACGCGTTATTTCTATAATCCATTCTTCCATATGGTCAAGATGTGCATCATGACTGTAATCACAGAGGGAGAATCCGATGGCCGGAAGACCTTCCATTGCAGCTTCAATTGCAGCAGACATGGTTCCGGAATACAAAACAGATATGCTGGTATTGCTTCCGTGATTGACACCACTGACTACCAGGTCGGGTTTGCGGTCAGTCAGGATATGATGCTTGGCCAATTTAACACAATCTGCAGGTGTTCCTGAGCACTCAAATGCTTTAACTCCTTTAAAGATATCTGTTTCATCAAGTCGTAGGGTATTACCTATGGTTATGGCGTGACCCATGGCACTTTGCGGACTGTCAGGGGCGACTACCACCACATTACCAATTTTCTTCATACAATTCACCAGTAACCTGATACCCCGGGAAGTTATCCCGTCATCATTGCTTACCAGTATCAATGGTTTCGCCATAGCCCTTATTTTCCAATAAATAAACTGTTATAGAAGGATACAATGCGGATAAGATCGTCTTCATCTTTGACATTCCAACGCTCCTCTTTCATTTTGTCCTCTACTGTTCTTTTGGCCGCTCCCATGTAATTCAAAAGTTCAGCCTTTTTTGCCCGGAAATCCCTGATGGTCGAGCCCTCCTTAAGGATATAATAACTCATAATCAGGTCATCCTGATCCGGGATGCGGTATACGCCAAAACCATAATTGCCTGACGAAACTTCCCTTTCTTCCCGGGAGAGTAAATTTATCTTTCCCTCAACGAGTACTTCAAACATCCGTGGTGTGTCATAGCCGTTCACAGGGTTGTATGGAAGGCTGTAAAACCTCCTTGGCCTTTCCAGGTAGGCATCCTGAATCTCGAAATAAAGGAAATTTTGAGCCGTATAGGGTTTAATCTCACCATTGGCTTCAACCTGGATAATATCTTGCTGAAAGTCATATTTAATTTTCCCAGGAATTTTGGTGCCATCCAGCAAGATCGCCGTTCCATCGTGCCAGTATTCGGATGAAAATCTTTGTGCTTTTACCGTCCCGATAAAAAGAACAGTCCCCAGCACAATCAATATGAAGATTTTATTCCTCAAGAATCCTGTGACCCATTTTGTCCCTTTTGGTTTTGAGATACTTTTCATTGTGCTGGTTAGGCTCAATTTGTATAGGAACAGATTCTACAATTTCCAGGCCATAACCTATAAGCCCGACCCTTTTCTTTGGGTTGTTCGATATGAGTTTGATTTTCCGGATTCCCAGGTCACGTAGGATTTGGGCTCCAACACCGTAATCTCTTTGGTCCATCTGGAATCCGAGTTCGAGATTGGCCTCAACGGTGTCCATGCCCTCCTCCTGGAGTTTATATGCTTTTAGCTTATTCACAAGTCCAATTCCCCTGCCTTCCTGGTTCATATAAAGAACAACACCTTTGCCTTCCTTTTCGACCATGTTCATAGCCCTGTGTAACTGGCCACCACAATCGCAGCGGCAGGATCCAAAAATATCTCCTGTTACACAACTGGAATGTACACGAACCAAAACGGGCTCATCTTTTGACCATGTACCCTTGGTCAGAGCAACATGCAAATCACCCGTATTCGTCTGCTCGTAGGCCTTTAGTTTAAACTTGCCATAGTCGGTTGGCATATCAACCTCGTCAACTTTCAGTTGAATCAAACTCTCGATCTTCATCCTATATTCTATGAGATCCTTAATGGAAATCAGCTTCATCCCAAATTTCTCGGCTACTTTTGAAAGATCGGGTAGCCTTGCCATGGTACCATCCTCATTCATAATCTCTACAAGCACACCTGCCGGGCGAAATCCTGCCAGACGGGCAAGATCAATTGCAGCCTCAGTATGTCCGGTTCTCCTGAGAACACCCCCATCTTTTGCTTTTAAGGGAAAAATATGACCAGGCCTTCCAAGTTCTTCCGGCTTAGTCTCAGGGTCCACAAGTGCTTTTATGGTCATGAAGCGATCATGAGCGGATATTCCCGTTGTACATCCATGCCCGATCAGATCAACCGAGACGGTAAAAGGAGTTTCGTGAGACGAGGTATTCTTTCCTACCATCAGGTCAAGCTGCAATTCTTCGCACCTCGTCTCTGTAATGGGTGCACAAATCAGTCCTCGACCATGTTTTGCCATAAAATTGACGATTTCCGGGCTAATGCATTCTGCAGCACAAATGAAGTCTCCCTCATTCTCCCTGTCTTCATCGTCAACGACTATGACGATTTTTCCATTCTGGATATCCTCAATGGCCTCCTCAATCGAATCAAGCTGTATTTTACTCTTCATTTTTATGTTGTATCGACAGCGCAAAGCTAGTCATATTAACACAAACAACTAAGTAGGGGTTGTGGTTTCGATCAGTTATCGATAATGATGCCCAGTTCGCGGGCATATTCAGTGTGATATTGCTTGTAAAGGCGAAAATGCTCCATAATTTCATCCTGTTCTGAAGGTTGTGTAGCTTCCTTTAATTTCCGCATTTCCTCTTCGAGAGTCTTGGTGACTTTCCTGTATTTCAGAAGTAGCAAGTTCCTTTGAAAAACCAGGTCAAGCATTTCGGTTTCATGGAGCACCGTAATATTATGCTTCAGTTTCCAGTTTTCACTAATTGTATACTTCTCGAAGAACAAATCAGCGGCAAGGTCCCGAACTTCGTCATCATCTTCATCTATAAACGTCTCAACATCTACAGGCTTACCTTTTTCAATTTCCTTCTGATACAGGGAGATCATCTTGCCAACCGTATTATCAAGATACTCGAGCCCTTCGGTTTCCGTGAAAAAGTATTTATGGTAAAAGCCAAATTCCAGCTGTGATTCGTTGCCGTAATTCACGAGAATCCGGAGACACTCCCTTTCCTGGTCTTTAATAACTTCATCAATGGACCTCGCAGTTGGCTCTTCTTCATGTTCTGTGACCGGTAGCGGGGGCAGATCATCCACTTGTCGCCTCGACCTGGACTGCTTCCTCCTTTCAATGATCATCCGGTTGGCTTCAGAAACGAGGATGGCCTCATCAATTTCAAAAATTCCCGAGGATTCCTTCAGGTAGATGGCCCGCTTCATGGGATCGGGGATTTTCGCAATGGAACCAACGATCTCACGGATAGCTGTTGCCTTAGCCGAAGCATCATCGCCCACCTTGTCTGCAAAGTAGGCTGCCTTAAACGTGACGAAATCCTTTTTCTCGTTAAACAAATAATCTTCGAAAGCCGTCGATCCCACTTTCCTCAGGTAGCTATCAGGATCTTCCCCGTCGGGGAACATCACAATCCTTACGTTCAATCCTTTTTCCAGGATCATATCCACACCTCGCATCGATGCCTCTACCCCTGCCCGATCGCCATCAAAAAGCATAGTGATACTGTCCGTGTAGCGATTAATCAACCTGATTTGATCATCAGTCAGGGCTGTACCTGAGGAGGCCACCACGTTTGTGAATCCAGACTGGTGAAGGCTCAAAACATCTGTGTAACCTTCAACCAGGTAGCAGTTATTCTTATTTCTTATCTCCCTCTTAGCCTGGAAAAGACCATAGAGAACCTTTGATTTGGTGTATACCTCCGTCTCCGGGCTGTTGATATACTTCGGCTGATTCTTTTCATTTCCGAGAATTCTCGCACCAAATGCAATTACCCTCCCCGATATGTCATGAACCGGAAAGATCGTACGTCCCCTGAACCTGTCATAAATCTTACCATCATCCTTTTTTATGATAAGACCCGCCTTTTCCAGCAACTCCTCCGAATGGCCCTTTTCCTTAGCCGTTTTAAGCAGGTGATCCCATTTGTCAAGTGCATAGCCAAGTTCAAACTTCTCGATCGTGGCGGTGTTCAGTCCGCGTTCCCTGAAATAATCCAGTCCAATCTTCTTACCTTCCGCGTGATCCATCAGGAGTTCGCGATACAGGTCACGCGCAAATCCCAGAACTATATAAAGTGCCTCTCGCTCCGACCTGGTCTGATCATCCTGATCGCTAGAAGTCTCTTCTAAATCGACCCCATATTTTTTGGCGAGGTGGCGAATCGCCTCCAGGTAGGTCATCCCCTCGTGCTCTTCCAGGAAATCAATGGCATCTCCCCCTTTACCGCTACTGAAGCATTTATAGATACCCTTAGAAGGAGAAACAAAGAAAGAAGGTGTTTTTTCGTCCGTAAATGGACTCAACGCTTTGAAATTTGTTCCGGCTTTTTTCAAACTGACATAATCGCTGATCACATCAACGATGTCAATTCTCATCTTCACTTCATCTATCGACTGGCTGGATATCATAAGCAGTGGGTGATACAAATTTACGAGTGCATATCGTAAATGAAAGATGGAAGCTTTATAAAAAAATTAAATGAAAATTAATATGTTTCAAACATTTCTGAAACTTCAATGTTTAATATAATTGAAAAAACATTAAACATCATGAACACACTATTTACAGACTTGGTTACCATACCAAAAGACGATCCGGTAGCATTTACGTTCTTCACCGGATATATGGCCATGCTTGCAGCATCTATTTTCTTTTTCGTGGAAAGGGGAAATGTTGCCGGCAAGTGGAAGACATCCCTGTTGGTTTCGGGATTAATCACGTTTATCGCAGCAGTACATTACTACTATATGCGAGATTACTATGCAGCCACTGGAGAAAATCCTACTGCTCTCCGTTACATCGATTGGACATTGACTGTTCCGTTGATGTGTGTTGAGTTTTACCTGTTAACCAAAGCAGCCGGTGCAAAGATTGGACTCATGTGGAAATTAATCATAGCTTCTGCATGGATGCTCGTAGCCGGCTACATCGGTGAAGCATTTGTTCCCCTAAATGCAGATGGATCTGCAGCTGACGGCGCAACCGCTCACAGCGTACTTTGGGGTTTACTCTCAACGATAGGTTACGTATATGTACTGTATACCGCTTGGTTTGGTGAAGTGAAGAAATTAGGAGATGCATCAGGTAATCCTACAGTAGTAAGAGGTATCAGAATGCTGGCCTGGTTCGTACTCGTAGGATGGGCAATTTATCCTATAGGATACATGTGTATGCCTGGCGGATGGTTGAATACCTCACTGGGACTGACATCTTCAAGTGTTGATCTTTTCTACAACATAGCGGATGCGATCAACAAAATCGGTTTCGGCCTGGTAGTTTATTCTATTGCCATCTCCGATAAATCTAACAAGGAAACGGTAGTTGCTTAATAATAGATGGTTGAATAAAAAGAGGCTCCGTACGGGGTCTCTTTTTTTTTCACAACATGACCCTTACCAAACATATTGACCGCTTAATCCTTCTGCTGACAATTGCACTTGGACTCGGAGTGGCCCTGGTTCCACAATTACAGGAGTACAGCTTCCAGATCTTCCTCGGCCTCGTATTTTTGCTCGGCATTCCACATGGTTCACTCGACCATGTCATATACCTTCGGAAATCGTCTTCTGATAGAAGGGCGGTTTTAAGTTTTATCCTTGTATACCTGGGGATCATGGCCATCTCAGGCTTATTCTGGCTGATCTCGCCATCCCTTATGTTGCCTTTTTTCCTCCTTGTGTCCGCCTTTCATTTTGGACAGTCCCAACTTTTCTATATCCGTGGGAATTCCCGGATTCTAAAGAATATCTTATTCTTAGCGTGGGGAACTTTCCTTCTTTCACTGATCATAAGACTCAATTTCCAGGAATGCCTTGCCATATTCAAGAGCCTGGAATCCGTTCAGACAGATTTCTGGATGAACACCCCGGTTCTGGAATGGATGATTTATATTTCAGGGGGTATTACCATACTCGGAATGTTCTTTTTCCTATCAAGTAAGGAGATAACCCACCGGGAGTTCATTTATGAATTTGCTTTGGTATTACTGATTTCAGTAATCGCCAACTTTACAAATGCAGTCTTTGCCTTTGCCCTCTACTTCGGTATTTGGCATTCACTTAAATCAATGGTTCTGGAATACGAAGATCTGAAAAAGCATTACCGAAGATTGAATCTGCTGAGGTTCTTCAAATTAATTGCCCCATTTAGCATTGCAGGTGTCCTATTCCTCGTTACGACCTATTTTCTCACGCAACACTTTTCTTTCAGCATGTCACCCTATATGCTGTTTATCATATTAATATCCTGCCTCACATTTCCTCATTTATATGTAATGGCCGATCTTTACTCGGGTTTTTCAAAGGAACAAGACTAAATACCCTTACAAATGGAGTATAAAGAAGCCAGGGACGAATTTATCGAAGCGTGGGGAACACTTGGTACCTCGTGGGGTATCAATAAGACCATGGCACAAATCTTTGCATTGCTGATCATTACTCCAGGACAATTGTCCGTAGAGCAGATTATGGATGAATTATCTATCAGTCGTGGAAACGCGAGCATGAATCTACGCGCACTTATCGACTGGGGTGTTATCAGGAAACATGTTAAACCCGGAGAGCGAAAAGAGTTTTTCAGTGCAAAAGGGAGCCCCTGGGAATTATCTGCAAGGATTGCCCGGGAGAGAAGGAAGAAGGAGATTACCCCAATGATGGAAGTCTTAAGAGACGCAAAATCGGCGGAGGGGAAAGGTCCGGAGGCAGAAAAATTCAGGGAAGTGACGGGAGAATTCCTGGAAATCCTAAAAATGATGGATATGGGAATGAAGAAATTTTCCAATTCCGATTCTTCCTGGTTCTTCAAAACCATGTCAAAAATTGTTAAATAAGATTTAAGAGACCTAAAACTGAAAAAGGAATGCCAATTACTGAATCTCAGGTTCTAAAAGCACTGAAAACTGTTAATGATCCAGACCTTAAAAAAGACCTGGTCACCCTTAACATGATTAAGGATATAAATGTGTCCGACAACGCGGTATCATTTACAGTTGTACTTACCACCCCGGCCTGTCCATTAAAGGAACTGATCCGTAAAGATTGTATTGAAGCGGTGCAACGTGAAGTTGGAGATGTCTCGATAGATATCGAATTCACTTCCAATGTGACTACTACCAGGGACAATACACCCTTGCTTCCCGGTGTAAAAAATATTATCGCAGTGGCCTCAGGTAAAGGAGGAGTTGGTAAAAGTACTATTGCTGCAAACCTGGCAGTGGCTTTGGCGAAGGAAGGAGCCCGTGTGGGGCTTATTGATGCCGACATCTTCGGACCGAGCATGCCCACAATGTTCAATTGTGAAAATGAACAGCCGGGCATCGAGGAAGTTAACGGTAAAAATGTTCTGGTACCCCTGGAGCAATACGGGGTGAAATTGATCTCCATAGGGTTCCTCACCCCGGCTGATAATGCCGTGGTTTGGCGAGGTCCCATGGCGAGCAGTGCCCTAAAACAATTCTTCATGGACACAAAATGGGGAGAGCTTGATTATCTATTGATCGACCTGCCTCCCGGGACCAGCGATATCCACCTTACCATGGTACAAACGGTACCGGTCACGGGTTCGGTGATTGTAACCACTCCACAAAAAGTAGCACTCGCTGATGCTCAGAAGGGAATCGCTATGTTCAAGCAACCACAGATTAACGTACCTGTACTCGGACTCGTTGAGAATATGGCCTGGTTCACACCAGAAGAACTACCTGACAACAAGTATTTCATTTTTGGTGAGTCGGGGGGTAAATCCCTGGCGGATAAACACGGGATTCCCCTGATTGGTCAGATTCCCATTGTCCAGGGAATCCGTGAAAGTGGTGATTCAGGATATCCTGCGGTTCTCAAAGACAGTCCGGTTTCAGAAGCCTTTACCCAGCTTGCAAAAAACCTCGCTCAACAAGTAGCGCTGCGAAATGCTGCCCGTGAAAAAACAAAGGTGGTAGAAATGAACCGTTAAGGGTTACCCAAATCCTGTTTTTTGGATAATTTACAGGATCAACAAACACAGAGTGGGGTCATTGCGTATATTATTCTTCATTATCCTGGGAACACTTCTATTCAATATTGGAAATGGCCAGGTGAGGTGCGCCACAGAGGAAATCCGCAATGGAACACCCCACGAACCCGATATTATTTTTGAAGATTGGCTGAGAAATAAACTTGAAGAAAGAATATCACCTCGTATTCTCCGCACAGAAGCTGTTGTCCAGGTACCCGTCGTTGTTCATGTCATACACTTTGGGGAAAACTATGGTGAAGGCAGAAATATCCCTGATGAACAGGTTCTTTCTCAAATCCAGGTCCTCAACGAAGATTTTAGACGGACCAACCCCGATCAGACAAATACACCCGCGGAATTCCTTCCGGTGGCTGCTGATATTGAAATTGATTTCGTTTTAGCCAAACAAGACCCTGAAGGACTTCCCACTACTGGAATTAATCGCGTAAATGGCGGCAAATCAAATTGGTCCTGGGAAGAGCAATCAGCTATGAAAAACCTGAGCCAGTGGCCCCCGGAAGAATATATCAATATCTGGGTGGCTGACCTGGTGATCTCAGGTCAGAATCTCCTTGGTTTTGCAACATTCCCAGAAACGGGATTAACAGGAGTACCGTTCGGCTCAAGTCCGGAAAATGATGGACTGGCTATTGACTATACGGTATTCGGATCAGAAGATATCTATCCCCAGGGGAATTATAACTCCAACTTCAGCAAGGGAAGGACCACTACTCATGAAATGGGACATTTCTTTGGATTGAGACACATTTGGGGCGATATCAATGGGTGTAGCGGTACTGATTTCTGCGACGATACTCCCAACCAGTCAAGCGATACCTCCGGCTGTCCTTCCGGGATCATCGAAACTTGTGGTGTAAACGACATGTACATGAACTACATGGATTATACGCAGGATGCCTGTATGAATATCTTCACGGAAGACCAAAAAGCTCGGATGATAACGGTACTGAATAACAGTCCAAGACGGTCCTCGCTTAGCAGCTCACATGCGCTTACGGATCCTGTCAGCATTCCTGATGATGCTGGGATTTCTGAAATCATTACACCGGGATTTATACAATGCCCCGGGACAATGACCCCGCGAGTCGAAGTCAGAAATTATGGAAGCCAGACGATCAACAGCGTAGAAATCAGATTCCTTCAGAATGGCGGCGAAGTACAGCTCAAATCCTTTAGCCCCGGGATATCAACATTAGATAGGTTCATTGCAGAATTTGACCCGGTTACAGTGGTCTCCTCTCCATATTCTTTTGAGATCGTTACTGTAAACGGCAATCCGGATAATAACACAGTCCGCAATACACAATCTGTAAGTGTCGATGTATCAACGACTACAGCCGCCCCCTTCATCCAGGACTTCGAAAGTAGCCTGGGTGACTGGACTACACTCAACCGGGATAGTGAAATAGGTTGGCAGATACGGACTGCGCCAAACAGCTCCCCTTCCAACCAGGCAATCCAAATGGAGTTTCATCAGTATGAAAACCCGGGTGAAATGGATTACCTGCTCAGTCCTGTCTTTGACCTCAGTACTGCAGAATCTCCATACCTCTCTTTTGATATGGCCTACCGGAGCTTTAGTGGTACAGAAGGAGACGCTCTTCTTATTGCCGCTATTCCCAATTGCCAGTTTTCAATAGGGTATCCCACCATGCTCCAATTTGACACTCTATATTACCAAACGGGGCCGGATATGCAGACAGTGACGCCATCCAGTGGATCGTATTTTACTCCTTCGGACGCCCAGGACTGGCAAACCATACCATTTATCTCACTGGATAAATTCAAGGGGGTCTCCGAGCTTCAGCTGGTATTTGTGTCCGTGAACGGATATGGAAATAATCTTTACCTCGACAATATACAGGTGAATACCACCTCGAATCTCGATCTTTCGGTTTCGGAAGTCCTGACTCCCGGCCGGGTTACCTGTGAAAGTGATCTCACCCCCAGCCTTCTAATCACCAATAGTGGAACAAACCCCGTCAATAGCTTCAACATATCCTACACCATAAATGGCGGCAATTTCCAGGAACTGGTTTTCAGCAACGTAAATCTTCAACCTGGACAATCAGGACAGGCATTTTTAAATCCTGTGACCTTTTCTGAGGGAGATTACTTGTTGGAGGCGTCCATTAGCGAGGTAAATGGAATTCAGGATGATAATAGCGCCAATAACACTATCAACTATGCATTCACTGTCAATTCTGAGATTATGATTCCCCCGGGGCGTGAATCCTTTGATAATGGCGTCCTTGAGGACTGGTACTCGATCTCTGATAATCCCTCACTTGCCTGGACTCCCGCAGATGAAAGCATCAGGGTATCATCCTATAACAATTTTGACCTTGGGGCTGAATCCTGGCTGGTCAGCCCGGCTTATGATTTCAGCTTGGTGGAAGAAGCGAGTATCTTCTTCGATTTGGCTTACAGTAAATTAAATACCGGGTCCGAAACCCTTTATTTCATAACATCTGAAGATTGTGGAACTACCTTCGACAATATAATTTATAGTCGGTCGGGGGAACTCCTTTCTACTGCCAACCCTGTAACTGATTTTACCCCTGCTCCGGAAGACTGGCAGGAACAGTTTATTGAACTTAACAGTTTAGCCGGAAATGAAAAGATTAGATTCGCCTTTGTTTCTATCAATGGCGGGGGTAATAACCTATACCTCGACCAACTTGAGCTATTCATGTCAGATAATCCTGACCCCCTGGATACCGAAGAAAACATAACACGACTTTATCCCAATCCAACCTCCAGCGGGCTTAGCAAACTTACCTTCAACCTTGAAGAAGGTGAAAACGTAATTATTAAAGTGACTGACCGGATGGGGAAAGGCATCTTCAATGGAAAATTGGATAATGCATTAAACCAAACTATTGAAATTGATTTGAGCAATGAATCACAGGGATTGTACATTGTAAACATCCTGGGAGAAACGTTTTCAAGATCTTACCGTCTGGTGGTGAATAAGTAGGTTTCCGGGCCGGGATTTGTTTATATATTTGGAGATAATTACAATGGCAGGAAGTGTGAAAAATGTTGCAATCATCTTCGGCGGTAAATCCGTGGAACACTCCGTGTCTATCAATTCTGCCAAAAACGTATTTCAATACATTGACCGCGATGTTTACAACCCCATCCTTATTGGGGTAGATCGTCAGGGCAGGTGGTTTCAGTGCGATAATTTCGATTCGGATATTGAAATCGGATCTCCGCTCAATATGAAATTGGGTGATCCCGGTGTTATATATTCAGAAGAAGCCCCCCTTTTTATTGATATAGTATTCCCGCTGATTCACGGGACAACCGGTGAGGACGGGAGTATCCAGGGATTACTTCAAATGATGGGATTACCCTTCGTAGGAACCGGCAGTACTGGATCCGCTCTTTGTATGAACAAATTGCTCAGCAAAGTCATACTTACCGAAAACGGCATTCCCAATACTCCATTTCTCAGTTTTACTAAAGAACAAAAAGGAGATATTGAGTTTAATGAAGTAAAGAAAGAGCTTGGGTTACCGTTTATGGTTAAGGCGGTGAACCTGGGATCTTCAGTAGGAATAAATAAAGTAACAGACAAAAAGTCATTTGATAAAGCCCTTAAGGATAGCTTCAAATACGATCGTGAGATTATTATTGAAAAATTTATCCAGGGGCGTGAAATCGAATGTGCTATAAAGGGGAATGTGGACCCCGAGACTTCATTTCCCGGGGAAATCATCATAAGTGATAAGTATGAATTTTACTCCTTTGATGCTAAGTATGTAGACGAAGAAGCCGTTACTATTGAAGTCCCGGCAAGGTTAGATGATAAGATAAGAGAGGATATCAGAAAGGCCTGCAGGGAGGCATTTATCGCTTTAAAATGTGAAGATTACGCCCGTGTGGATATATTTTTGACGAAAAAGGGATCATTTTATATTAATGAGATCAATACGATTCCCGGATTTACGAATGCGAGCATGTTTCCGATGATGTGGAAACATCACGGGGTGTCATTTACCGAGTTAATCTCCCAGCTCATCGGATTGGCAGAAAAGCGTTATGAAATTCTTAGAGATATTGAAACCAGTTATATAAGTAAACTGGATAATTAAATGGAGGAACAGCAGCCAGAGGAAATTCAAGAAGAAAAGCCCTTAAAAAAAGGGCTCAGCCTAAAAAAGATGGTGATCCACATCCTTATTATACTGGTCATAGGATTGGTCATCACACTTGGATTCTTCTATATATACCTTCCAACCAAGACCAATCACGGTGAAACCATAACAGTTCCCAATCTGATCGAACGGCATGTCGACGAGCTTGAAGAAATGCTTGTTCAACGCAACCTTCGCTATGAAGTCAATGATTCTGCCTATTCCTCACAGTATCCACCATTTACGATACTTCAGCAATATCCTGCACCCGGTTCCAAGGTAAAGGAAGGCAGAAAAATATTTATATCGATCAACAGGAAATCCGTTCCCGTGATATCATTTCCGGATGGGCTTTTCTCCGGTGAGAAATCACTTACACACGTAAAAGCTGTGCTCAGTAACCTGGATATCGATATAGAACGGACACTCGTGAGAAAGGGACCCTATTTTAACCTCGTACTTGAAGCCAGGTACGAAGGGGAACCCATTGAAGACGGCGATCAAATACCCAAGGGCGCCTCAGTGACTTTAATTGTGGCAGATGGCTATGGGGAAACAAGTTTCGAACTTCCCTCCTTTTTCGGAATGGAATATAATGATGCGGAGGTACTCAGAAAGGGACTCGATCTTAACCTGGAACCCCTGATTATTCCCCGCGGGGTAGATACCACCGGACAAGTTGTATATGTAGTTAGACAAACGCCAGATCCCGGTTCAGTGGTTAGACTGGGCGAAATGTTGACCTTCTGGGTGGATATCGAGATGGACTCTTCCTATTACTATGAACTCTACCCCGATACTACAAGCAAGGTCTTGGACGTTATGGATACTGTAAGCATAAATCTGGATAGCGCTGCAGCCTCTGATGATAATTAGAAGAATATTACTATTGGCCTTCACTCTTGCTGCCACATGTGGTTATGCGCAAATGACCATCAAGGGAATACCTCGCGTAAATCCTTCTAAGAGGGCTGATAACGCCCGTATTCAGAATACCCCCCTGACCCTTCCCTTTTGGGATGACTTCAGCACCACCAATAATATTCCCAGTGCAGACTTCTGGGTAGACTCCGACGATGTTTGGGTGAATCCCGGGATGGGTATAAATCCCCCAAGCCTTAATGTTGCCACCTTTGATGGACTCGATGTAACGGGGAAGCCCTATTCCCTGGACCAGCTCTCAGATGGACTGACGGATGTACTCACGAGTTGCGAAATAGATCTCTCTGCGCTACAGCCTTCAGACATTGTATACCTCAGTTTTTTTTATCAATCGAGGGGCAATGGTGAGGTTCCGAATGATAACGATTCTCTACGGGTTGAGTTTAAGGATGATGCGGGAAATTGGATCAGAGCCTGGAGTGTGACAGGACAGGATGTTGAACTCGATACTTTTAAACTCGTGGCCCTCCCGATCACTGATCTTGTTTATTTTCATTCAGGATTTCAGTTCAGGTTTCAAAGTTTCGGACGGCAATCGGGCCCTTATGATATCTGGAATATCGATTATGTCTACTTAAATGATAACGTCACAAATTTTGACTTTCCTGACCGGGCCTTGCAAACCAACCTGACCAGTATATTTGAAGAATACCAGGCAATCCCCATCCATCATTTCACTCAGAACGCCGGAACCATTGTCAAACTGCCTACTGCTACTGCATATAACCTGTTTGACCTGCTGCAACCTTCCAATTTTACGGTTATTGCCGATATAACCTCCACTCAAACGGATCAGTCTACCATCACAGAAACCGACACACTTGCTTTCGAGATCACTTCATCATTCCCGGATCCACAAGGCACGGGTATCCGCCAAATCGATCTCAATGCGGATCAGCTGCTGGACCCTTCAAAAGTCCAGAGTGACTCAATCGCTGTCATCGACCTGAAACTCTTTATGAACACGGATGATAATCAACCACCCGACTACCAGCCCGAGTTTGCACCCCTTGATTTCACGATCAATGATACCACCTATACGCGGCAAGTCCTTCATGATTACTATGCATTTGATGATGGCAGTGCTGAATTTGCAGCGGGTCTGAATTTTGCGGGTGACTTTGTGGCTTACGAGTTCCCTTATTTTTTCTCAGGGCCCGACACGCTGGTTAGTGTTGATATGTACTTTCCCAATATCAGTGGTAATGTGGGGGGGCAGTCCATTGAGCTCTATGTCTGGCAGGATCTTGAAGGAAATCCCGGGTCAACCCTCCACAGCCAGTTCGTAACCTTACAAGCTCCGGATTCATTAAACAGTTTTACCACCTACGAGCTAACCATTCCGGTACTCGTTCAGGATACATTCTTTGTGGGATGGAGGCAAACCAATGCCGGAAGCCTCGATATTGGGCTGGACAAGAATAATGACAGTGGTGAACGTATTTTTTTCAACCTCGACGGCACCTGGCAGCAAAATATCTCAGTAAAAGGCAGCCTTATGCTAAGGCCTCGATTTGGAAAAGTTGATATAGTTCTGGGTGACCTCCCTTTGGAGGAATCTCAAGTAAAGATTTATCCTAATCCCAATCGGGGCGAATTTCGTATTTCAGAGGAAATTTCTATTCTCAGGGTTTATTCCATGGATGGAAGAGAGATAGCTTATGATTTGATGGAAGATTCCGGCCAGCAACATATCATAATTCCTAATCCCGTTCCCGGAATGTATCTCATATCTTATGAGAAGAATGGATTACTGGGGCAACGCAAATTCATTATCCGAAATTAGACCCCTATAAACGGTGTGGGTGTAAAACAAAGGACCAGGATTATAAGGCTAATCCATCCGAGAATCACCCGGTTATTGTCCAGTTTTTCCTCGATAATGCTGGGGGGGTGTTTAACACCAATAAACATCCTTACCATAAGTGCGATTACGAGTAATAATAAACTTCCGGAGGTTTGTGGAAATAACCAGGATACGAGGAACTGCAAGGTAAAGATGGCAACGGCATACATCCATCGATCACGGACCGAAATACCCGCTGCCCTCAGGAGGAAGTAATACAAGATTACCAGACCCATTCCATAAACAAGGATGTCATAGGTTTCCATATAAATACTGACTAGTCCTAATCCACCATAGAGAAGTAATCCAAAAAAAGAAATCATGGCGATGATGGAATGACCCTTCCGGCCAAAGAGGCCATAAATAACATGTCCCCCGTCGAGCTGCCCGATAGGCAACAGATTAAGCGCCGTAAAAAATAAGGCGAGGAAACCTGCAAAGAGGAAGGGATAGTGAACCAACTCATAGCCATTGGGAATCTTATCCCGGTCTTGCTCAGGCACTACATACTTCTCAAAGTAATCAATCATTATTGTCTTATTTGCACCAAATACGCCAATAGCCCGAAGGGGCGAAAATACCGTATCAGGGTATAATTCAAGTTCATCCTCTGTCATGACACCCCTCTCGATGATCATATCTTTTGTTACGACTGTATCGGAATTTCCGTAAACAAAGTCTGCATAATTCTCTCCGAAATAAGCATATTCAGGATGCACATTATATACATATTCCTTATCTGGGAGGTGTGTATATCCGTACCATAGTACACCAATAGCGATAACGAATCCCGCAAGGGGTCCGGCAATTCCGATGTCAAAATTCTGTTTGGTGCTGGGAACCTGCTGCTTCAGACGGATAACTGCCCCCAGTGTTCCAATAAATCCGGGAAAGGGTGGTACGGGAATGTAGTAAGGTAAGGAAGTGGCTACTTTATAAAATCTGGCCGTAAAGTAGTGACCGAATTCATGGAAAGTGAATATCAGGAGAAACGGGATGGAAAAGCTGAATCCCTCCTTGATCTCTTCCCAGCTCAATTGACCATACAGAAATGATTTGCCGTGAATCCATTCCGATCCCGCGATAGTGGTCGTAACGAAGGTTGCTAAAAATAATCCTCCGTGTACCAATAATGTCTTCGTATCCTTATTCATTAAACAAGCTCAACCATTGATCGGGGAATGTAACATGAAAAGTGTTAATACCAACCTTTTCGGCACCGAGCAGGTTTTCCCGGGTATCATCGAGGAACAAAGTCTCTGAAGGCTCCAACCGGCTGTCCTCCAGTACATGAACAAATATTTCCTCATCCGGTTTCCTCATATTGATCTCATGTGAATAATAGGCTTTACGGAAAAGGTGGTCCAGAGATTCAAACCCGGTGGAATTTCTTAAAATTCGAGTATAGGCATCATAGTGTATTTTGTTGGTATTGCTCAGCAGGTAAACGTCGTACTCTGCCTTCAGCCGATCAATTCTCATTACACGGTGAAAGGGCAGATTGCCCAACATAGCATTCCAGGCCTCATCGATTTTCCCCTTCTCCAACTCGATACCGAGGTATTGCGCCAGGGATTCCCGGAATTGGTCATCAGATATCCGTCCCGTTTCATAATCTTCAAAAAACGGCTCCTTGCCATACCTCCCTTTCACCTCCTCCGGATCCACCTTGGCAAGATCACAAAAAGCCTGCACTGTTCGATCAATGTGAAGGTCGATTATGACACCACCCAGATCGAAGATGAGGTTCTTGATGTTGTGGATTTGCATGGGGCAAAGGTAGTGATAATTGGGTTGGTGGGTTGGTGGGTTGGTGGGTTGGTGGGTTGGTCGGTTGGTGGGTTGGTGGGTTGGTCGGTTGGTGGGTTGGTGGGAGAATTTGGACATGTGGACACGTGGACGCGTGGACGCGTGACATGTAATACTTTACCACATTACCACATTACCACCTTACCACATTACCACCCAACCACTCAACCAGTCAACTACTCAACCAATAAACTATTGAACCTCAAAACTTT
>JAHEKQ010000100.1 GCA_024638265.1 Flammeovirgaceae bacterium
GCCATCATCAAAAGCCGCCGCCTCTTCGGGGCTATATTCTTTGGTAAATGTTACTGTTACGAGGATTGAAATGATCAGGACGGCAGCACCCACTGAGAATGAAATAATCAGGTGCAGGGGGACGGAGCCTTCTCCCGCGGTGTTTGGAATATTGAGCCAGTTCGCGAGAACGTAAGGCAACCAACTACCCACAACAGCTCCAATACCAATAAGAACTGTCTGAATGCTAAAGCCAAGGGTTCTTTGATCGGTATTCAATTTATCCGCCACAAGGGCCCGAAATGGCTCCATAGCGATGTTAAAGGATGCATCCATGATCATCAGCAGGCCAGCTCCCACCCATAATGATGGCAGGAAGGCGGTAAATATCTCGGCCCGTGGCATTAATATGAGACCGCCAGCCGCAAGAATCGCTCCGGTCAGGAAAAACGGCCTCCTCCGTCCAAGTCGAGTCCAGGTCTTGTCTGAATAATACCCAATAATTGGCTGAACTATCAATCCTGTCACAGGTGCAACCAGCCAGAACCAACCCAGTTCATGTACATCTGCTCCAAAGATCGATAGTATCCTTGATGCTTGAGCATTTTGAAGAGCGAAGCCCATTTGGATACCCATAAATCCGAAGCTCATACTCCAGATCTGCCATAGGCTCAGATTAGGTTTTTTCATCTACGTTTGTTGATAATTATTGAACCAATATATGGAATTGCCAGGGATCAAGTTTCCGGATTTCCTCCCCCGCTTTGAACTCACCACCGGCTAAATTCTGCATACCGGCTCCAAAATCTGCAGGGATGTTTACCTCCTGAGCTTGATCGCTCAGGTTTATAATAACAGATACCCGATTATTGTCACTAAATCGGTTAAATGCAATAACATAATCGTTCCCCGTTTTTAAAAACTCCGGTGTGGCACCATATTCACCACTCCAGAGTGCCTGGTTCTCTTTTCTTAAACTATTGAGGGAAGTATAAAACTCCTGTAGGTTCCCGGGATCTTCCCATGTAACTGTATCCTTTGTAAAAAATTTCAAGCGCTTTTCGAGTCCTACTTCCTGTCCCGAATAGATCATGGGAATTCCGGGCAGTGTCCACATTAAGACGGCATTTGCCTTATGCCCATCACCATACCTTTCAAAGACAGTACCCTTCCAGGCATTTTCATCATGGTTTGTTGTAAAGGTCATCCGGTAGGGGGCTTTACCATATCTTTTCATGTCCTTTTGAATAAAATTCTCAATATCATGTTTATCCATCTCGCCTTCAGCCACACCATTGGAAATGTGATGAAGCTCCCAATTGTAACTGGCATGGAACAAAGGGTGCATTTTCGGATCATCCCATTCGGCAAGCCAGAAGAGGTCTTTCATGGCGTTTAACTTGGGTATAGCTTCCTCCCAAAACAACATGGGTATTTCGTGACCCGCATGATCACAGCGAAAACCGTCGATATCTGTTTCCATTATCCACCAGGCCATCTCGTCAATCATCATGGATCTCAATTCAGAATTACTGTGGTCCAGCAAAGCAATATCAGTCCAGTCTGCCTCATAGGTAATGTTGCCATCATCATCTTTGGCATAGAATTCAGGATAATCTGTGACCCAGTCGTGATCCCAAGCTGTGTGATTAGGAACCCAGTCAAGGATCACGTACATGTTTAATTCGTGTGCTTTAGCTACCATTTCCTTGAAATCCTCCAGGGTTCCAAACTCAGGATTTATCTCACTATAACTTTTGATTGAGTAATAGCTTCCCAATTCTTCTTCAGACATTTTCCTGTTTTTCAAACCTATGGGTTGTACCGGCATAATCCAGAGAATATCACTTCCCAATTCTTTGATTCTTGGAATATCAGAAGTGAATGCGTCAAGGGTACCTTCTGCCGTATGTTGTCGGATGTTTACTTCATATATGGTAAGATTCTTTGCTTCCTCCGGAAATAAACCCGTGGAAAGGGATATGGCCTCAGTATTGACAGATTCATTTGAGGAGGTGTCACTCTTGCATCCTGTAAAAAGAAGAAAGACGACCGCCAATGAAAAGAGTAAATGCTTATTCATGGAATAGAAGTATTTGGAGTACTTAAAGATAGGAGAGCTGAAAATCAAATGAACAGCAAACGATTGCGACTAGCCAACATTTACTTTGGGCCTTGTTGATTCACGGACGATGATAGATGTATCCAGAATTATAGTTTCCGGTTCAATGTATTCATCCTCTTCAGCCTCGATCTCCCGAATTAGAAGCCTGGCAGCTTCCTGTCCCAGTTTATATCCGGGTTGATCCACCGTAGTTAGCGGGGGTTCCGTAAGCTGAGTGAAATCCCAATTGCTGAATCCTGCAATTGCCACATCATCAGGAACTTTGAGCCCCATCTCCTTAGCCACGGAAAGTGCTCCCAGTGCCGCCATATCATTATTTGCAAATATTGCCTGGGGTTTATCGCGCAACCCAAGCAGCTTCCAGGTAAGCTCCCTGGAATAAATTTCAGTGGTAGGTTCTTCTTCGAACCAAATCAACTTGTCATCTATACCAAGGCCATGATCGATCAAGGCTTTTTTATATCCTTCCAGCCTGCGCTGGCTTATCTCCAGGTTCGGGGGACCTGCCAAATGGGCAATCCTCGTATATCCCTGGTCTATCAGGTGTTTGGTCATTTCATAACCCCCTTTGAAATCATCCACGACCACACGGCTGCAGGGCAATTGCTCAATAGCCCTGTCGAAAAAAACAAGAGGGACTCCCCTATCCAGTGTAGCTTTTATGTGTTCAATATCTTGCGTCTCCTTGGAAACCGACATCAACATACCATCAACGCGGTGGTTGAAAAGGGCCTTTATGTCAATTACTTCCTTTTCATATTTCTCATTGGACTGGCTTATGATGACCGAGTAACCCTTGCTGTAGGCAATATCTTCTATTCCACTTATTACCGTACTGAAAAAGAAATGAACGATCTCAGGTACTATGATTCCAATGGTATTCGTTTTGTTCTGCCTCAAACCCATGGCGATAGTATTGGGCTGGTAATTGAGCTTTTCCGCCATCTCTTTCACCAGTTCCTTTCTCGCTTTTGAAATATCGGGATGATCCTTTAGGGCCCTGGAAACAGTAGATGGTGAAATCCCAAGTTCTCGGGCTATATCTTTGATGGTTACCTGGCTTGATCTCATTCCCTTCTAAAACTGATCCTTCAATCTTTAAAACTGGAAACTAAAAGGAACATTTGCAAACCATTGTGAATTGTCAAAAATCCATTTCAACCGTTTGCGGTTCAAAAACGTAATTTTTCAACTAATTTTATGAGGAAGAGATAATTACATTGAAATGATATTGAGATTTGGTGCAGCGTTTCTGTTTTTCTTATCAAGCACTGTTTTATGTGCCCAGGTTACGATTTCAGATCCACTTGCCACCGCCGATGATGAGATAACCATTACCTATGACGCTTCACAAGGAACGACCGGGCTAATTGGCGCATCAAGGGTGTTCATGCATTCGGGCGTGATACTTTCCGGACCTTCGGGAACCTCCTGGCAGCACGTTGTAGGGAATTGGGGTGATCCTAATTCCCCCGGAGAAATGACTGAAGTTGCCACTGATGTATGGGAGATAACAATAACACCCAGGGATTATTATGCCCAGGCTGGACTAACAAACGATGCGGTGGTTTACCGTCTGGGGATGGTGTTCCGGGAAGCAGGCCCCTGTGGTGGCTTTGGTGGAAACAACACCTCCTGCAAAGAAGGTAAGAACGATAGCAACCAGGATATCTTTGTAAATCTGGCTACCTCATCATTTGCGATTCAAATCACTGATCCCTCCGATGATCCGCTGTTCGTTGACCTGAACGACCAAGTAAATATAAATATCGATGTAAGTGAAAGTTCTGACCTTGAATTGTTTGAAAACGGAATTTCTGTGGCCAGTTCCATATCAGCAACCTCGCTGAATTATCAATATACCGCACTCAGTGAAGGTACCATTCGATTCCTTGCGGTAGCAGATAATGGAGCAGAAGAGATCAAGGACTCGACCCTCGTGATTGTAAGAACACCGACCGTTATCGAGGATCGGCCCGCAGGTATAATCGATGGTATCAACTACGATCCTGTTGATGATACAAAAGTGACATTGAGTTTATGGGCCCCACAGAAAGAAAATGTAATTGTTACAGGAGACTTTAACGACTGGCAGGTACTGGCTGAATTCCAGATGAAAAAAGATGGGGAACACTTCTGGATTGAATTGACGGGTCTGGACCCCGGACGTGAATATGGATTCCAATATCTGGTTGATGAGACCATCTGGGTGGCCGATCCCTATGCGGATAAAATCCTGGACCCTGACGACCGGTTTATTTCTGATACGAAATATCCGGGGCTGGCAGATTACCCGGACCAGGCCCAGCGGTCTCAATGGTACTACAACAGGGTTTCAGTATTTCAAACGGGACAGGCTGAATATACCTGGGAAGTAACTGATTTCACCAGGCCCGAAAAGGAGGAACTGGTGATCTATGAACTTTTAGTTCGCGATTTCTTTGCTGAGGGGGAGGAAAGCTGGCAAAACATGATTGATACACTGGGCTATTTTGAAAAACTGGGAATTAATGCCATACAATTAATGCCGGTAATGGAATTCAATGGGAATGACAGTTGGGGATACAACCCGGCCTTTCTTTTTGCTCCGGATAAATACTATGGCCCGAAGAATGATTTCAAGAAATTTGTTGATGAGGCGCATAAAAAAGGAATCGCCATCATATTGGATATAGCAATTAATCACCAGGATATCCCGGGAACCTATGTCACCATGTATTTCGATTCTCAAACCGGCAAACCCAGCCCTACGAGTCCCTGGTTTAATGTTGATGCAAGGCATCCCTTCAATGTATTTTTCGACTTTAACCACGAGAGTTCCTATACCAAGGCATACCTGGACACCGTAAACCACTATTGGATCAATGAATACAATATAGATGGGTATCGATTTGACCTCTCCAAGGGGTTTACTCAGCGTAATTCGGGAAGTGATGTAGGTTTCTGGAGTAGCTATGACCAAAGTCGAATTGACCTCCTGAAACGAATGGCAGATGAGATCTGGTCCTATGACCCCACATCCTACGTCATCCTGGAACATTTTGCTGATAACAGTGAGGAAACGAATCTTTCCAATTACGGGATGATGCTTTGGGGAAACATGAATCACGTACATGGTGAGTTACTGATGAGTTACGAAGGAGATTCCGACATAAGCTGGGGATATTATGGAAACAGGGGCTGGAATGACCCTCACCTTGTCACATACATGGAAAGTCATGACGAGGAAAGACTCGTATACAAAGCAAAGGAGTTCGGCAAACAGATAGCGAATTATGATACCAGGGACCTCGGCATATCCATGCAGCGCAGCAAGGCCCTCGCTTCCATATTCTATTCTATTCCGGGACCTAAAATGTTATGGCAATTTGGAGAACTCGGATATGACATCAGTATTGATGAAAATGGAAGAACAGGAAGAAAACCGGTTAAGTGGGAGTACCTTGAATCGAATCAGCGTGCAAGCTTACTGTCTGTCGTAAGCGAACTCATCAGATTAAAGACAACCTACCCGGTATTTAATACATCTGATGTCAGCATTACAAGTGGTTCCACTCTCCACAAACAAATTATACTCAAGCATCAACCATTCACATCCACTCCTACCGGACCTGAAGAAATGAATGCGGTGATCATTGCGAACTTTGATGTGACTGAAGGACAGCTAAATGTAAACTTTCCACATACGGGTACCTGGTATGATCATTTTGGTGAAGATGATCAGGAAGTAAATGGCACGCCCCATTCCATCACTCTCGAGCCAGGTGAATTCCGGGTCTTTTTCGACTATGAACTCGATCCACCGGATATTGTTCTATCATCATGGCAAGGAGACAGGGAGCACTTGTCCCTTTATCCAAACCCTACCAATGGAAAGATTCTCATATATACTGCTGAAATATCCCGCTATCAATCAATAGTTATTCGAAATGCCAATGGGCAGGTAGTCCGTGTTATTAGTCCTGCAATAAATAGTGGCAAAATTGAAATTGATATATCAGAGCTCCGTCAAGGTCTCTACTTGATCGAAATACCACGTTTGGGCATAAGGCAACGGATTATAAAGCGCTAATCATTTTATTTCGAGTCCGTAAGCCTCTTTTGATATGGTGGTGAGGTCGATAAGAAACCCATTAAGGACAGCATGACTGACTTCATCACCTTTGTTAATTACAAAATTTGCCCTTTGGCCGATTTCAAAGGTCATAACAGGCGGTTTTGCTTTGACCAGGTGATTGAGCTTGGGGCTGTCATTACTTTTTGTTCTAAGAAACAGGATTTTTTTCTTCAATGCTTCTGCTGAACTCATTGAGGTATCTCCAACCAATCCGGGTTCCGCATAATACCCTTTTGCATCAAGTTCCTTATAACCGTGATAGATAGATAGGTCGCCAATATCTGCAATTGTCCCGCTCAGGTAATAATTCCTGGCTTTATTGGTTGATATTTCCCTTTGATTGATGCCAATATCCACCAATACATCTTTTCCGGATTTTTCGATACGGACATTGCGAATAAGCAAATCAAAAAATCGACTTTCATTGAACGGTAGACTTTCATACGTATCTATAGCCTGAGATAAGTAAGTGCCATCGGCAATAGCACTAAAACTGGTTAGCAGGGCTATAAAATTCATCCTTCGGATTAATTGTTTTTCCCGGTCTCCGGGGTAGCCCCCAGATTCAATCAGGATCAAACTGGTACCCCATTTCTGGATATTATCACCAAATGCACGGGGCTCGAAATCATCTGAATACTTTGCAATATGTCCTGGAATATACTCCGATAGTTCCTTGGTAAGGAGGGAAATGAGTTTCATAGAATTCTCCCTCACGCCATTCATTTCCTTTTCATAATTAAATGCAGGGGACAGGAACGAAATAGTGGCCTGTTTTCCAGTTTCCCCCACCGCATGGTTTCTCCCCTGGTCATGCAAATTAAAACCGAAATCAGCCTGAAGTTCATCTCGCTTATTTTTAAGGATTTTTGATTCCGGAGATTGAAGCCTTAATGCATCTCGGTTTAAATCAACTCCAAATGCATTCCGCCGACGGAATCGTTCAGCACCATCCGGGTTTAACATTGGGATGAAAGTAAGGGTGACCTTTTTAGACATATCTTTCTTAAAGTCCCGGAATTCGTCGGCCCTGAGATAATTAAATACATCGAATGTAGCCATGGTTGCCGTGGCCTCATCGCCATGCATTTGCGACCATAAAAGAATATTAACCGGCCCATTACCCCACTTAACCGAGTATATATTCCGTCCTTCAACAGACGTGCCTTCAAGCTTTACATCAAAACCCTCAACAGATTTTAGGGGCTGGATAAGTGAATCTACTGTCGTATACTTAAATCTCCTGTGTTTAATTGCTGTTTCCCTGAAAGAATCATATTTAGAGAATATCTGATCAAGTATCTGTGCACTTGCTAGCATGGGTAATAATGTTAAGAGTATGAGGGAAATGGCTTTTGACATAGCAATTTCAATTATTGTGTAAATTACCAAATATGGTAAAAATGAAGCTTTTTTTTATAGTTCTGTTGCTTTCATCTACAGTTAATTACCATGCAATTTATGTTTCGGTTATGGAAATTTACCCCGGAGATGGATTTACCGAAATTAAGATCAAGGTCTTCTCGGATGACCTTCAGAATGCCCTGAGAAATTATAGCGATAAGTATCACCCTGGTCCGATTTCCAATTTTATTGAACCAAACCAAACCCTTATCACAAGCTATTTTAACAATAAAATAAGCCTGGCCATTAATGATACTCCCATAGCACTTGAATTTCTAAGTGCTGAGTTGGAAAACGATGCCCATTTTCTGACCTTCAGAGGGCCCGAAACACGTGGATGGAGCGAAGTAAAAATACGTGCTGATTACTTCATGGAGCTATTTCCAGACCAATCCAATATCATATCCGTTTCCTATGGAAAAGAAAAACTAATGGGGAGGTTAACCGCATCAGAAAAAGAAACTATTCTGAAGATTTCCCGCTAAATAAATCAATCAAAGTACTGGTATTGACTTTTACTGCAGTTTCTATTGATGGAATAATTTCCGGGAAGTAAAAAGGAGAATGAAGCCCCGGAAGATCCCCGGATTGCATCCTGTCGTCAGGGACGGTACCTAACCAATACAATACTGTAGGTACATCGTGCTCGGTACTTCCATACCTGCTGAAGTCTTCTCCAACCATTACAGGTTCAGATTCTACGATATTATCTCGTCCAATAGACGCTGCTCCCGAAGCAACCAGTCGGTCCACCAGCGCTTCGTCATTATAATTTGCCGGCGTAAACTCGTCGGGAAATGTTACCTCGGGCCAATTCTCCTCAGGAAGCCCCGCTGCCATTGCTACCCCATTACAAATTTCTTCTATACGCTTATGTACCATTTGCCTGACTTCTTCCTTGTATGTTCTCAAGGTGAGTTTCAAGACCACCTCATCGGGAATTATATTGTGTTTTGCACCACCTTGTATGGCTCCTACAGTCACCACGGCCGATTCAGTGGGCTTCAGGTTCCTGCTAACTATAGTTTGAAGGTCCATTACAATCATGGAGGCAATTACTACCGGGTCTATAGAAGTGTGAGGTGTAGCACCGTGAGATCCAACCCCTTTAACTTTAATATCCACACTTTCAGTCGTTGCCATAGTATAGCCCTTCCCTACCCCAATTTTGCCTGAAGGAATAGTAGGGCTGCAATGCAGTCCCAACCCATAGTCCGGTACTCCAAATTTTTCATATAAACCGGCCTCTAACATGAGTCTGGCTCCCTGACCAATTTCCTCGGCAGGTTGGCCGATCATAATTAGAGTTCCTTTCCATTCCTTTTTCAATTCAACCATTGCCCTCGCAGTACCCAGCCAGGTGGTCATATGCATATCATGGCCACAGCTGTGCATGGTACCAACAGTGAGTCCGTTATAGTCGATCTCATCA
>JAHEKQ010000101.1 GCA_024638265.1 Flammeovirgaceae bacterium
CGATCATGAATCCAAATACGGTATATGGAATCAGTAAGCTGGCAGGAGAACGATGGTGCGAATATTACCACCTTCATTATGGTGTCGATGTGAGGAGCCTGAGGTACCCGGGGATTATCAGTTACCGCACACCCCCGGGAGGAGGTACTACTGATTATGCCGTGGAAATTTTCCATTATGCTGCAAAAAACGAACCTTACACCTGTTTTCTTGAGGAACATGCGAGACTTCCCATGATGTATATCGATGATGCCATCAGGGCAACGGTTGAGTTGATGAATGCTCCGGTTGAAAACATCTCGGTCCGATCTAGTTATAACCTGGCGGCCATGTCTTTTGATGCCGGAGAGTTGGCGAAGGCCATTCAAAAAGAAATTCCCGGATTCCGGGTGAATTACAAACCCGACTTCCGGCAGGAAATCGCAGATTCATGGCCTTCGAGCATTGACGATTCCAAGGCGCGAAATGATTGGGATTGGAAACCCGGATTCGGGTTGGAGAAAATGGTTAGAACAATGCTGGAGGGATTGAGAGATTAATGCACTACAAGCAATTCCCGGTAGCTAATTTCCTGATCATCAGTTAGATGTACCATATATTGACCCGGGTCTAGTGAAATTAGATTTCTATAGTCAGTCACACCCCTTTGAAGGTAGAATGAGCTTATCTCTCGGCCTGATATTTCAGTAATCTTCACCTTAACTTGCTCAGTTTCCGGCATGAAATTCAACCTGAGTGATACAATTCCCTTTGAGGGATTTGGGTAGAAATCAACAGCCCGGTGTCCATAAAACTCCACCTTAACAATTTTGTGATACTCAGTAAACCCGTTGAGATCGACTGCTTTCAAACGGTAATAAGTTCTGCCAATGTAGGGGTTGAGGTCCTTAAAATCATAGTGACTCAGATCATAACTCCATTCCTGTCCCTTCACTTCCCCAATACAAAGAAAATCAGTTCCCGATATTGACTTCTCTACGCAGAAATAGTCAAAATTCTCCTCCTCACTGGTGGTCCATTTCAGGAGAATATGGTCTTTAAGTGCATTTGCCGAGAAGGAGATCAGCTTGATGGGAAGCACACTGCTCTCACAAAAGGAGGAAGAGCCGTCGGTACAGGAACCTGTTACTGATAATGTTCCTGTTCCGGTGAGGTCCGAATTATTCCCCACGTTTATATCTCCGTTCACTTCCATCTCTCCATCTACATTCACATCGGTATTATTATTCCCCGTGAGACTTCCATTGATAATCAGTGTCCCTGTCCCATCCACATCAATTGTGGCATTATTGGCCATGATTAGATCACCATTTATAATTACCGTGCCGGTAATCGTAAAGAATAGGCTGTTATTATCCACCATGTTACCGTTGATAATCATGGTTCCATCCACCACAATTGTGGTGTTGTTGTTTGTTGTCAGGGCGTCGAGACCGGTATTATCTATAGTCAGCTGCCCAGTGCTATTCACCGTAATAGTATTGCTGTTTCCAGTCACAAGGGTTTTAGCAGTTATATCTTCTGCAGCCTGAACAGTAACTCCCGTTGAACTGTTCATCAATACATCATCAGTAGAAACTGGAATGTTACCCCCCAACCAGGTGCCGGTGTCGGACCAGTTACCGGTGGCAGTCACTGTTCTCGTTGCCGCATAAAGAATAAGTGGCCATAGAATGAGAAAAGTGAAAAGCGCGATATATTTCCGTATAGGCATACCTCAAAGATACCACTCAATGAGGCTTAAGTTGTAGGAGCGAAGAGCGTATGTAATGTTTAGACCAAACTATCAGAAACCGGTGATGTAAGGTTTATCTTACCAGGAAAGATTTTTTGAGGTCAATTGACCGCCCATCGTAGACTCTGACAATGTATAAACCTGGTTTCAGAAGGTCCTGATGGAAATACTCAATTTGAAAGGAAGGTACTTTCTGACTGTAAATTATATGACCACTTGTGTTAATGATCTGAATTGCCAAATCTTCTTCAGGAATGAAATTCAGTCTCAGGTTTAAAACGCCATGGGATGGATTGGGATAAATTGAAAATGAATCGTTGCCTTTGAAATCCAATCTTATGATTTTGGAATATTCATAAGTTTCATCTAAATCCACTGCCCTCAACCTGTAATATGAACGGCCGGGATAAGGGGCGTTGTCTGTGAGTTGGTAGTTGACAATATCATTTCCTCCCCCCTTTCCGGGAACTTGCTCAAAACATTCAAAGTCAATACCATTGGAAGATTTTTCGACACAGAAATAATCGAAATTTTCCTCTTCGTACGTTGACCACTCCAAGAGAATATTATTAATGAAAACCTTGCCCCGAAAGTAAAGTAAACTAACCGGAAGGGTACTGCTTTCACAAAAAGCTGAAGTGCCATCAGCACAAGATCCGCCGGTAGAAAAAGTACCACTGCCGGAAAGGGATGAGCCATTTCCCACGTCAACATCGCCCGTAACATCAATTGTTCCATCGGTGTCAACGACCGTATTATTTCCTCCAATAAAGTCACCGTCCACTGTGAGACTGCCCGTAGTATTGATCAATAGAAGAGGGCCATTATTCATGATCAGGTCACCATTAATAATCATTGTGCCCGTTACATTCAGCTCCATATTATTGTTCACCACGAAATCCCCATTGACAATAAGAGTACCGTCTACGTTCAGGGTAAAACCATTATTTACGATAAACGCACTATTGCCTGGATTATTCACCGTCAGTTGTCCACCGGCATCGATGGTGATGGTATTGGTATTGCCAGGCGTTATGGTTAGAACCGTAACATTATCTGTTGATTCGACCGTGAGATTCTGACCGTTCGACATCGTTACATCGTCGGTGGCTCCTGGTATATTACCCCCGGTCCATGTACCGGTATCCGACCAATTACCTGATGTGGAAACGTTCCTGGTGGCCGCGTAGAGAAAAATAGGCCAAATTAGTAGAAAAAATACTGTGAGATATATTCTCATCTTTACTAAATAACGACAGTTGCAAATGTAAGAATCATGTAATGTTTATCAAGTATTGATACAAAAAATTACAATTTGGTAACCTGTTTTTTACAGTAAAACATTCTCTAAAAACGGCTCTCAGATTGCATATAGGCAATATTTGAACCCGATTAATGCTCAGAAAAAGTAAATCCCATAAATTTCAAATCTATTCTTGGGCAATAGTGGCTTGTTCTACCTATTTTTAGGCCATGTACGAAACTCTTATAATTTCAAAAGAGGATGGTATTCTCACCATTACCCTGAATCGTCCGGATGCTCTCAACGCGCTTAATATTCAACTGCTCGATGAGTTGAAAATGGCGATACAGGATTCGATGGATGACCCGGAAGTGAAAGGTGTGATTATCACGGGAGCAGGACCGAAAGCCTTTGCTGCAGGAGCCGACATCAAGGAAATCTCAGACCTTAATGAACTGAATGCACGGAAATTTGCAGAAAGCGGACAAGAGATTTTCCAGCTAATTGAAAATCATACCAAACCCGTTATTGCCGCTGTAAACGGATTTGCCCTGGGAGGTGGATGTGAGCTGGCGATGGCTTGTCATCTGCGGATAGCTTCTTCCAATGCAAGGTTCGGCCAGCCTGAGGCAAATCTTGGATTAATCCCTGGTTATGGAGGGACACAACGGCTCACTCAACTGATTGGAAAAGGAAAAGCTCTGGAATTAATGATGACCTGTGATATGATCTCAGCACAACAGGCTATGCAACTTGGACTTGCTAATGCTGTAGTTGAAGAAGGGGATGAATTGATGGAAAAGACTAAATCAATACTCCAGAAAATACTGACCAAATCACCGGCAGCAATAGAACGTATCATTCAAAGTGTCAACGCTCATTTTGAAAATGGCCAGGATGGCTATCAGGTTGAAGCGAATGGATTTTCCGGTTGTGTAGGTACTGAGGACTTTCGTGAAGGCGTTAGCGCATTCATGGATAAGCGGTCTCCGAATTTCACCGGGAATTAATGAATCCCCTTAGAAGGCTGGCAGGGGAAACGGCGCTTTATGGCGTGAGTAGTGTTGTTGGTCGCTTCCTGAATTATCTGCTTTTCCCATTACATACACTGGTGTTCCCAACCGGCGATTATGGAATAATCACCGAGCTGTATGTATATGCAGCCTTTCTGAATATCATCTATCTCTATGGGCTCGAGACAGCCTACTTCCGGTTTGCTGCTGAACATAAGGATGATGAAAAGACCATTTTCAATTCGGGGCTTACATCGGTTCTGATAACTTCATTGTTATTCTCGTTTATCCTGGTCCTTTTTGCCACTCCTCTGGTCAACTGGATGGATTACCAGGGTCAGGAGCATTTCGTATATATATTCGCCGGAATTCTAGCGTTTGACGCAATTTTTGCCTTGCCTTATGCTCGTCTTAGGAGGCAGGGAAAGGCGAGGAAATTTGCCACCACCAAAGTTTTTGGAATTGCCATTAACATCTTCATCAATCTTTTTTTCCTGCTCTTTTGCTTCCAGGTCTACGAAGGTAATATTCTTCCCGGATTCAGTGGATTAGTCGAAAACATCTATGATCCGGACTTATTACTTGAATATGTGTTTATAGCAAATCTTGCTGCAAGCGCAGGGGTCATTTTTTTCCTCTTCCCTGAATTCAAAGGAATAAAACTCAGGATCAACAGGGCATACCTGTCAGGAATGTGGCGCTTTGGTTATCCTCTGTTGTTTACGGGATTGGCATTGGTTACCAACGAAATGCTAAGCCGTGCTGCATTGAAATACTGGCTTCCTGAGGGATACTATCCGGGCTTCTCCAACCAGGAAATATTAGGGATATTCGGGGGTGTATTTAAGCTTGCTATTCTCATGAACCTCGGCATCCAGGCTTTTCGCTATGCTGCGGAACCATTTTTCTTTAATCAAAATAAAGAAAACGATGCCCCTGAACTGTTTGGAAACCTTCTCAAATGGTTCGTGATCTTCGGATGTCTGCTTTGGGCCGGGGTGAGTTTTAACCTGGATGTACTTCAATACCTGCTCAGAAATCCGGATTACCGATTTGCATTAGATGTAGTACCTGTGTTACTCCTCGCAAGTCTGTTCATGGGAATCAATTATAACCTGTCAGCCTGGTATAAGTTATCGGATTTCACACAGGCCGGCACAATAATAACCCTCATCGGTGCCCTCATAACCATTGCAGCTAATTACCTGCTCATCCCCATGTTTGGATATTTTGGAGCAGCCTATGCAGCAGTTGGGGCTTATGTAATAATGTCGTTGATCAGTTACGGATGGAGTCGAAGACGTAATCCGATCCCCTATCCTGTCGGAAGGATTTTGTTCTATATAATAGTAACGGGCGGCATAATTTATCTTGGAATGATGATGGATCTTTCCTCCACCTTACTCGAATTATTGATCAGGAATGGAATCATTATTGTAGCAGCATTCGTTATTTACAGGATAGAATGGAATAAATCAAAAGCTTATTAATCACTTTGAGGGATAATTTATCCTATTTTTGTGTTTTATGGGGAGAGAATGAAGCAGACGCTCTTACTAGTATTTATACTGCTCCTGTCTGGAGCTGACATCGTTTCCACTGCTCAAAAACGGAAGAGAAAGCAGAGCGTATCCTCTGCTACACAGGCGAGGACCGCAGAATACTTTTTTACAGAGGGGGAGAAGTACTACATCCTTGAAGACTATGCGAAGGCATTGGTCGCTTTTCAGAAATCACTCGAGATCGATCCCGGGAATTCAGCGGCTTATTACAAAAAAGCCCAGATAGAATTCAAAAATGAGGAGTTGGAAAAGGCATTGGCAGATGCGGAAAAAGCCACAAAACTGGATCCCGGTAATAAATACTATTACCTATTGGTCATAGAGATCCTTTCACAGCAAGGACGGTTTGATGAAGCGGTCACAGTCTATGAGACCATGCTTGCTGACGTACCCGGCACCGATCAATTCCTATATGAAGTGGCAGCGATCCATCTGTTCCAGGAAAATTACGATCAGGCGCTCGAAATATTTGGACGGGTGGAAGATAAGTTCGGGCTAAGTGAGGAGATCGTCCTTCAAAGGCATAAGATCTTTAATCAGCAGGGGCAGATTGAAAAAGCCCTTAAGGAATTGAACTACCTGGTGGATCATTTCCCACTGAATGATAATTACCCCCTTATGCTTGCCGAATATTATCTCAATAAAGGGGATGACCAAAGTTCCATTGAAATCCTTGAGGCCATGATGGAGCAATTCCCCCAACACCCGAGGGCTTCACTGCTTCTCGGTGAGATATATAGAAAAGAAAAACAGTACAAAAAAGCGCTTCCCTACTTGCAAAGGGCTTTTGAAAACCAGGAACTCACAGTGGATCTCAAAGTTCAATTGATATCACAGTACAAAATCCTGCCGCGGAATGAAGATCTGCAGAATATGATTTCGGGTCTCTGTAAATCACTCACGGAAGTCCATTCAGAGGAAGCCAATGCTTTTGCTATTTATGGTGATTTCTTACTGGAATCAGAGCAGAGGGATCTTGCAATAAAGCAATACCAACGAAGCCTTGAAATTGATGACTCAAATTTCGGCGTATGGCAAAACCTGGTGCTCCTATATTCCAAAATGAACAAATTCGATGATGTGATCCTCAGCGCGGACAAGGCAATGGTCATCTTCCCCAACCAGAGTATCCTATATTATTTATCGGGATTTGCACACATCAGAAAGGAGATGTATGAAGAATCAGTCTACCTCCTTAAATCAGGAAAGCGCCTTGCCGGTGAAAATGAATTACTTGTTGCGGATTTCAATGGTTTACTTGGACAGGCTTATCATGGTCTCAGGGATTTCCAGAAAAGTGACAGCTTTTTTGAGAAAGTGCTGGAGTCGCAGCCCGACAATTTCCTGGTTTTAAACAATTATGCTTATTACCTGGCAGAACGGGAAGAACACCTGGATAAAGCAGAGAAGATGTCAGCCAGATTGGTAAAAGAAAATCCTGGAAATGTCAACTATCTGGATACCCACGCATGGGTGTTGTATGCCCGAAAAAAATATAGGGAAGCCAGAAAAATTGCTGAAAAAGCCGTAGATTCGGGCAAAGCCAAGGCGGTGCATTACGAACATTACGGCGATATACTTTTTCAACTCGGTGATGTAGACGGCGCGGTAATTCAGTGGGAGAAAGCAAAGGGGATGGACTCCTCACTTAAATTCATCGATAAGAAAATAGCAGACAGAAAGCTATATGAGAAGTAGTGGTTCTATACTTCTGGCGTTTTTTGCAGTCATTTTTTTAAGCTGCAGTCCGAAAGTGACCCCGGTGCTGGAATTCGAGGGAGGTCGCCTGGAGATCAACGAAATGGATTTCGACTATTTCCAGGGGAAAACACGCATTGTTTTCAAAGACGAGGATTATGACATCAACGCCAAGGCTACGATCCGGATACGCAAGGACAGTGTGATATGGATGAATTTTTCCTCCGCGGGAATCACGGGAGTACGATGTCTGATCGACTATGATTCCATCACCATTTTGAACGCTCTTAAAAAAGAGTACTATGTCTTCACCTACCCCGAATTGACAGACAGATTCAACTTCACCATTGATTATGAATCGATTCAGGCAGCAGCCCTAGGGAACTTGATTATCAATCGCAAACAGAGCGATATGGCAGCGGAACGAGATACCTTCCTTGTCTTGAAACAGAAAGAGGGAATGATCAACGTGGAAAATTATATACACCGTGACACACATAAAATTACCAGGGTAGATCTGAATGAGACCTCTTCAAACAATACGGCCAGTATCAATTATCAGGACTTTCAGATGGTCAATGATCAGTATTTTCCCTTCTCGGGGTTAATCACACTTTTTTATAAGGCAGAGAATACCACGTTGAATACAACGTTAGAGTTTGAGTACAGCAAAGCTGAAATTGTAGATAGAAATTTAAAATTTCCGTTCAAGATACCGAAGAAATATGTTGGGAGATAGCAAGCTTATAACAGCGCTACTTTTTGCCTCCTTATTGGTTCTGACTCCGTTTTATTCTGTCTCACAGCAGAAAACCAAGGATCAGCTAAGGCGGGAAAAGAAGGCAAAACAAAAGCGCATAGAGGAGGTGGAAAATATCCTCCAGGAAACCGCTTCCAAAAAGAAGTATACCCTTGGGGAGCTCCAGGCCATTAATCAACAAATTCGTGATCAACAGGCTGTTATAGGTGCCGTTCAATCAGAGATTTCATATCTCGATGACGAGATCTCAGATACTAATGATGTCATTCAGAGCCTTGAAAATGATCTCAATAAGTTAAAGAAGGAGTACGGATCCATGATCTATGCCGCCTACAAGTCGGGTAATGGCATCAGTACACTTACCTTCCTGTTTTCATCATCTTCTTTCTCAGAGCTCAGATCGAGGATGAAGTATATGGAACAGTACGCCAACGCAAGGAAAAAACAGGCTGAACAAATTAAAAAGGTAAAACTCACCCTGGGTGCACAACTGGAAGTGGCTGAAGACAAGCGGGAAGAGAAAAACTTGCTTCTATCGGAGGAACTTAAGGAAAGCTCCAACCTCGCAACACTTAAAAGCAAGAGAAGCAATGTGCTCAAGGGCCTGGAGTCGGAGGAAAGCCAGCTAAGAAGGGACCTTGAAACGAACAAGAAAGCCCTGGCCACCCTTGAAAAGAAAATCACTGAAATCATAAATGCAGAAATAGCGGCCGCTAAAAACGCTCGCAATAATGTTAATGTTATTGTTTCAGGGTCATTTGAAAAGAATAAAAAGAAATTCTCCTGGCCGGTGGAGGGCTTTATCAGCCAGAAATTTGGAAGGCAAAACCATATTGCCTTAAAAGGAGTAGTTGTGGAAAATGACGGGATTTCCATACAAACCAAACAAAATGAAATGGCCCGGGCCATATTCGATGGCGATGTCCGCGTCGTATTCTTTGTACCCACTATGGGATACTCAGCACTTATTAAGCACGGAGAGTACTTTACGGTTTACGGGGGATTGAAAGACCCTGTAATCAAGGCCGGTGATA
>JAHEKQ010000102.1 GCA_024638265.1 Flammeovirgaceae bacterium
ACAATACGAGATTGTTCTGCCAGAGCCTGTAATATGGACTGACGAATCCACCAAACGGCATAGGAAATAAATTTAAAACCTCTTGTTTCGTCAAAACGTTGGGCAGCCTTAATGAGGCCAAGATTTCCTTCATTAATTAAATCCGGAAGTGTAAGTCCCTGGTTCTGATACTGCTTTGCAACGGATACAACAAAACGAAGATTGGCTTTTGTAAGTTTTTCCAAAGCTAACTGATCACCAGCTTTTATACGCTGCGCCAATTCTACTTCTTCATCAGCAGTGATTAGATCTACCTTACCAATTTCCTGTAAGTATTTATCTAAGGATGCTGTTTCCCTGTTCGTAACCTGTTTTGTAATCTTTAGCTGTCTCATCTAGGTTTTCTTTAAATATTAAGCTCTAAGTGCATAGGCTGCATATACTTATACGTAAAAAAGCGGCAAATGTTACAATTAGGTTATATAAATTTAACATTTTGATAAAATAATATTAAAAAAACCCCTATTTTAAAGGGGTTTTAACATAACTGAAAATTAATAATTAGTCTCTTCTTGGTTTACGATCTCTATTTCTATCGTTTCTGCCTCTATCTCGATCCCGTTTTTCTCTTGGGGGTCTTTCCTTATAACCTTCAGGTTTTGGGAACAAAGCTTTTCGAGATACTTTTTCCTTTCTGGTTCTTGGGTCTGTACCAAAATATTTTACATCAAAAACATCACCCATGTTTACTACATCGGTAACTTTCTCAGTTCGCTCCCAGGCAAGTTCGGAAACGTGAAGTAAAACTTCATTTCCCGGGGCTTCTATGTATTCTACTACGGCACCAAAATCCAAAATCTTTATCACTTTAACCTCGTAGACGCTACCAACTTCTGGTTTAAAAGTAATAGAGTCAATTTTAGCGAGTACGGCATCAATTCCAGACTGATCTGTTCCCAAGATCTCCACTAGTCCTTCCTCGGTAACAGGATCTTCATTTATTACTATCGTAGTACCTGTTGTTTTCTGAAGTTCCTGGATAACTTTTCCACCAGGGCCTATTAGTGCACCAATATAATCTCCGGGAATGGTAGTTGTGACCATTTTTGGAGCATGAGCTTTCACATCTTTATTTGGTTGAGCGATTGTATCGGTCAATTTATCAAGAATATGGAGTCTTCCTTCTCTTGCCTGCATCAAAGCCTTAACCAGAATTTCGTAGGATAAGCCTTTAACTTTAATGTCCATTTGGCAAGCTGTAATTCCATCTGCTGTACCAGTAACTTTAAAGTCCATATCTCCCAAATGATCTTCATCACCAAGAATATCTGATAATACCGCATATTTACCGGTTTCACTGTCTGAAATCAATCCCATAGCAATTCCGGATACAGGTTTTTTAAGTTGTACACCGGCATCCATCAACGCCATTGTACCTGAGCAAACGGTTGCCATGGAAGAGGAACCATTACTTTCCAATACTTCAGAAACTACTCTAACTGTATAAGGGCAATCTTCAGGGATCATACCTTTTAATGCTCTTTGGGCCAGGTTTCCATGGCCAACTTCTCGGCGGGAAGTTCCCCTAATGGGTCTCGCCTCACCTGTAGAAAAAGGAGGAAAGTTATAATGCAGATAGAATGTTTCTTCGCCTTCGAATGAAGGCATATCTATTTGATTTGCTTCTCTGGAAGTTCCTAAAGTAACAGTAGCCAATGCCTGTGTTTCCCCTCTTGTAAAAATTGCTGAGCCATGAGTTGAGGGCAAATAATCAACCTCACACCAGATAGGCCGGATTTCATCCGTCTTTCTTCCGTCGAGTCTTAATCCTTCATTTAAGGTAAGGTCCCTGACAGCAGCTTTTTCAGCTTTGTAGTAGTATTTGCTAATTAAATCACCTATTTCTTCGAGCTCTTCCTCGGAATGTGAAGCTTTAATTTCGTCTTTTATTTCTGAAAATGATGCACTGCGCTCATGTTTTGAAGAACCAGCCTTGGCTACTTTATATACTTTATCATACGCAAGGTCATGAATCTTTTTCATTAGTTCTTCATCCTCAGTTTCCGTTTCGTATTCACGCACTTCTTTTTGGCCAAAGGCCTTGGCCAGTTTAATTTGTGCTGCGCATTGAACTTTTACGGCTTCATGAGCAAATTTGATTGCTTCAACCATTTCTTCTTCAGAAATTTCACCCATTTCACCTTCAACCATCATTACGGAATCCTCGGAAGCCCCAATGATCATATCTATATCAGATTCAAGTAATTGTGCCCTTGTAGGGTTAATGATGAATTCACCATTTACTCTTCCGACACGTACTTCAGAAATTGCGCATTCAAAGGGAAAGTCTGAGAGCTGAATTGCAGCAGATGCTGCAAGACCTGCCATGGCATCGGGCATAACATTGTCATCATGGGACATTAGTTGTATCATGACCTGCGTTTCAGAATGGTAGTCCTTTGGAAATAATGGTCTCAAAACGCGATCTACCAGTCGCATTGTCAATACTTCTCCATCACTTGGTCTGGCCTCTCTTTTGAAAAAGCCTCCCGGATAGCGTCCTGAAGCCGCGAATTTTTCCCTGTAATCTACTGTTAAAGGAAGAAAATCCACATCACTTTGTTTATAATTGGAAACTACCGTACATAGTAACATGCAATTTCCTGATTGTACAACAACAGAGCCATGGGCCTGTTTTGCAAGTTTTCCGGTTTCGACAGAGATCTCTCTACCATCACCAAGGTCAATGACCTCTTTAAATGTTTTTGGAATCATAAATTTTAATTAGAACCTGAATTTTATCAGGCTGTTAAACAATGGTCACCGTCTTACATAGACGGTCTGTGTTGTGTTGTTGTGTTGTCGACCAATGAAAAACTATGTGTAAGCTTTTTGTGTTTGCTCCAAATTCTGGGGCTTTTATTTAAAAAAGGGGAAGCAATGCCTCCCCTTTAGATTATTTTCTAATATTCAATTCTTTAATTAGGGTACGATATTTTTCTATGTCTTTTTTCTTCAAATAATCAAGCAAACTTCTTCTTTTACCAACAAGTCTTACCAAGGATCTCTCTGTATTATAATCCTTCTGGTTATTTTTTAAATGTCCTGTTAGATGGTTAATCCGATGTGTAAACAACGCGATCTGACCTTCAGTGGAACCTGTGTTGCCTTCTGAACCACCGTGTTTTTTAAAGATTTCTGCCTTAACTTCTTTTGTTAAATACATTCCAATATTATTTTAAATGATTTTTATGTATCTGATTGATTTTCAATCGAGCGCAAAGATAGTAATAAATTTGTATAAAGCGGATGTCATTTATTTTTTTTGAACTTCAATTAAACCTTTAAGAATATGAGTGGTCTAAGGAGAGTAATATTAAAAAAATAATAGTATGAAAAATTGTATTAAAAAACTGAATTTTACGGGTTTATTGCTTTTGGCAATTATGCTAATTGTTTCCTGTAACAAAGAAGAATCTCCAGAAATTAATGAAACTGGAGAAACTGAAACTTTTGAGGTAGCACAACTTCAGGCCAGTGACGAATCTGAATTAATTTCAGAGGAAATCCTGAACATTGGAGAGGATGTTTATGCTACCGATGAAATTCAAGCTACTTCCAAAGGTTCTTACATTTCAGATTATTTGCCAGAATGTGTTACAATTACTACTGTGGTGACTGATACCAGTAAAGAAATAACTATTGATTTTGGTGAAGGTTGTGAATTACCTAATGGGAACTTTTTAAGTGGTATCATTAAACTAAGTTATCTGAAGGATATGGAGATGGCCACGAAAATGCTTAGTTATTCACTTGAGAACTTTACATTTAACGGGGTATCTGTTGAAGGAAATGCTACTGTTCAGCGAATGCGTTCCAATGAAAATGGAAATCCACAATCAGATGCGGTTGCAACTTTTAACGGAGAATGGCCAAATGGCTTTACTGCAAGTTTCACAGGAAACAGGACCAGGGAATGGATTGAAGGTTTTGGAAGTGGATTCTGGGGTGATAATGTTTTTCTTATTTCGGGTAAAGGTACTTACACCGGGAAATTTGATAATGTATTCATTAAAGAAACCATTAGCCCGCTAAGAAGAGAACTATCTTGCAGATTCCTGGTAAGCGGAATACTTGAAATTTCACGCAATGATACTACTGTGAGCCTTGATTTTGGGGATGGCAGTTGCGATTCTAAGGGAATTCTTACTTACCCTAATGGAGAATCTGAGGAAATATTTTTGAGAAGGTTTAAGAATTAAAGAATGTTTTAAGGATTAAATATTTAGCCCTGGCTTTAAAAGTTCAGGGCTTTTTTTATTCTCTAATTGGATTATTCTGAATAAGATCTATATATAGGTTAATTTTCTTTTTTAGCTCACTTCTATGCGAAATGAAGTCTAAAAACCCATGTTCCAAAACGAATTCTGATGTTTGGAATCCTTCGGGTAGATCCTTCCCTGTAGCTTCTTTAACAACTCGTGGTCCTGCAAAACCAATCAACGCACCTGGTTCAGAAATATTGATATCTCCTAACATGGCATAGGAAGCAGTGGTGCCCCCTGTGGTGGGATCTGTACACAAAGAAATATATGGAATTTTGGCTTCAGCTAATTGTGCTAATTTTGCAGATGTTTTGGCAAGTTGCATTAATGACAAAGCTGCTTCCATCATTCTGGCGCCACCAGATTTGGATATCATTACAAAAGGGATTCCCTTTTTAATGGAGTAATCAATTCCACGTGCAATTTTTTCACCAACCACACTGCCCATTGATCCTCCTATAAAAGTAAAATCCATACAACTAACAACCAAGTCCTTACCCAAGGATTTACCTACAGCTGTTCTTACTGCATCTTTTAAACCTGTCTTTTTTTGGGCCGCCTTCAGTCTATCGGAATATTTCTTCGTGTCCTCAAATTTTAAAGGATCTTTCGAACTCAACTTGCTATCCAACTCCCGAAATTTATTGTCGTCAAATAGAATTTCAAAGTATTCTTTACTCCCTATTCTAACATGATAGTCATCTTCAGGACTAACATAATAATTTTTGGCTAATTCTTCAGATTCAACAATCTTACCGGTAGGGGATTTATACCATAGGCCTTTAGGTGTATCCTTTTTCTGCTCAGTTGCAGTTTGTATACCCTTTTCTGTTCTTTTGAACCAAGCAGTCATTGGATTTTATTTTAATTCTAAAAGTTAATTACAAGGTATTAATATTGTTTAGATCTTCAAAAGCTTTTTTTAATCGCTCAACAAATGTTTTTTCTCCTTCTCGTAGCCAAACTCTAGGGTCGTAGTATTTTTTGTTGGGCTGATCAGCACCATCAGGGTTGCCTATCTGAGATTGTAAATAAGCTGATTTATCCTTGAAATAGTCTCGAATACCTTCCATGAAAGCATATTGTAAATCGGTATCAATATTCATTTTTATAACTCCATATCCGATCGCTTCACGTATTTCCTCAACTGTTGAACCAGAGCCACCATGAAATACAAAATCAATATGATTATGTTCAACACCATATTTTTTAGTTACATACTCTTGAGAATTCCGGAGAATTTTAGGAGTTAACTTTACATTACCCGGTTTGTAAACACCATGCACGTTTCCAAATGCCGCAGCTATCGTGAATCTTGGGCTTATTTTGGATAATTCTTCATATGCATAAGCCACTTCTTCTGGTTGAGTATATAATTTGGAATCATCAACGTCTGTATTATCTACGCCATCTTCCTCACCTCCGGTTATTCCTAATTCAATTTCCAGAGTCATTTCCATTTTGCTCATTCTTTCCAGATAACTTTTGCAAATGGCAATATTTTCCTCAATAGGCTCTTCAGATAAATCTATCATATGAGAACTATAGAGTGATTTTCCTGTCTCTTTATAGTGTTTTTCACTTGCGTCAAGGAGTCCATCTATCCATGGCAATAACTTTTTAGCACAATGATCTGTATGAAGAATAACCGTAGCACCATAAGCCTCAGCTAACTGATGTATATGTTTTGCCCCAGCAACAGCTCCTTGTATGGCGGCTAGCTGCCCTTCATTGGATAATCCTTTTCCTGCATTAAATTGCGCTCCACCATTCGAAAATTGTATAATCACCGGTGAGTTTAATTCTGCAGCAGTTTCCAGGACTCCATTGATCGTGTCCGATCCTGTTACATTAACCGCAGGAAGAGCAAATCCGTTCTCCTTGGCATAATTAAAAATATGTTGAACTTGGTCACCTGTAGCAACTCCTGGTTTTATTGAATGCGACATAATTTTATGGTCTGTTAGTTTTTATGAGATGTGGCAAATGTAGTAAAATAATTAAAGGCCTAAAAAGGATAGTTTATACCAATTTGCAATACTGCGTTTGCCAAATTATAATCTCTAAACCATCTTTGTCCCGGTAATTCTGCCGGATTATGGGTTTTAAAACCCATATCTAGTCGGAATACAAAGTAGGTGAAGTCGTATCTGATCCCCAT
This sequence comes from Flammeovirgaceae bacterium, assembly GCA_024638265.1. Classification (GTDB taxonomy): domain Bacteria; phylum Bacteroidota; class Bacteroidia; order Cytophagales; family Cyclobacteriaceae; genus JAHEKQ01. The sequence goes on from JAHEKQ010000102.1 coordinate 6,466, forward strand.
TCCAGTGCCCAAAGCTATTTCAGATAAGGATTCAAAGCCCTTAAACACCGCGTCGGTGTCTTCTACATTATCCCAAACATTCCAAATGTTACCGGCATCAGCAAAAATAGCACCTTTAAAATTTCCAACTATAGGAAACCGATATTCCAGATTAAGCGCTATTTTCATATTGGCTTCATTAAAATCATTTATATTATCCGTAGAACCCGGCCCAAGGGAATATGGAAACCAAGCTCTGTTATCATTAGACCCGCCCCCAAAATAACTGCGAACAAAAGGTACACTGTTAGAGTTTCCATAGGGTATGGCTATGCCAAAAAAGCTTCTGAAGGCAAGCACGTTGGATCTGGATAGATCCCAATGTTTTATGTAATCAAATTCTGTTTTTATGTACTGTGAAAAAGGAACCCCAAAGACGGTGCGATCCCCATTTTCATTTTTATCAAATTCTATAATATTGGAAATACCCGATAACAGTACTCCTGCGCTTTCAACTTTAAACCGGAAAGAATAAAAATTGTCATCACTAATATTAGTCCTGTTATTTTTATTAAAAGTATAGTTGCTGGCAAAAATAAGATTGTTTTCCGTCAACCTAATTCTTCGTTCTTCTATACTGGCCACATCGTCGAAATCCACGGGAGTAGAAGGTACATCAATATTCAAAATGGCATTAGTAAAACCTGTAGTGCCCTCAGGAATAATCAATCTGGGCCCTTCTGGACCTTCGGGCATGACATAAAATTCCTGTAAAGCGGGCTCATCCACGTAATCAACAGCAATATTATTTAACCTTGCAAAGGTGCTTTGATATACATTATAAAAACGATCAGGGTTAAGATTATTAACAAATTGAATGTTCAATAATTCTACGTTATTTTTATTAAAATTATCCGTAGTCCAGTTATATCCTAATATGGTATTAAAAGTCTGTTTGTCCAAGCCAATATTTTTCTGAAAACTTGTGCCTATTGAAATTCTGGACTGTGGAAGTTTATAGTATGGAATTATCTTTTTCCAGTTAAAAAATGGAAACCAGATTCGCGGGAAAGTTATGTTGACATCAGCCCCTACTTCTGAAAAGAAATTCTCAGTAGCAGTTTCATCACTTAACAAACCAAAAGTACCCCCAACTGATAAACTCAAAGTTTCTGCACCGCGAAAAATGTTTCGTGATATAAGGGCAGTACTAAAACCGATGCCCAATGATCTAATATTAGAGTGAGTAATGTCAAAATCAAAAGCCCATGAGAATTTTGGTCTTGTTGCTAAAAAAATGTCTGCGGTAAGTTTTGATTGTGTACTATCCTCCGTAAAAAGTATATTCGGATATTTAAATGTATTTAAATTGGTAATTCTTCTATAAGAACGAATTTTATCAATGTCTCTATAAAGACTATCCTTTTCCAGAAATATAGCATCAGCTAATGCCTTAGGTTTATAACGGAGTTTATCTTTATAAAAAATGGTGTAATTATCATATTCAATTGATTTTAAACTGGACTCGTCCTCATTAAAACCATAATCTGGATAAATGTTGATTTTGTCTAAGCGAAAGACTTTATATTCTGAAGTAGTAATAATGCTATCCCCTCTTTTTCTAAGATTACCAATGTTAAGTTCTACGCTCATTTTCTGGTCATCGTTAGCCCTCATAGTATCTCTTAGAATATTATAGGCTATGGAACTTTCCTGGAAATTATATACCCCGGTATTTCTAAAAAGTTCTGAAAGTCTTTTTCGCTCATTATTAAAATCTGCAAGATCAAACTGCTTACTATTTTTTACTAAGGATTTATCCTCATTTAGAATGTAGATAGAATCTATGGCCTGAGAGCTTATTTTTCGGGAAATCGAATCAACTATAAATGGTTTTCCAAGGGCTATCTTATAATTTATTTCAGCTCTCTGCTTTCTTTTAGTACTATCTATTTCATAAGATGTGGTGTTGTTAAAATACCCCTTGCTTCCATAATAGATGCTCAATCGTTCCAGCGATTTCTGAGTTCTTAAGGTGTCTACAATGGAAGGGGGTTCACCAATCTTTTTAAGCCAATCACTATACCCTTTTACCAAAAAGGACTCACCTAATCTGTTAACTTGTTTCTGAGATAATATATTAACAAGTCTTTGCTCTCTGTTTTCTTTTCTATAAAGCCATGCCTGGAAAGAAGAATCGGGATCTTTTTTCGCTAAATTATAAAGGTTGAGCCTTAAAGGATAGCCTAATAAAGTACTATTAGGTTTCTGCAAGACAAGACTCTGAATATCTTCACTCTTTATTTTTTCGCTGTTTACGAAGATGGTATTTTTAGTTAATAAAAGTTCATCATCTTCTACCCTTTTTAATGTATTACAGGAAGAGAATGCTACAATAAGCAAGAATAAACCTATTTTTGCAATATTCTTTTCATAACTCCGAAGGGTCTTCATAGAAGCCAAAAATACATTATTTGAATGGTTGTTAAAAGTCAAATAAAATTTATAAAAAGCTTATATCAAAAAAAGTACCGAATTC
>JAHEKQ010000103.1:0-3009 GCA_024638265.1 Flammeovirgaceae bacterium
TTCTTATGGAGGATGTAAACTTCAAACCTGATTTAACCTATTTCCTGGAAGTGAAAATCGGCTATAGCGAATCTGGAGATATCCTGGCTAAACCTATTTTTGGCCATGGTTCGGGAGATTTTGCCAACCTGGTGGATGCAGATGCTTTTATCCAGCTACCCAGGGGAAAGGACACCTACGTGGCAGGTGAGGCATACCCTGTAATCTTCTTCAGGAATTGATGAGGCCCATTAATTCTTCCAATTCTTCCGGGGTATTGGCATTCATCAAAACCTTTGGGTCTTTAACCTTGATTTCCTTAATGTCACTATTTATCAGCGCTTTTCTCGGGCAGCTGTAACCCGTACTCAAAAAGTAAAGCAGTTCATGGTAAGCTCTAGGTTCCCATATGGTAATCAGGGGTTCAGGAAAATCAGTTTCCGGATTGTGAAAGCAAGTAGCCATTTTTGAAGGATCCCTGGAATCTGAAAGCTGCTGAAGTACATCTGTACCCAGAAGTGGAATGTCACATGCCACAGTGAACCATGCGGCATTGGGATCATTTCTGAAGGCTGAAAGAATACCTCCATAGGGCCCCAAACCGATAAACGTGTCTTCAATGGTTGAATAGGAACTTTCTATACGGGTGCCGGGTGCGACTGATATAAATACTTCATCGCAAACAGCAGTCAGCAAATCCGCCATATGTTCCCTTTGGGGCTTTTTATGATAAACTACACTTCCCTTATCCTTACCCATTCGCGTACTTTTGCCTCCGGCAAAGACAAGACCTTTGATTACCGGTTTTGTCCCGAATAAAACGTCCTTAAATCTTGCCTGAATGTCCTCAAGGTTGCCGATGTTCAGAACCGGTATTTGCCTGTATTCAGGATAATGTTCAAATATGAACGGAAAAACTCCGGTTGCACCTTCAGCCAGTATGAATAATCTGACATCTGTAAGTCGATCCAATTTTCTTCTTAGGGAATCTTCTTTTGCAGGGTGAATGACCACTACCTGCTTATCGCTGGAAAAGTGATTTCCATTGATAATTACCGCCTCAGAATCGCTGAACATAGACCTATACCTGTAATCAATTTGCCCATTCGAAAATTCCAGGGCGTGATGGGAAATCTTGTCGGTGTAGACTGAATGAAATATAGGGGTAGATTCATCCTGGCCATGGTCTGCGTCTATATAGGATACCCTTCTATCAACCAGCCCTTCAACAATGTGGGTGGAAAGGTCCTGGATTATGGAACACGGGGCCCCGAGAATACCTATTTCATTCGAGTGAAACTTTCCTCCTGAGGGCTTAACAAGCGGTGTATGCTTGATATGATTCTTGGCCATAATACGAAGTTACTCACTTTCTCTGAACAGCAATAGAAGTTTTATTGTTCAGCTTTAACCTACCTGCCTTTCATTATCCTAAATAGTCCTATTGTCAGCATCGGTATCACGAACACCAGTAATGCCAACCAGGCCAGGAAAGTATATCCCTGTGCGATAAGATCTACAATCCCGATACTGTCTGCGAGAAAGATGGCGGTTATTAGGATAACTACCGCCAATACCAGGCGATGACGGTTTGTCAATACGCGATGTCTTTTTCTCAGAGCCTCACTTATCCGTTCATTGAAACCGTGTATGAGTCCGACCCCGGTTTCAATGAAAGTCCCCAGTAGAATCAATTGGAAAGCCAGGGTAAGCAGGGGAAAATTCATCTGTTCCAATAAGTATTCAGTTGGAATGGCTTTCTCAAGGATTTGCGGGTACTGGCTTAGGAGGGCAAAATATATCAGTAATCCCGGAATGATTGCCAACATACCGCCGGCAATACCCGAAAATATTGCCTCCCTCCTGTTTTCAAACCTTCTTGCAACAAATAATACCGCCGGTAATAGGCCAATATTATAGGCAGAATACCGAACCCCCGCAGAAAACCATGAGTTGCTTCCAGTTTGGTTAAAGGAATGGCTGATCTCACCGGAAAATTGAACGAGTGCCATAATTACCAAAATCCCATAAACGAGATATAGTGCTATTGACCAGAATGATAGAACTCGTTCGATGAGTTTACTCCCGAAATATGCAAGTAAGCCCACCCCAGCCATCATGATTAATATCCCATAAAATGGAGAGATATCCAACATATTGTGGGTGATCTCCCCCGAAGCAGAACCCAGTACGCTGATAATCAGAACCAGGCTGATTACATAGAACAGTTCATAACCGATCCAGGCTTTACCGAGTAGCCTGTCAATAAATGATTTGTATTCCCATGTTCGGTTTAGCCGTGCCCACTCAAAGGTAATGGCCATTACAAAGCACCATATGACCGTAGTCAGCGCGATGGCCAGCAGTCCTCCCAGTGGGCCCTCGTTAAGAAAGAACTCCACTATCTCGCGACCCGTACCATATCCCCCGCCAATAATAAGGGATTGAAAAATAAACCCCGGTACCAGGTAAATGCGAAAGAATCGTGTCATTTATTGACCCGGTAGATATGATATTTCGGCATCAGCTTCAATATCTTCCGGGTAGAATTTCACTTCTTTAAACTCTCCCTTTGTATACATCAGGGCCTGGTCATCAAAATGTGGTAAAGATGGGTCCCCGCTTTGTCCTCCTGTGCTGATACTCCATGCCTTGAGCTGATCACCAAATTCGACAATAGCAACAAAGCTGTTTCCGCTGGTTCCGTACATTTTGTGGGTTCCTGGATATTTTCTAGCCCCAAAAGACGCAAGTGATCCCCATCTTCCCGAGTGAAAACCCACCGGCAGGCTCGGCTTTTCATCGTTGAAGTCCTGGATGATGTCTCCGGTAATTCTCTGGTACCTGTTGACCTCTCCCCACCCGACTTTCCAGCTTCCAAAGCCGGATTCCAGCTCGTTCAACACCTGGTTAATGGCTTCTATACGGAGTTCAACCGGTGATTCACGTGCAATCCACTCATAGCGGTTGGTGTTGAGTTCGAAATCCCCGGATCGTCTCAGCATTTCATTACCCCAGAATGTCACGAGA
>JAHEKQ010000103.1:3019-8234 GCA_024638265.1 Flammeovirgaceae bacterium
ATTATCGTATCCATCAAGTAATTCGAGTACTTCACTCAAACGCGTTTCTTTGGTCTCCTTGATAGCCTCTATTAGCGCAGGAGTTATTAATTCGAGCCCCGGCAAATGAGAATCATAGGCGGCATTTCTTAGCTTTTCCATCGTCCAACCCGCCTTGCCTGATAATACATTGACCGCGTGAATCCCCCTGAAATTCTCACTGTCGGGTGCCACGTAACCTGGAAAACTGGAAGGGTCAGGACTCTGATCACCTGCGGCGGTAAAGGGAGTGGAATTGCAGTTTTGAATCCATCCGTTGGAAGGGTCTTTTATGATAACCATTTCTTCTAAGGTGTGCAATCCAAGGTAATCGGTTTCAACTATTGAGCCGTCGACCGGCCTGCGCCAATCGAATTCCGTGTTCCTTTTGGGAATATAATTGCCATGGAAGTAAGCAATCGTACCATCAGCATCGGCATAAACCGTATTATTGGAGCTGTTGGTCCTGATCTCCATGTTCTTATAGAACTCCTCGTAATTGCGGGCTTTTGTCCTACTGTAGGATTGTGTATAGGCATCCACCGGTCGTTGCATCAGGGCAATACTCACCCATTTGTCTTCAGTTTTGCGAATTACCGGACCATGATGGGTATAGTAAACGGTAAATTCACGGGCTTCGATCTTGTCTCCGATTTTGAACGGAACCGAAATAGTTTTTTCCTCTACGGGTTTTTCTTCCTCTCCATGGACGTAGAAATATTCACCATCCTTTTCGATAATGGTTTCCAGGTATTCGTCAATGGCATCTGCTCTACTTGACGTATGCATCCACCCTACCCTGTCATTAAAACCCTGGTAGATAAAGAACTGACCCCATGTAACAGCCCCGTAGGCATTCAGGCCTTCTTTACTTTTCACATGCTGTTCTGAACGAAAGAAGAAGGTAGTGTGTGGATTGATTAGAAAAAGGGAATTGCCATTCTCTGTCAGTTCCGGTGAGATTGAGATGCCATTGGATCCCCTGGGTTCTTCGTCTGATATCCATGGGTTATCGGGAATCAAAGCCATAGAACGTTCTTCCTTCCCACCGTAGAAATCCCTGAGACGGTTGAGATTGATCCTTTCTATATCCCCACCTATACTTCCCTCGCTAAATGTTAGGGCCATCCAGGGTTCAAAACGGTTGATCACTTTGGGGACTGTTTCAGGGTGTGTATCCAGGTAATAATTCACACCATCGGCGAAAGCGATCATAAGTGTTTTAAGCCACTCCGGTGATTCCTCATACAAAGTCTTCATTTCGGACGGATCGATGAAAATCTTCATTCTCAAATCCCTCCAGATCTGTTCCTCACCTTCGTATTCGGACAGCCTCCCCATGGCGTTAATATAATTCATCTCAACCCGGTTGAAATCATCTTCGCATTGGGCATAGAGCATCCCGAACACGGCATCGGCATCGGTTATACCAATAACATGTGGTACACCGTAGGAGTCCCTGATGATCCTTGTGTTGTATTCCCTCCCCTCCCATTCGATGGAGACATTGGTTTCATCTGAGTTAGAATTACAACTAAACAGAAACAGTGAAATGAACAGGATAAGGTAGGTTTTCATGGGGTTGATATTTTTGGTAAGATAGTAAATGGGTGGGATAGTTGGTTGGTCAGTTGGTCGGTTGGTGAGTGGAGGATGTGGTATGAGGGATGAGATATGAAGCAGGAGGCAAGAGGAAAGAGGCTACCTACCGAATAAGAATTTTAGTTCTTAGCACCTTTCCATTTTGGTTTTCAAGGTAGAGGTGATAGACCCCTGCCTCGACAAATGGGAGATCAAATTCTGAAGATTCGGAGTTTACCTTCCATGTTTTGATCAGGTGCCCCATGGAGTTGATCATTCTAAGGGTTTGGCCATCGGGTTGAGTAAGGAGGGTAAAAAAGCCTCCGGGATCCAATGGATTTGGATAGACGAAAAAAGTGTCGGGAAATGGAATATATACAAAGGATTCACCGGCCGGTATTTCTTCCCCGGATTCAAGTATTATGGTAAACCTGTAGTAGGAAAATTCATCAAGAGGCTCCTGATCGTCGTATGTGTAAAGCAGTACTTCTTCAAATACTGGTAAATCCACGAGATTTGAATACTCATTGCCATCCCTGCTCCTTTCAATTTTTATGGAAGAAATTGATCGAGTGGTACTCAAAGTCACTTCTGATCTAATTAGGTCATTCTGATAATTTACGGCTCTCGCTAACTTGTAGTAGCAGTTTACCCCCTGGCGGGTGTAATCAAGTCCGGGCGAAGCATACCCTGTTTGTCCGTTATAATCCGGAAATACCCTATAAAAATCAGAATTACCCCCCGATGATGAAATGGTGAAAAAAGTATCTGAAACCTGGGCTACTTCTTCAAGGTATTGTCCACCCATCCTGAACACTTTATAACTACTTACTCCCTGGTTTTGGGGCCAACTTATGAGTGCTTCGCCCGGACAATTATATTCCACCAAAAGCGGTGTCCCCCTGTTTATCCTGAAAGTTCCACTCTCATAATCGGTAGAGTTAACAGTAGCCCTCAGTTTATATGATCCGGATAAATTGGGTAGCTCCCAATGAAATAATCCTGAATTACCCTGCACGTTTGTGGTAATAGTTTCCCAGACACCACCATCCTTTTGGTATTCAATTTTATCAATCTCATTGCCTGTGTTGGATTCCCACCGGATTATCTGAGATAAGCCCGCCTCGAAAGCGTCACCTTCCAGGGGAAAAGTCCATTTGAAATCTATTGCGGGAATAAGTGCATAAGCAATAGAGAAAGATTGCGATCCGGCAACATCTGATGCATCCAACGATAGGGAATAATTCCCTGCCACGGGATTGTTGATTGTGATGAATTCCGAATTATTGAGTGTATCAATCCCCTGAACAGCACTTTTAAGTAAGGAATCACGATTTGGATAGTGATTCAATACCCATGGTCGAATGGTATTGATTGCGGGATCGAGCAGAGATAAGTCCAGGTCGTTGATTAGAGCTTTTTCTGCACCCTCCTGCCCCGATGGGTCTGTCCAGGTCAAGGCAATTTGAAGTTTGGCAATCCCCGGAGGTACATTGAGTGGGTAGTTCAAAGACTCACCGGGCAGAATAATGTCATTTATCCAATCTCCCTGTTCCAGGATTTCGGTTGACCGAACTGCATTGACACTTCCATATCCTGTAATAAAATCCGGGCCTACTTCACCGACATCATCGCTGCCCGCAATCAAGAGCGCCTTGATCATCGATGAAGACAAGAATGAGGAATTCCAGGTCATGGCTGCGACCTGGAGCATTCCTGAAACACCGGATACAAGGGCGGCAGCATCGGAAGTTCCATCCTTTCCATAAGCCACTAACTCAGGTTTTATGCGCCCATCATGCGCCGGACCTCTTGAGTTTCTGGGGTCTACTTCCCCCATTTCATTAATAGCTCCAACCAAAATGGGATTTTTAGCCATTTTAAAGCTGCCTGAAATATTGGCATACCCCTCTACTCCTGCATATTTACCATCAGTGGAGGTTGTTTCACCCAGGTTACCTGCACTCATCACATGGGTGAGTTCAGGGTTTTGGTGCATTTGAATATCATAAGACATGGCCTCCTGAGAATAATGGTTGTCGGGGTTGACAAGACCGTAGGAATGATTTTGTATGATAACACCCAATGTGGACAGGGATGAAATTTCATCGGCAAAAAGATTATTAAAGCTGGACGAGCTTAACAACACTGCGGGCAACACGCCTTTTCCTTTATCTGATCGATTACCGGCTCCCCCAATTATGGTAGCCATATCCGTCGCATGCAGGGACATAGTGTTACTTTCCATACCTGAAACAAGTGTTCTGCCTCGTATATCAAGGTCATTGCGATCAAAAAGATTCTCTTTTACCGATATCACCATACCGTCACCCCTGAGCAATGGGTAGAGAACTTTAGCCTGATTGACGCGATTTACGGTAAGGTCCAAAGTACTGACGAAAGATTCTTCTGCAAAACCGGGGTCGCCATAAACATCTGATATTTGCCGTTCTTCCCGAATAAATACCATTGTAAGTAGCAGCAGTAAACCGGTGAATATATTTCGAGGCAATGGGATAAGTCGTCAATAAATTTTCTGAATAAACAATAAAAATATATATTCACGGGTCTAACCTAAAATTTAATTACGTATGAAGAGAGTTTTTAAATCAGTAGCTGTTCTAACAATAGCTGCCTGGGGCTTTAGTTCCTGTGTTCAGGATGAGGTGATGAGTGCGGATCCTTATAACCTGAGCTCAGAAGAAATGGCAGCCATTGAAGGCGCCGGGTTCAGTACCGATGGTGCTTGGAGAGGAGATGACGGTTCTCTATGGATCGAGAATGATATTAATCTGACCGTTAATCAGCTTGCCGGAATGAAGCCGGGATCTATTGTTAATGAACAGTATTCTACCGACAACCTTGTGAATGCTGGTTCAGGAAGATTGATCACCATTTATATGGAAGTAGAGACATCCGGCGGCGGCGGCGGTGGTGGCGGAAATGGAAATGGAAAAGGCGGGGGCAAACCCGGTGGATCTTCAGCGGCAGCTGCATTCCCCAGTACCTATGATGCTGCTCTCAATGAGGCAATCAGTAGGTTTAACTCCGAAAATTTAACTATATCTTTTGCTCGGAGTGAAACTCAAAATGGCGCCGATATCGTGATATCACGACTTGGAAAAAGAGATGAACGACGTGGTGTACTTGGTTCCGCTGGATTTCCAACCAATTCTGGTGATCCTTACGGGTCAATAAGAATGAGTGGAATACTTCAATCTACCTACGGAATTTCAGTAAATGGCATTGCTTCAATACTTGCCCATGAGATTGGACATTGTATTGGATTCCGTCATACTGACTATTTCAACAGGGCTATTTCCTGTGGAAGTGGTGGCAATGAAGGCGATGCGGGTGTAGGTGCCAACCATATACCCGGTACCCCAACTGGTGCTAGTTTATCGGATCAGTCTTGGATGCTTTCAAGGGCACTTTGTCAATTAATGAGTCATAAAGTGAGTAGTCGCCATCATTCAGTTCTACGCCTACGCTTGAAGTTGCATTGGCCTGCGGGTCGGCGTCAATGATCAAGACACGGGCTTTTCTGGCCGCAATAAATGCAGCTAAATTAACGGTTGTGGTGGTTTTTCCCACTCCGCCTTTTTGGTTGGCAACG
>JAHEKQ010000103.1:8244-8917 GCA_024638265.1 Flammeovirgaceae bacterium
TTAGCCAGGCATCCCCTGACAGGCCATTCAATGCTGACGATAAAACAGCATTAGATTATCTCTATTGATATCATTCAAACCTAAACCTAAGAAGGTGATCGTTTCGGTCACCTTTTTTTTGTTGTCATGGGTACAAGCCTTTACTTTTCACTCTGTACTCTGCACTTTTACTTTTATTGGATTTACCACAAAGACCTGCCACAGGCAGACAGGCACTAAGACACAAAGTAACCTTGGAGCCAGTCCATCCCGCTTCGCCCTACCACATTTACACTTTACACTCTGTACTCTGTACTTTTACTTCTTAAGATTTTACCACAGAGAAACAGTGGACACAGTGATTCACAGGGAAACGATTCTGAATTTGTTCAATTTTAACTTTTAACTTCTGCCTTTTTACTTCTTCAGGGAATACCACAAAGACCTGCCAGAGGCAGGCAGGCACAAAGACATGAAGTAACGTAAGAGCCAGTCCATCCCGCTTCGCCCTACCACTTTTACACTTTTCACTCTGCACTCTGCACTTTTACTTCATTAACTTCCTTAACTTTTAACTTTTGACTTTTGACTTTTGACTTTTGACTTAAAAAAAAGAGCTAAACCACTCGGCTAGCTCTTTTTTTTAAGGTTGGCTTATTCTAATCAGGTTCCGTAATCCGGATTCTGAACGATA
>JAHEKQ010000104.1 GCA_024638265.1 Flammeovirgaceae bacterium
TGAGTATTGAGTGTTGCTGAAATATCCATAAGGACCCTTTTACTTCTCTGTCAAGGACCCCCCAAGGATCACCGAGCGTCAGCGAGGTAATCCCGGAGCAGTGTGAGTGTGAGTATTGAGAGTGACCAACAATACCGAACGAAGACTATTCTACAGGAAGCTTCATAGCGTTGAGTAAATCAACAAAGCGTTCTTCTTGCGAAATCTTGTCGAATATCGGATCGCAGCTGATATAGGGCATATTTACATCATGCTCTTCGTAGGCTTTCCAGAGCCAATCCAGGGCGAGCTCACGGTTATCCGCCCTGGTGTATAAAGTGGCAATTTGCCATGCCGGGAAGAATGTGCTATCCTTTTTTTGAATGAATCTTGAAGCCACTCTATCCATGGCTTCAGAGTAGCCACCATCCCGGTATCCCGTGAGGAGCTCTGCCACAACCTCATATTCCCTTTTTGCTGAGTACACTTCCTGTGCCGCTTTAATAGCCATATCATAGTTCCCGGTATTGTGGTATATGGTCCATAATGCAGGTGATGCGAGGGGATTGGACTCGTCTTTCAGAATTTCTCCAAGCCTTTCCTCTGCCTTTTTGAACTGTCGAGTGTGGTTCAAATGCATACCGTAGAGTGCCTGAACCCAGGTATTATAGGGTTCGTATTCTAGAGCTATTTGCATATGCTGTTCTGATTCATCCATTCTGCCCATTATATTGAGAAAGTGCGCATAGTAGGCCAATGCTTCGGCATGTGTTGGATCCATTTCAAGGGTTTTTTTGAATGCGACCTCGGCTCTTCCCCAATCCCAGAAAGACCATACACTACTGATTGCTTCATTGTAATAAGCTTCAATAATGGTGCTATCCAATTCGTTGGCCTTTTGGGTGGCTGCCACGAATCTGGGATAAGCTTGCTCATAAGAAATGAAACCCATTTGAACCCTGAATCCCCAGGAGTGCGCGAGTCCCACATAAGCCTTGGCATAATTATCATCGATTTCAACAGCTTTACTGAAGAATTCATAGGCTTTTTCAAGTGCCGGTTTTGTTCCGGTATATAGAAAATCCAACCCTTTGAGGTAAGCTTCCTGGGCCTCCGGATCAACGAGGGCACTTTCGTCCAATGATGCTAATTCACTCGAGCTGAGTTCAATATTGGTTTCTTCGGCTATAGCCAATGCTACCTGGTCAAAAGTCCGGATTAAATAAGAGGAAGGAATGTGGTACGAGGAACTCCAAATCTCTTCTTCTTCCGGAGATATACTGATAAGCCTCAGCTGCATCTTTATACTGTCAGCATATTCATAGACATCTGTCTCCAGAATGTAATTGATATCGAGTTCCTGACCGATTTCCGGCAAGGTCATTTGTGCGTTCTTATACCTGGCGGCAGAAGTACGCGATATGATCCTCATGGATTTTAGCTTGGCAATTTCACTGCGGAGTTCTCCGTGAAATCCAGCCATGAAAATGTCGTTTTCCTGGTTCCCGGTAAGGTTTGCGACGGGTAATACAGCTAAGGAGGGTAGTTGGCTATCTTTATAAAAGTTGAACCACCATCCCAGAAAAATGACCAGAAGAAATACTACAACCAATAAGGAAACACCAGATTTTTTCCGAGAGCTACTTCCAAGTTCCCTGATCTTCTTTGAGGAAGGCACCGGTAGGAAATCGCCTTTGAGGTAGTAAATATCAATGGGGTCACTCACATTTTTCAACCTAATCCTATTGACCAGGGCATATTGATAATCTGGATTGGCCCTGATGGCTTGTTTTACCGACTCACTTAGATATATCCCCCCGGGATCTGCTATGGATTGGATCCTGGATGCAATGTTTACCCCATCTCCAAATACATCATCATTTTCCATGGTGATATCACCGATATGAATCCCTATCCTGATCTTGGCCACTAAATCTAAATGTGCTTTTTCCTGGATGGCCAGCGCTGCATTTACCGCGTCCCCTGCGGTTTGAAACTGGATCAACATTCCGTCACCCATTTCTTTGAGTAAAGAACCCCCATATTTCTCTACAGCCTCTGTATGGATACGTCGACTTATCCTGAGGATTTCCAGGGCAGATTTCTCATCGGATCCCATAAGTGTCGTATAGCCGACGATGTCGGTGAACACAATTGCCGCAAGCTTTTGTCGGGATATCATATACAAATAGAATAAGAATTTGGGCGAATTTCTGCCTTAAATATATAAACTACCCTATTCTACCACCTAATCGACACAATTCTCTGATACCCGGCAATAAGTAAAACTGTTTGTTGGAACTTCTGACCAATTCTTCATGTAAGATTTTATTCATATTTGTATTTTTTTGTACATTTGTTTGTCTATTCCGTTGTTACTTTTTGCTTGCAAAACGTATTTATTAGTGATTTTTAGTAGATTTTGCACTTATTTACAAGTTAACTTACATAAGTGCTTTCTGTGGGCTTTAGTTAAGAAAGATTGAGAGAGAAGGTTCGATACGTAGGGGTATTGCTTTTGTTAATTGCAGTATTTCCTGCTTTTACGCAAAATTTAATCTGGCAGGAGGATTTCAATCTGCCCAATGGAACCACTGTCGATAATGTTCCCCCGAGCCAATGGACAATCGATGTAAGCCAGGCAAATCTTAATTCGAAAAATGATTATTTCGAGGTACGAGATGGTAGCATGGAGGGAAGAGATCTCGATGGGGAAGTTCGTTGGATCTCTGAAACTATCAACATATCATCTTTCACAAATCTTACCGTATCGCTGGATGTTTTTGAAAGTGGAAACCCAACATCCGCAGACTATGTGCGGGCATATTACATATTAGATGGAGGGTCGGAGACTCTCTTTGGAGATATAACTGGTAATATTTCTGATGGAGGACCTACACAGCTTTCAGTTAGTGGCCTTAATGGTGGGACGATTTCAATAATAGTGAAAGTGCGTAATGATGGAGGGGGTGAAGTATATATTCTTGATAACATAACAGTGGCCGTTCCCGGTCCGCTTTACTCTATTAGTAATGGTAATTGGAATGATAATTCAAACTGGTCCTATTCTCGGTCTGGGCCTTCATGCGGTTGTACTCCGTCACTGGATACACCGGTAACTATTACATCAGGGACCGGTATAAACCTAAATGTAGACACTGCCATACCCAGTCTTACCATCGAAAACACGGGATCACTAACCTGGGTAACCGGATCGAATTTGGACATCTCCAACTCAGGTTCATTGGTTGTTCTATCAGGTGGCTCTATTGATAGAAATGGACAGACGGCGGCACTCCTTCAATTCCTGGGAAATGGTGAATTCTATGTCGAGTCAACCGGATCCGTCCTCCTGGAAGACTTCAGAACCTATGGCAGTGTAAATATCAGCGGAACGGGTGATTTAAATATTAATGATGAATTATTGATCAATGGCTCCGGTAATTCTATATATAATTCAGTAGAAGGTGGTATATCGGTTAATGACAGGGTTCACTTTGAGCCAGAGGGCTTCAACAATGTCTTTTTCAACAATGCTCCTCTTAATATTGCCGGTAATCTCTTCTTCACCAGCGAAGGGTGCAGGATAGATAATAATTCTACAATTTCGGTTGGAAATGATATCCTGATTTCTAAATCCAGCGATATCAATAATGGTGTAACGAATTCCTCTTTTGCAACGATCAGCCTTAATAGTATTGATTTAAGTAATGCACCTGGATTTCAGTTTTCTAATGCTGGAACTGTAAATATGACGGGAACCTTTTTAACAGTTCCGGCTGAAAACACCTTTATAAACCAGACGGGAGGGACCTGGAATTATGCTGGAACTGGAGATGATGCAGATCTTTCCATTGATCTCACTGCAAGAGATAATACTTTCAACTATGTAGGGACTGACCAGGATATGATTTCTTCGGTTTCAGACTATTGGAATCTTGGGATCCTTGGCTCCGGGACAAAAACTGCCCCAGCCGCCTTGAACATCGATGGCGACATGAATGTCACTTCAGCTCTAAGTTGTCCAGGAGATGTAAATCTTGCGGGTGATTGCAACTCTCCAGGTACTTTGGCCCAGTCATCGGGACAATTTGTTCTCGACGGGGATATGCAGGAGATCAATCCGGGAAGTGGATTTATTTCACAACTCATTGTCAATGGAACAGGATCCAAAGCAATAAACGGTGACATGTTAATTCAGGGCGATGTGACAATTAATTCCGAATTGGTAATGAATGGGAATATTACACTGTCTATGGAGGGAAACTGGGTAAATAATGGCAATTTTATAGCAGGCACATCTGAAATCCAATTCTCAGGTTCGATTTTACAAGAGATATCCGGCAATACCGAATTCTGGGATATTTCGGTTAATAAAGCCGGTGGGATTGTATCAGTCGAGTCCACCTCTTCGGTAAATGGTGTCTTGCAGATTCTGACACCAACCATCTTCGATGCAGATGGAACTGCCAATAACCAGGTGTTTACTTTGAGAGCCAATGCGTCTGGACGGGCAATAGTTGATCAACTTCCGGCAGGCGCTTTAATTACTGGAGATGTTACAGCGGAGGAATATTATTCTGATTTTGGGTCTGCCAGGTGGAGATATATTTCATTACCTGTAACAGGAGCAACAGTTGCAGATATTCAGAATGAAATTCCTGTTTCAGGAAATTTTACAGGGAGTAGCAACGGTCTCGACGGAATACCATTGGGAGCTACGGGAAGTCTTGCCTACTATGATAATAATGCTTTAGCCCCTGACCTGGATACTCGATGGGTATTTTTCCCGTTGCAGGATAATACAGAAGTCCTGACTAGTGCACTATACCCTGGGCGGGGATATGCCATCTATATCTTTGAAACTGGGGAGACATTTTACGATACTCGTGGCCAACTCAATCAAGGTTCAATAGATTTCCAACCATCTGGATTCAATGAGAGGTGGAACCTGATAGGTAATCCATATCCGGCACCTATCGATTGGGACTCCCCGGGATGGACAAAGTCGGGTATCCAGGGAAATACAATATATGTCAGGTCGTTTGATCAGTATTTGATATGGAACGGATCATTCGGAAGTTTAGGATCAGGGGTAATTCCCAAGGGACAATCTTTCTGGATCCAGGGATCCCAGGATAATGTTACCCTTGTTGCGAATGAAACCGTGAAGTCGACCGTAAATAGTTCTCATTTGAGGGTTGAGAAAAAGCCCGATGCCTACCTGGAATTTACCCTGTCTGATGGTAAGCGAGAAGACAAGACTTATATTCTAATCTCAGAAGACTCTGATCCTGAGATGGATTCCAGGGATGCCTTGAAATATAATAATTCCATTTTCAATCTATCCAGTCTGTCTCAAACGGGTGAAAACCTGGCAATTAATGCCACGAATAATTTGTCCTGTGATTTCTCAATATGGCTTAAGTTGAGCAATATTCAGCCTGGTCAGTATTCACTAAACTGTAGTAACAGGGAGTCTATGGATGAGCTCCATTCTATTGCGATAATAGATCATTTCGCAGGCGAATCCTACAATCTGGATAAAGTCGACAAAGTATCCTTTGAAATCAATAACGATGAGGATTCCTATGGAAGTGCAAGGTTTGAACTTCAATTTAACTCAATAGCTCCCGAAGAAGCAACTTATGATGTTATCCCTAATTGTGAAAGTTCAACTTCAACGATCAATATCAGTAATGCAAGGAGCGGTTTTGAATACAGAATTATAAAAAATAACAAATTGATTTCCGAGATGAAAGCAACAGGGAGTTCCACCGATCTTACGGTAAGTGAAAGTGATCTTCAAAATGGTAAAAACAATTTGATCCTTCAAACCGTGAATCCCGCTTGCGGATTATCAATTGAGCAGGAACTTTATATCGAACTTTATGAAACCCCCGTGATTTCCCTGGATTCTAGGATGCAGATGTTAACTGCCGATGTCGATCATGAACTTACCTGGTACAGAAATGAAAAAAAAATCGAATCATCAGGCTTTTCCAACCTCATTCTTGAAGATCTCAGTGGGCAATATTCTGCTTCATATACAGCTCCCAATGGATGTGAAAAAAAATCAGAGGTGCTAAGCGTAAATTTGGACAATCCGGTATCGACCTTGTCTGTTTTTCCCAATCCCGTCAGGGAAATGTTATACATCGGTATTGATAATCCTGATCAGTATGTTCAGATGAGAGTGGTTGACTTACGGGGCTCAGTAATATCGACGGCAGAGGTAAGGAATAGTCTTGAAAGAATTCCAGTAGCCAATCTAGAACCGGGATCATACATAGTCCAATTTATTGGTGAAAGTGGCACTACCAGCCTGCATTTTATCAAACAATAAATCCATCTATCTCTATTACCTGGAGTAGAATCCAGAATATCAACATTGTCTAATCAGTAATATTATTATTACTTTTAGATTAAATTTTTTTTCAAGGTATATTCCTTTCTCAGTATAATACTTTCAAAGGTAGGTGAAATCTATTTTCTATTTTGTCTCCATTCTGGTCCTCATTTTATCCAGCATTACAATAGTCACTGCTCAATCAGCTGCCTGGAATGAAAATTTTGATGTTGCTGACGGAACCACTAATGATCCAAATCCACCAAGCGTCTGGTCAATAGATATCAGCAAATCCAATTTTGCCGGCAAAAGCTACTTTAAAGTGCTAGATGCTCAAATGGCAGGGAAAGCGACTTTTGGTGAAGTAGAGTGGACCTCTCAAGAAATTTCAATTTCTTCCCTATCTGACGTTACTATTTCCATGACAATAGCCCAGGAGAATAACATGGAGAAGGACGATTATTTTAGAGCATATTACATCTTGGATAATGGTCCGGAGGAAGCATTTGTAGATATTAATGGAAATTTACCTCGAAATACTACTGGGTCTTACTCCTATTCGGGTATTAATGGCAATACAATTCAAATTATTATCCGTTTATCAAACAACGATGATAAAGAGATATGGATTTTTGATGATGTGTCAATAGCAACCCATTCCAATGTTTACTCCCTTGGGTCAAGCACATGGGGCGACGATCAAAACTGGTCATATTCGAGGGGAGGGTCACCCTGCTCATGTGTCCCAAGCGTACTAAATCCAGCTATAATTACCGATGGGAGCATTATTTCTATTGATAACAGTTATAAAGTGCCAAGTATAAAGGTAGAGTCGGGTGGCAAAATCCAATGGGTCGGTGGGGGCAAGGTGTTATCTGTACTTTCCGGTTCTACGGTTACAGTGGAAGATCAGGCATCCATAGATGGGAACGATCAGAAAAATTCGGCAATTGAGTTTTTAGGTAGTGGGGATTTAATAATTCAAGATGCATCCGTTGGTGTATCGGTGGGAGAATTCCGAACGAATGGAGACCTGGATTTATCCGGCAGTGGTAAACTTTCCATTATGGCCGATTTTATTATGTCAGGAAGTAATTCGAAGATAGTAAACGATCTTACCGGTGACATGGAAATAGGAAAGGTTCTGGAATATTCAGATCAATCTTCCGATGTCAGTTTTATAAATAATGGAAATCTCACCATGAATAAGTTGTTGATGGATTATTTTCCCAATACTCTGATAAACAATGGGAAATTGACTATTGTCAATGATTTAAAGGTAGGAAGTGACCAGTTTGAAAGCAACTCCATAGTCAATGGAGCTACCGGAGTATTTACAGCCAACATAATTGACATGAATAATGCAGAAGGGTTTTCTGTAGATAATTATGGATCCTTTGAAGTTAGCTCTGAGATAAAAAATGCTTCTCCAGTCGATAATATCTTTAATAATTATTCTGGATCATCTCTGTACTTAGGCGATAAAGTTGATGAAGACTTAAATCTGGAAGCTTCCTATGAAAATAACCTTGTAGAATACCTTGGTGAGGACCAGGATATCATTTCACCTGTATCATCTTATTATAATTTGTCTATTTCAGGAACAGGAGAGAAAAGCCCTCTTGGTGATTTAGATGTGGATGGAAAACTCCTGGTTAGTTCAAGTCTTATCACAAATAATAATATCCACCTTGGAGGTGACCTGGACGTCACTGGTGATATTGATCAGACTAAAGGCAATTTCATTCTTGACGGGGCAAATCAGGATATCAATGCCAATGGTAGCACGCTAGGTCCACTGGAAGTAAACGGGAAGGGCATAAAAACCATCAGTGGCGATATCGTTTTGAATGGCGACGTAACAGTAAACTCAACGCTACAGTTTTCAGGAGAACCGGAACTCCAATTAATAGGCGACTGGATAATTAATGGCGAGTTTTTATACGGTCAGGAAAAGCTTGTTTTTAGCGGATCAAATGATCAGCAAATAGCAGGTTTCCCGGTGATCAATGACCTGGTGATCAACAAAACTGGTGGGGCTGTCTCCATTGAGTCAGACACTGATTTATACGGGGTACTTAGCATTCTCTCTTCTACTCAGTTTGATGCTGATGGATTGGGAGACAATAGGATCCTGACTTTAAAAAAAGACGTAAGCGGGGAGGGTGTTATAGGCCCCATCCCCAATGGGGCATCCGTAATGGGGAAGGTTACAATAGAGGAATATTACCCCGATTTTGGAACGCCAAGGTGGAGATATATTTCATTACCCGCTCTGAATGTTCCAGTTTTTGATATCCAGGCTGAGTTACCAATTTCCGGCAATTTTTCCGGGAGCAGCAATGGGCAGGGAGGCATACCCTCTAGAGCTTCTGGTTCGTTGGCCTATTATGATAATTCAAAAGCAGCAATAGACCTTGACACCAGGTGGGTCTTTTACCCGATTAATGATAACCAGGAATTGATGACAACTTCATCAAATCCCGGAAGGGGATATGCGATCTATATATTTGAGACCGGAGATATTAATTTTGATGTCAGAGGACCGATTACTCAGGGGGACGTTAACTTTCAA
>JAHEKQ010000105.1 GCA_024638265.1 Flammeovirgaceae bacterium
CATTGGGGAGGGCAATGAATTTGAACTGCCTGTGGCCGCACTGAACAGCTATGGATTAAATGTTGAAGTGGCCCCGGTAGTGCAAAGCAATAATGGAACAACTGCTACAAAGAGTGTGGGTCCAATCAATGAAAGTGATGAGGAGATGTATCAATGGAGATATATTGGAGAAGTCAATGGTACTCCAAAGCATAATACCAAGCCCAGGCAGGGGTATATTGTGATGACCAACGGAACATTACTTGAGGGTGATTTACAGCTTAAAAAGGCAAACGATAATCTCAACGAATTTGAGATCAAAACCTCCAATGGAAAGGAAAAACTTAAAACATGGGAAGTGGCAAAGTATGGACTTCTACTGACCATCGATGAACTTACCAAGGACGGAAAGAAGACCTACCGACAAACAGGGAAGAACTTCTATGGTGGAACCATTACTACTTCTACAGGGGTTAAGAATGGTTTTATTGGATTTGCCAAGGAAGAAATGACCCCTTCCGGAAGAGTATATTCCGGAGTCCTTTTTACTGAAAATAGAAACGATGTGTTGCGATCCTTCTCAGAGGTAAGTGCCGTGACTCAAACTGTTGCTGGTCAGACCATTAATTATGCACCATTCGGGAATGGGTTTTTATCCGACAATCCTGACGATACTCCCAAGGCCGATAAGGATGTCACGAGGGTATTTTCTGCTGGGACTATAACCCTGGCGGACGGATCCATTAAAAATGGAGAAGTGGCCCAGATAAAAAGGAAGTTCTATGCCACTACCATCAATTTCAAAGATGAAAGCGGAACGATTTCGAGTTACAGTGCGGATGAGATCACCGGTTTTACTCAGGAAATGAATGGCGTTCCCGTTGAGCACATGAAAGTAAAAAAGGCCTTTGTAGCTAAGGAATTCGATGGAGGAACCTTCATGCTTTATCACAATCCTTATCCAACGACAGTCAATGAGGGAGCTACCAAAAGAGCTAAGAGTGCAGCCAGCATGGCCGCTTCTGCAGCATCTACGGAATTGGCTAAATCCGCTTCCGGCGATGATGAGATGGGTAAAGAGAATATGCAGCAAATCAGGGCACTATCGACAGACAGCCTAACGCTGCTACGCGACTATATCTTTGCCCTCAGCGAAGACGATCAATACAGTAATGTACCTGATGAGATAAAAAAGAGATATGCAGCCATGGCGGGCTCAGTTCAGCTTGAACTCAGCAGAAGGGAGATCAACCAATCCGATTTAAAGATCTTCTACGACGAGTGGATACTGGTCAACAAGAAGGACAACAGTAAAACGATCCTCTATAAACAAGATTATAAAGACATTATGGAACCTGTTCTAATGGGTTGCTTTACCTACCTCACCATGGAAAAGGGTGAACAGAAAGAATTTCTCGACATGGATAACCTCGTAGAGACTGTCGAAATGCTGGATGGCTGTTACTAGCTGAAAACAGGTAATTTTTGTACTTTCAACAATCATCTTACGTTAGCAAGGTGACAAATATGAAAGTGCCCAGTATTTTCAATGAAGTAATCGGACCGGTAATGCGGGGACCTTCCAGTTCACACTGCGCGGCCTCTTTACGCATTGGCAGGTTGTGCAGGGACCTAATGGATGGAGAGATCACACGTGTGCTGATTGAATTCGACCCCAACGGATCCCTGGCCACGACTCATGACGGTCAGGGTTCTGATATGGGTCTCTTCGGAGGATTTCTCGGTTGGGAAGCACATGATGAAAGGCTGGTGGATGCTGAAAAACATCTGGCCGCTTCGGGGATCGAGGTGGATATTCAAATCAGGGATATTGGAGCCACACATCCCAATACCTACCAAATCACTCTTTGGAACACCCGCGAGTCTCACCAAGTGATCACCCTTTCCACCGGGGGTGGAATGATAGAAGTAATCTCGATTGACGGGTGTAAAGTTCATATGGAAGGTGATTTCCATGAATACCTGGTTTATAGCTCTCAACCATCATTGGCTCAGGAGTTTCTCAGTAATATTTCAGAGATTGAATCATACATAACCTGTGTTGGCTCTGAGACATTCATCGAAATAAAATCCACGATCAGACTTCCTGACGAAATCATCAGGCAATTGCTGGATATGGAGGATACAAACAAGGTGAAATGGCTGGAACCGGTTGTGCCTGTCCTCTCAAGAAAGGACTTATCGGTACCATTTATTACTGTAGCGGAGATGCTGGAATTTAACCGTGGAAAGGATCTCTCCCTGTGGGAACTGGCCGTTCAATATGAAATGGAGAGAGGGGGAATCAGTGCAAAGGATGTTCATCAACTCATGGGATCCATCGCCGATATAATGAGAGATTCGATCAGCCAGGGTCTGGAAGGAACTGAATTCGAGGATCGAATACTCGGTGCTCAGTCGGTTCAATTCAAAGCTAAAATGGAATCTGGTGGATTACTGGCAGGTGATCTTCTGAACCAGATCATAATGTATGTCTCAGCGATGATGGAAGTCAAATCTTCCATGGGTGTGATCGTTGCAGCACCCACGGCCGGATCCTGCGGTACCCTGCCGGGAGCACTTATAGGTGCGGTCGACTATTTGGGTAAATCAAGGGAGGAACTGATAAAAGCACTATTGGCTTCTGCTATGATTGGAGTATTCATTTCTGCTCATGCCACTTTTGCAGCGGAGGTAGGTGGTTGCCAGGCCGAAACCGGTGCAGGTGGAACCATGGCAGCTGCCGGATTAGTACACCTCGCCGGTGGTACACTAGAGCAGTCACTGACCGCCTCATCCATTGCACTACAGAATTCACTGGGGATTGTTTGTGATCCCGTTGCCAACCGGGTGGAAGCTCCCTGCCTTGGTAAAAATATCATGGCGGCAGGCAATGCCTTGTCCTGTACCAACATGGCCCTGGCAGATTACGACCAGGTAATTCCCCTGGATGAAGTGATCGGAGCTATGAACAGCGTGGGAAATGCTATGGATGCGTCTTTGCGCTGTACAGGATTTGGCGGATTAGCCATCACGAAAACTGCCAAAACCATTGAAGAAAATCTTGCCGAAGGTAAAATGGTACCCCTGGGAGGGTGCTGAAACAAACAAAAACTCTATGAAATACGGATTGAACGGTAAACTCGAAGCGACCAATGGGAATGGCGGCAAATTGGCAGAAATACTCATCAGGGCTTCACAACTGGTACGTGGAATGGATGGCTGCCTCCTGTATATGGTAAGCACCGATTCGGAAAATCCCGATTTAGTATGGATCACCGAGGTATGGGAAGACAAGGAAAGCCATGATGCCTCGCTCAAAAGTGAAGCCGTAAAGTCTCTAATTGGTGAAGCCATGCCCATATTAGCTGAGATGCCTTCAGGCAGTGTAGAACTGAAGGTGCTTGAAGGGTATTAAATTAAGTTCGGTGGTAATGGGAGCATAGCACTATCGCGAAGTATTCAGCTCAACCCCTTCTACTTGCTGCTGTTCACTCTGCAAACGGTTTCAAGCGCAAGCAGGCTGCAATTCCTTATGGATTGCTCCAAGTCCTCCGGGTCCTGGTGGAGGCCGGATGGTATTATATCGCTAACCGAAAGAACAGACATCGCACGGATTCCAGCCCGGGCCGCGTAGGTAAAAATGACAGATGATTCCATTTCAGTGGCCAATACACCGTGCTCTTCCCAGACCTTCCACCTCTCCAGGTTTTCATTGTAGTAGATATCCGTACTGAAAATACCCCCGATATGGACTTTGATGGAGGATTCCAGGGCGACCATTTTGGCCTTTGAAAGGAGATCAAAATCAGCCACCGGAGCAAAATCTAAACCGCCGAAGGTAGTCCTGTTGATGTTTGAATCAGTGGAAGCCCCCATTGGCAAGATCACAGTCCCCAGCGATAATTTATCTGTAATGGCACCACAAGTGCCAACCCTGATTACATTCTTTACACCATATTCATCAATTAATTCCCGGAGATAGATGGCATTTGAGGGTAAGCCCATCCCGGCACCCTGTACTGAGACTCTTTGACCTTTGTACACCCCGGTAAATCCCAGCATCCCCCGGACTTCACTGTAACAGATAACATCTTCAAGGAAATTATCAGCAATGAATTTTGCCCTCACAGGGTCACCGGGCAGAAGTACAGATTCTGCTACCTCTCCAGGTTTTGCTCCTATATGAATACTCATAAACGAAGTATTTTTTCAGTAAAATAGGTAATTCGCAGTTGATTAAGTACTCATAAATGACCTAATTATCTCCCTGATGTCTAAGCAATCATTTTCCGAATCGGAACTCATTCTCAACGAGGACGGTAGTACTTATCATTTAATGCTGCAACCGCACCATATCCAAAATACCGTAATCCTGGTGGGTGATCCCGGGAGGGTTTCAATGATTTCCAGGCGATTTGATAACGTACATACAAAGATCACCAACCGGGAGTTCGTGACCCATGTAGGTGAATTCAAGGGCTTGCCCATTACCGTGCTGTCTACAGGAATCGGAAGTGACAATATTGACATCGTAATGAATGAATTGGACGCCCTCGTAAATATCAACCTGGATACACGGGAATCGAATGACCAAAAGAGGTCATTAGATATTGTGAGAATAGGAACTTCAGGGGCCCTTCAGCCTGAAATCCCAACGGGCACCCTGCTGGTTTCAGAATATGGATTGGGGTTGGATGGATTGATCCACTACTATGACCATTCACTGTCAATGGAGGAAACTGCTTTGACCGAAAAAGTAAGTGAACACCTGGGTCTGCCTGGGGGGCTACCCAAACCATATGTAGTTAAGGCTGACCAGGTATTATTGGAGAGAATAGCGGGCACAGACCTGATGAAAGGTATCACAGTTACGGCCACTGGATTTTATGGACCACAGGGTCGACAACTAAGAGCTAATCTGGCTAACCCCTGGATTAATGATAGACTGCAGTCATTTGATCATCATGGCCACAAGATCACGAATTACGAGATGGAAACTTCCGCACTTTATGGCCTCGGGAAAATCCTTGGACACCGCTGTTGCACTTGCTGTGCAATTTTGGCCAATAGAAAAATCGGGGAATACGCCGGAAATCATCAGAATATCATGGATAATCTCATTGAAACCGTGCTAAAAAGACTTTCAGCTTAGGCTCCATAGGGTATCCAGATATTCTTGATTTGTGTCGCTTGTTTCAGGAACTCTTCACCACTTCCGGATTCGGGGTTTTCCCAATTCCGTGGCTCTCCATAATTTACCCAGGTCCTTTTCATATTGGAAATTGAAAGTGCTTCTACTGATTGACTGCCTTTTTCACTTCCGAAGTACCATACTCCATCCACATCCATATGGCTTGCCAATACCGATGCGAGTTCCTCCCGGTCTCCAGTTACGATGTTCACCACTCCACCGGGAAGATCGGAGGTGTCGATGACCTGGTAGAAGTCGGTCGCCGAGAAGGGGGCTATCATTGAGGGGATGGCCACCACAGTATTTCCCATAGCAATGAGGGGGAGGATTACAGATAAAAAACCAAGCAATGGATAAGAATCCGGACAGGCCACACCGATTACGCCAACGGGTTCCGGCATCGCCAGGGTGATATTCCGCTTCACAGTAGAGTGCACCTTCCCGTCGTATTTATCTGCTAAGGCAGCATAATGAAATATCCTTTCTATCGAAGAGTCGACCTCTTTCCTGGCGGCCGAATTTGAAATGTGTAACTGCTCGATGAGTCGAATTGAAAATTCATCATGCCTTGCCGACAGATTTTCAGCGATGAAATAGAGTATTTGTGCGCGTTGATGACCTGTCATAGATGCCCAGGCTCCCGCTTTGTGAGCAGCTTCGACGGCATTTCGAATATCTTTCCGGTTGCCCTTGCCCACATCTCCTATTTTTTTACCAACAGGATCCATTATCACCGATGAATATCCTCCATCCGGCCTTACCTGGCTACCCCCGATGTACAACTTTGGAGTCCTGTCAATGGGACTGCCGGCCTTTTGAGTTGTTGCAGCAGAAGTCTTTCTGTCAAGAATTTTCGGGATAGGCAGATCCAGTTTCATGTATTCATACATTCCTTCTCTTCCTCCTTCCCTGCCAAATCCAGACTCGCGGTAACCGCCGAATCCCGCGGCAGCATCAAAAGAATTAGTAGAATTGATCCACACCGTTCCAGCCTTGACCCGCGGGGCAATATCCAGGGCAAGGTCAATATTTTCCGTCCAGACACTCGCCGCCAACCCATAGCGTGTGTTATTGGCCAGTTTCACTGCTTCATCATGGGTCCTGAAGGTCATTGAGACCAGTACCGGCCCGAATATTTCCTCCTGGCAGATAGTATCCGAGGGAGCTACCCCGGTAAACAGTATCGGGGCCAGGTAGTTACCCGTAGCAGGGATATCAATTGGGGGCTTCCATACAATTCCTCCCTCCTTTTCTCCCTTTTCAACGAGTTTCCCAATCGTTTTCAGCTGGGTCTTTGATATGATCGCACCCAGGTCCACCGATTTGTCCAGTGGATTTCCCACCCTGAGTTTGGACATTCGGTCTTTTATCTTTCGGATCAGTTTGTCTGCTATGTTCTCTTGCACCAGGAGTCTTGATCCGGCACAACATACTTCTCCCTGGTTGAACCAGATAGCATCCACAATACCCTCCACGGCACTATCGAGATCGGCATCCTCGAATACTATGAATGGGGATTTACCTCCTAATTCGAGGCTGAGCTTTTTGCGGGAGCCGGCTGTGGCCTTGCGAATAAGTCTTCCTACTTCCGTCGATCCGGTGAATGCCACTTTAGCGATTTTAGGATGATTGACAATCAATTCACCGGACCTGCCATCTCCCGTAACAATATTGACCACCCCGGGCGGAATTCCAGCCTGTTCACATAATTCTGCGAAAAGCAAAGCGGTCAAGGGTGTCTGTTCTGCCGGTTTGAGAACCACAGTATTCCCGGCAGCCAAGGCAGGGGCTATCTTCCAAGACAACATCAACAGCGGAAAATTCCATGGAATGATCTGGCCTACCACTCCCAGTCCCTGGTATCCTTTGAACTCAGAATGCATCAACTGTGCCCAACCGGCGTGGTGGTAGAAATGCCGGGCTACCAAAGGTATATCTATATCCCTTGTTTCCCTGATGGGCTTTCCATTGTCGAGAGTTTCCAGTACGGCGAGCAGCCTGGCATTTTTCTGGATTAGCCTGGCAAGAGTATATAACAAGCGTGATCGCTTGTGCGGGGAGAGTGCCAACCAGTAGGGAGATGCCTTTTGAGCGGCTTTTACTGCACGATCGATATCCTTTTTTTTAGCCAGTGAGATATTAGCAATTGACTTGCCATTGGCAGGGTTGATTGTTTTAAAATATTCACCCTGGGAGGGTTTCACCCATTTACCCCCGATAAACAGGTTAAATTTACTTCCATGGCCCTTCAACCATTTCAATGCTTCCGAAGAATCTTCAGGAGCGGGTCCATATTCGAGGGATTTGTAAATTTTTTTTACAGTAGTACTCATTATGCCATCGGATGTCTGTGTATTGCTGAATAATTCCCCGTCGCGAAGTGCTCCAGCTGTCTTTCAATATCTCCCAGCAGGCCGCTGGCACCAAACCGGAACAGTTCTGCACTAAGCCATTCATCTCCCACCTCTTCCTTCATCAATATCATCCAGTCAAGAGCCTGCCTCGCGGTCCTGATACCTCCTGCCGGCTTGAAACCCACCCTGAAACCCGTCATTTCCAGGTATTCACGAATGGCTCTTACCATCACCAGGCTTACCGGCAATGTCGCATTTACGCTTTCTTTTCCGGTACTGGTCTTTATGAAGTCAGCTCCCCCCATCATACATACCCAACTGGCCCTGATCACATTCTCCAGGTTGCCCAGTTCACCGGTAGCCAATATAGTTTTTAAATGGGATTCTCCACAAGCTTCCCTGAAAGCACATATTTCATCGTACAATCCCCTCCAATTTCCCCTCAGCACTTTATCCCGACTGATCACAATATCAATTTCGTTCGCACCCGCTCTAACTGATTTCTTTATCTCAGCCAGTTTATCACGGTGAGCGATTTGTCCTGCCGGAAACCCGGTTGATACTGCCGCCACAGGTATACCTGTACCGTTCAGTGCCTCTACAGCCGTACTGATCCTGTTGTGGTAGACACAGACAGCCCCAACCGTAAGCGAATCAAATCCCATTTGCTCAAGAATATCGCTTCGTACGGGTTTTTTTGCCTTGGCACAGAGTCTAATTACGTTGCCCTCGGTATCATCGCCGGAAAGCGTTGTCAGGTCAATCATGGTAACGGCACGCAGTAACCAGGCGGCCTGGTATTCCTTTTTCACCGACCGTCTTTTGCCCAGCGTGCCCGCCCTGCGTTCCACGGCACTTTTGTTTACCCAACGATCCTCGAGGATACTGCTATCAAATGGAATCCCGGAATTTCTAAGAGCGGATTTGCGTACCATAGCACCCGAAAATAAGGATGAAACTATCGAAATCCTACTATGACACCACAGGGATTGAATGGGAAAATAACTGCGGAACCATCAAGGTGATTTCTCCAAGGCGCTGTGGCAAAACGACAGAATAATCTTATTTTGCTATCACAATCACCAGCCAGTTAACCATGTCCCCATTCTTTGCTGAAATATTAGGCACTTTTACGTTAATGGTGTTTGGAATAGGGGTCTGCGCAAACAATAGCCTGAAAAAAACTTATGCAGAGGGTTCAGGATGGCTATTAGTTACCATCGGATGGGGACTGGGAGTATTTACGGGTGTAGTAGTGGCTGGCCCGTATAGTGGAGCACATATAAATCCAGCAGTGACCCTTGGTCTGGCCATGGCGGGACAATTTGAATGGACAATGGTAACAACTTTTATTAGTGCACAATTTA
>JAHEKQ010000029.1 GCA_024638265.1 Flammeovirgaceae bacterium
TCATTAATCTGCTTGTCAAATCCGACCTTGCTGAAGAAGACCATTCCGTCGTCTCCTTTGGTAGGTCTTTGATTCAATCGACCATTGGTAACACCTGCCACTAACAAGAAATCGCTAGGCTGTAAAGTGAGTTCAAAGAATGGCTCAGTACTGAAGGCGTCCATAATATAATTTCCTACGAAAGGGTTATAAATCGCTGTGGCATTATCGGTTCGTCTGAATTGTGCATCACCATAATTGAACTGGTCCATACCAATTTTAATCGTGGCTATATCCATGAAGCTGGAAAGAAATCCTTCGCTGATAAAATCAAGTTTATCCATTTGGATAAATCCACCTTTTATCCATGCTTCAGCGTGGTGTCTGGAAGAAAGATAAGTCCTGATGTGCAGGCGAAGACCATCTTCCAACTGGACGTCCAGGTTGAGGTTCGCGGTAGGAAGGTTAAAGTTATTTCCAAGGTCGTCCAATGTTTCTCCTGCGAAGGAATTTTCATGGCTTATTCCCTGGAACTGAAGTGCGAAATCACCGCCTACACGGATTTTTACACCATCGAATTCTACATTATTATCCTTAGATGTCTCAAATACATTCAGACCATTCTGATCGTTAGACCTGAAATACTGCAAATCCCGTTTATCCTGTGCAAAACCGGAGAAAACGGTCAATACTAAAGTCAAAGTTATAATTATGTTTTTCATCGGTTATTTTGTTTGGTTTGTGTCTATTTGGCACTAGTAAAATTACTATTTGGCTGTATTGAATAACATCATTATAATCTTCCCAAAAACTGATATAAATCAGTTATATATTTTGCAGAAATTAGCTTTACAATGTTTAATTTTAAGGTTCACTCCCTTCAGTAAAATTTCAGGCTCACAGCATACAATAATCAGGTAATTATCTAATGGTTAATTATGTGATTAATTACCTAATTAATTATGTAATTATTAAATGCTTTCTAACGTATCCTGTATCATTTCCCCGTATCCCCTGAAAAGCATTATCTTTCTCAAAAACTTTATCTGGAAAACTAATCCATGAAGGCTGCCATCTTACATAACTATGGCCCACCTGAAGTGATCGGCATTGAGGAGGTTCCAATGCCCAAACCGAAGAGAAATGAGATTCTTGTGAAGATTCACGCCTCAACCATTACGATGGGGGATTCTGAATTGAGGAGGTTTGACCTAGCGTGGTGGGTCTGGTTGCCCTTGCGTTTGTATATGGGTTTATTCAAACCCAGGAAAAAAGCTTCAATACTTGGGCAGGAAATGTCGGGAGAGGTAGTTGAAGTTGGTGAAAATGTAGAGAATTATAGAATAGGGGATCGCGTGGCCGGCCCCTCGGACCAGGGATTTGGTTGTCATGCAGAATACCGGGTTTTTTCAGGTTCTTCCGTTCTGGTAAAATTGCCGGATTCCATCTCTTATGAGCAGGCAACTACCCTTCCGGCCGGGGGAATCAATGCGATTTACTTTATAGACAAACTCGATATTCAACAGGGCCAAACCCTGCTAATCAATGGAGCCGGCGGAAGTATCGGATCTTTTGCTTTACAATTGGCCAAACATAAAGGTGCCGAGGTCACGGCAGTGGATAGCGGTGAAAAGCTTGAAATGCTCCGGGGCCTGGGAGCTGACCATGTAGTTGACTACACTGAGGAGAGTTATTGGAAAAGTGATGCTAAATATGACCTGGTCTTCGATGTATGGAGCAAAAAGCGATTTAGACGGGCGGTCCGCGCATTAAAAAAACGGGGGAAAGTACTCTATGCAAACCCTATGATGTCAATTCTGTGGCTGAAATTATTTCATTCCCTTATGGGTACAAAAAAAATTACTACAGGTATTGCACCTTACCGCAAGGAAGACCTTCAGCATCTTACGGAGCTCATGCGGGATGGTAAGTTGGTGACCTTTATTGACAAGAGCTTCCCGCTTGATGAAATTGTCGAAGCTCACCGCTACGTGGATACCGGGGCTAAAAAAGGCCATATCGTAATCCATATTCCATGAAAGCCGCGGTTTATAGTGAATATGGAGGTCCTGAAAAGATTGTAATTCAGGAAGTTCCCCGACCGGTTCCGCAGGACGGTGAAGTATTGATCCGCACGCAGGCCACATGTATCAATTCATGGGATTTTGACATGTTGTATGGACGACCCTTTTTCCTCCGCTTGATTACCGGGGCGATCAGACGGCCGAAGATCAAGATTTTGGGCTGTGATATTGCCGGAATTGTGGAGAAAACAGGTGATGATGTCAGTGATCTGAAACCCGGAGACCGGGTATTTGGGGACCTCTCTGAAGGCAGTTGGGGGGGAATGGCCGAATGGGTCTGCGCCGATGCAGAAAAGCTGGCTATGATTCCCAATTCCATGGATTTCCTCCAGGCTGCCGCACTTCCACAGGCAGGTGTACTCGCATGGCAGGCTATGATGAAACGCTGGCCAAAAAGAGGAGAAAAACTCCTGGTTAACGGGGCAGGTGGCGGAGTAGGCACCATAGCGCTTCAGATCGCCCTCAGGGAAGGTGTAGATGTGACTTGTGTGGACAGTGGTAAAAAGCTGGAGAAACTCAAGGAGATGGGTTGCAGGGTCGTTGATTACAGGAAAGAGGATTTCACCAGGCTCGGTGAAACTTACGATCTGATTATTGATAACGTATCCCACCATAGCGTTTTCCGTTACCGCAAAGTTCTCAATAAGGGAGGCAAGTGTGTTATCGTTGGAGGATCCTATGGAAAGATCCTTATGAATGTCATTCTCCAGAATTTCCATTCAAAAGACAAGTGGGTTGGAATCCTGGCTCATAAACCATCCAGCAAAGACCTTCAAAAACTGTCTGATCTATTTGAAGAGCGAACATTGAGCCCAATCATAGATTCAATTTTTCCACTGGATCGGGCAAGGGAGGCTTTTGAAAGATTTCAATCAGGTGACTTCTATGGTAAAGTGGTCATTCAGACAGAATGATTATCTTGAATAAGATCGGATTTACAGAATAAAATAATTTCAAAATGAAAAAGATAATTATCCTTTTAGCTGTTTTATTCAATTTCACAATCATATGTGAAGCCCAGGATGAAAAAGGAATTACCTCTTTAAATGAGGTGAAAGATATCTCCCTTCAGGTAACAGAAAACTTCAAGAATAAGGAAATCACAGAAGCCTTTGTTACCCTAAGGAGGATATGGATACTCAATGAAACGGAAATCAACCGGCTTGAAAGTACCGTAAAGGAACAGCAATCCGTAGTTTATGATAATTATGGTGAGTCCATAGGAATAAATCTCGTTCAGGAAGAGCTTGTAGATGGAGTAATCTATAAACTAACCTATGTTGTAAGACATGAATGGCATGGAATGAAACTCACCTTCATCTATTACTATGGAAAGGGAGACACATGGTACCTCAATAATTTCAATTGGGATGATAAGATATCCGAACTGGTGGATTAGGTAGCCCTTTAAAACCAGTTCAAATGGTATGACACCTTTATCGGATCACAGAAATACAAAAAAGATTAAATATGGACTGGCACTAGCCCTAGGGTTGTTCATATCCAACTCGATACTCTATGGGCAAGTACTTGTTTTGAAGAATGGCGACTCGCTTCAATTGTCAGCTGTTTATACCGGGTCGTTCAAAACAAATGAAAAACAGGTTACTGTACGCCTCAAGGATAATAGTACTTCAACCATTCCTGCTGAAGATTTTCTTTACTATTTCTGGAGGGGTAAATTCTATCATTCCATTATACCAAATGGAGAGTCAGAACGCATTATCTGCAATCTTGAAATTGCAGGACCTTTAGGCCTCGCCCAGTCTATCGATCGTTTCAACAACAAAACTTTCTACTTTATTAAAAATGAGAATTACTACAGCATAGAACCTTACCAGTTCAGAATCGACGAGCTATTAGTAACGCTTCTTGATGACTTCATAGAATTCAGAACTGTTTATCAGAAGAAAATATTCTATGATTCGAAATCCTTAATTGAACTGGTGAGTTATTACAACAACTACAGAGAGCCTGAAATATTCAACATACAAAATGTCGATTATGAACATGACCCAAAACTTTCCGTATTCGGAACCTATAACTTTAACTTTTTCAATGACGACAGGAACTCGGACCAAATCAGTCAAAATCATTCATTCTCCTCTGGGTTGATGCTCACGAACAAATATTCACCCCGTATATCAGTGCAAGCTTCCATATTTTATACGAATGCACTTGCTTCTTCCAGTACCCAGACTATACGTATAAATGCTATATCATTTGACCCCGCACTATTATTTGTTGTTTACAGAAAGGAGAAAAATATTATCTGGATAGGTCCTTACCTCGCAGCACAGTTTCATTTTTATAGCAGTATCAGGCAGGCTGGGCTTCCCTTTAATCCCAGGAATATTTCAGGCGTTAGTGTCGGTGGGTTTCTTTATTTATTTGCTGAGGTTCACGAGAGATTCAACTTCTTCTCAAAGTACGGACAGTATTCGCTGCCTGTTGCAAATAACGGAGCTATCCTAATACGTGGAAAATTAACCAATAGGGTATTTCAAATAGGAGTTGCATTTAACCTCTTTTAAGTGACGATGCTCACTTTGATTTATCCTTCTTGATATTACTTTTGCAGAATAATATATCAACTATGATGAGAACACTGTTTATCCTACTAATAGCAATCAATATAATTTCGTGTAAGCAATCCCCTGAGGATCAGCTAGTGGAAGACATTTATTTTCTGGCAAGTGACAACTTAGAAGGCCGGGAAATCGGAAGTGCAGGTGAGGAAGAAGCTGCTGAATACCTGGCGGAAAGATTTGAGCAGCTGGGAATGTTACCCCGTGGAACGGAAGGATACTTCCAGGAATTCAGCGTAAAACCCTCCAATAATCCACATGAGGAAGCAAGAATCGGTGAATCAGGTGATTCTGCTATCATTGGCAGAAATGTAATTGGATTTTTTGACAACCGTTCGGAAAACACAGTGATCATAGGGGCACATTTTGACCACCTGGGATATGGCGATGTTGGATCCCTTTACCGGGGTGATAGTGCTGCGATTCACAACGGAGCAGACGACAACGCAAGCGGCACGGCTGCCCTCTTGAGAATTGCTGAAGAGTTGAAAAAGAAAAATACCGGTAATAACTATCTTTTCATCGCTTTTTCGGGAGAGGAAAAGGGCCTGTGGGGTTCGAATTATTTCTCGAAGAATCCAACTATAGATCTCGAATCGGTAAACTACATGATAAATATGGATATGGTTGGCCGATTAAATGAGGAGAATACTCTTGCTATTAACGGAACTGGCACCTCTCCACTCTGGGAAGAAGCATTTGCCGGTATAAATGCGGACTCTTTAAACCTGGTAAAGAAGGAATCGGGCGTGGGCCCCTCCGATCATACGTCATTTTACCTGAGAGATATTCCCGTATTGCACTTCTTCACGGGGCAACATGAAGATTATCACAAGCCTACAGACGATGCAGATAAAATTAACTATACAGGGATTTTGGCAGTTACCGATTACATCCTGGCTGTGATCCAGGAGCTTGATGATGACGGGAAACTGGCATTCACCAAGACCCGGGATGAATCAGAGGTCGCTCCCAGATTTACAGTCACATTAGGGGTTGTACCAGATTATCTCTACGGAGACGCAGGTATGAGAATTGATGGTGTGACCGAAGGCAAACCCGCTTCCAATGCCGGGATGATTACCGGTGATATCGTTCTTAAGATGGGAGACATTGAGGTAAAAGATATGATGGGATATATGGAGGCACTATCTGCATTCCAAAAAGGTGACAAAACGATTGTGAGGATCAGACGGGGTGAGGAGGAACTTGACCTGGAAGTTGAGTTCTAATTAACGGCCTTCTTGATCTTTATTAACATTTCCAGGAGATCTTTCATTTCAGACAGGGGAATCATATTGGGTCCGTCTGACAACGCTTTTTCAGGGTTGGGATGGGTCTCAATAAAAAAACCATCCACACCCACAGCAGCAGCAGCTCTCGCCAGGTAAGGTGCAAATTGTCTTTGACCGCCGGATTTTCCACCGGCTCCTCCGGGTTGCTGGACACTGTGAGTAACATCAAAGATTACCGGAGCGATCTCACGCATGGTAGTAAGGGCACGAAAATCCACTACCAGGTTGTGATATCCGAATGTAGTACCCCTTTCCGTGAGAAGAATTTTATCATTTCCCGTACTCTTTACCTTGTTGACAGCATATTCCATATCACCGGCTGCCATAAATTGGCCTTTCTTGATTTTTACAGTCTTCCCGGAGTTTCCAGCGGCAACCAGCAGGTCGGTCTGACGACATAGGAATGCCGGTATCTGAATAACATCGACAACAGCAGCCAATTCCTTTACCTGGTAAGATTCATGTACATCTGTAACCACCGGTAGATCAAAGGTCTTTTTAATATTATCAAGAACCTCCAACCCCTTATCAAGACCCGGACCTCTGAACGAACTTACAGCTGTCCGGTTGGCCTTATCGAATGATGCCTTGAACACATATTGAATCCCCAGTTCCTCACAAACTTCCTTCATCTTCCCGGCGATATCGACGCAGAGTTGTTCACTTTCAATCACGCATGGACCGGAAAAAAGGACCCAATGGTCACTACCTACGCTAGTTTTTTGGTCAATATTGAATGCGTTCTTGTGCATGATTTATACTTTATAGAAATCTTTGTACCAGTTCACGAACTCTTTTATTCCCTCGCTGATTGGAGTATCGGGTTTATAATCAAAATCCTGAACCAGGTCAGATACATCTGCCCAGGTAGCTGCAACATCACCGGGTTGAATGGGTTCCATAAGTTTCTCTGCTTCCATCCCCAACTCCTTCTCCAATGTACTAATGAAATCCATCAGGTTTTCAGGGTGGCTATTTCCAATATTATAGATCTTATATGGAGCCCTTGAACTTCCCGGGTCCGGGTTTTTCCCGGACCATTCCGGGTTTCCTGAAGAGGCTTCTGACATACACTTCACGATTCCTCCCACAATATCATCGATATAGGTAAAGTCCCTTTTCATGTTTCCATTATTGAACACATGGATTGGATTGCCTTCAAGAATTGCCTTTGTAAAAAGGAACAAGGCCATATCAGGCCTGCCCCATGGCCCGTAAACCGTAAAGAACCTAAGTCCCGTTGTTGGGAGGTCATAGAGATGACTATAGGTATGTGCCATCAATTCGTTGCTCTTCTTGCTGGCTGCATAAAGGCTTACCGGATGGTCCACATTATGGTGTACAGAAAATGGCATAGATTCATTTAACCCATAGACACTGGAACTACTGGCGTAAACAAGGTGCCCCACCCCTGCGTGACGACAGCCCTCCAATATATTGGTAAATCCGACAATATTTGACTGGACATAACTGTGTGGGTTTTCCAAGCTGTAACGAACACCGGCCTGTGCGGCGAGGTTTACAACAGCATCAAATCGTTCCATCTTGATCAACTTGATAAGTTCAGGGTTTTCGAGATCCATTTTGAGAAATCGAAACCTTTCGAATATGGAAGAGGACAAGATTCTGTCCGACTCGACATTATTTCGAATAATTCCCAATTTTTCAAGGCGGCCGTATTTCAACCTGACATCGTAATAATCGTTGACATTGTCCAGGCCAAGGACCTCGTAGCCCATTTCCAATAACCTCTGTGTGAGGTGGAATCCAATAAATCCGGCGGCTCCTGTAACTAAAACTCTCACTTCTCCTGGCTTATATTAATTAAATGATTAACAATCCTCTCTGCAGTTTTTCCATCCCAAAGTTCCGGGATTTCTCCTTTCTTCCAATTACCCTCTTTGAGTTTTTTGAATGCCGGCATTAATGCTGCAGGATCGGTCCCTAATAATTCATTGGTCCCCACCGTTACAGTCTCCGGTCTTTCAGTGCTGTTTCTCAGGGTCATACATGGTATTCCAAGCACGGTGGCTTCTTCGGTTATCCCGCCACTGTCTGTCACCACACAATAAGAGTTTTTTACCAGGTAAATAAACTCCAGGTAGGGCATCGGGTCTGTCATAAAGAGGTTATCCCCAGAAAGTTGAATGTTTGAAAGGTTCCCTGCTGTACGTGGATGGACGGGGAAAATAACTTTTTTAGGTGCTGCTGCTATACATACCTCCCTGAGGAGTTCTGAGAGCTGATGTTCCTCATCAACGTTGTTTGGCCGATGTAGTGTTAGTGCGACATAACTGCCTTGTTCCAATTCCTGGTCTTTCCAGAATGAAGGCTTCTTCAATCTGGCGAGGTTGGTGAGCAAGGTATCTATCATGGTATTCCCCACGAAAATGATCTGATCCTCAGATATTCCTGAGGCAATGAGATGATTATTAGCAGTGATTGAAGTGGTATAGAAATAATCCGTTATCGAGTCCGTTACAATCCGGTTCACCTCCTCCGGCATTGTCATATCTCCTGAGCGGATGCCTCCCTCTACATGAGCCACTTTCAAATGGAGTTTCTTTGCTGCAATAGAACAGGCCATCGTAGAGTTAACATCTCCTACCACCATACAGAGATCGGCCGGCGAATCCAACAATAAAGCCTCATAACGCTCCATGATCTTGGCTGTCTGCTCTGCCTGGCTACCTGAACCAACTTCCAGGTTAATATCAGGTTTGGGAATCCCCAATTGTTCGAAGAAGCTCTCTGACATATTTTTATCATAGTGTTGGCCTGAATGTATTAGTCGCCAGGACAATTGCGGCATACTTTTGTTTTTCAGTTCGGCAATAATTGGGGCGATCTTCATGAAATTGGGCCTTGCCCCTGCTATAATATCAATTTTCATACTTTCCCCTCCAACAATTCATCCATCCAGCCTCTTGAAAGGATCAGGTAGTCAGCAATTTCACGATAGGCCCCCTCACCACCGGCACGATCCGCTACCAGGTCTGCTCTTTCAGCGACATAGCCAGGGGCATCGTTCGGAGTGCATCCTATGCCGCAATTTTCAATAAGTTCGAGGTCATTCAGATCATCTCCAATATACATGACCTGACTCCATTCCACCTTCCTCTTTTCCATTTCAGCAGAAAGCGCTTCTCGCTTATTTTTTATCCCGTGAAAATGAAAATCAAATTTGAGTTCTTCGCAGCGCTTCCTTACCACTTTGGAATCTCTTCCGGTAATTACTCCCACTATAATCCCAAATCGTCTAAGTTGCTTGACAATAAGTCCATCTTTGACGTTGAAATGCTTGTATTCAACCCCATTGTCATCATAAATGATCTTGCCATCAGTCAATACACCATCGACATCTGTGACAAGCATCTTAATTTCGCCGAATTTGTCCCTCAGGGAATCGTCAATTACCATCACGGAGGCAAATATATAAGTAATTCCAAGGCTGATTAGCTCCGGATGCTGAAATTTACCTTGTATAATGCCAATATTTTGTTTACTTCGAAATGCGTATGGCAAGGGGATTCAAACTGATATTTGGCTTACTCATTTTCGTGGGCTGGATATACTTTGCCAACTCAAGCCATAGAATCGGAGATATCCCCCTTCCTCCCGTCGGTAAATTACTAGACCCATTCCAGGGCTACTTGCAGAATGGTGATAATGGTAATCCTGATTTCTCAGGGGAATTTACCCTTGAGGGATTAAATGCTCCTGTGCAGGTCTTCTACGATTCCAATATGGTGCCGCATATTTACGCTGAATCGGACGGGGATCTTTCCATGGTTCAAGGCTATATTACCGCCAGCCTTAGACTGTGGCAAATGGATCTGCAATCCAGATCTGCCTCCGGAAGAATATCAGAAGTTATGGGAATCGGGGCTCTGAACCTCGATCGTGAGACTCGCAGAAAAGGTTTGGTATTTGGTGCGGAAAAGATCCGGAATGAAATGGGCGAAAAATACCCGGACATCTGGTCCAATCTTGAAAATTATGCCCAGGGGGTTAATGCCTACATCAATTCGTTATCGTATTCAGAGTATCCTATCGAATTTAAACTCCTGGATTATTCCCCTGAAGAGTGGGACCCCTTTAATACCGTACTTCTTATACAATATATGAATGACCTGCTTGGGGGTTGGGATCGCGATATTGAGAATACGAACTTTGCTGCCCTTTTTGGAAAGGAAACCTTTGATTCACTATTCTTCCCTTCATTTCTCGATCCGATAATTCCAAAGGAAACCTGGGAGTTTGAGGCGCTCACCCTGGCGAATGATACCATTGAAATTGATTCCATCTTCAATATCAGGGAATATCGAAGGTCCAATCCCGACAACGGCAGTAACAATTGGGCAGTTTCCGGTAACAAAACACGTTCGGGATTTCCGATCCTCGCCAATGATACCCATCTGCGCCTGTGGCTTCCCTCACTTTGGAATATCCAGCATCTACATTCCCCGAATACCAACACGGCCGGATTTGTATTCTCGGGAGCACCGGGTATTGTGATTGGTTTCAACGATTCCATCGCCTGGGCATTTACCAATGCACCCAGGGATCAACGGGATTGGTATGATATTCAGTTCAGAAATGGAAAGGATGAGTATTATCACGATGGAGAATGGAAGGAAACGAAAATGAGAATTGAAGAAATCGCAGTGAAGGGAGAAGACCCATTTGTGGATACCGTATACTATACTCATCATGGTCCTGTCGTATTCGACGATTCCTTTCCCGGTAATGGATCAAGGGCGAACCTGGCTTTCCGTTGGATAGGCCATGATCCTTCAAGGATCATTACTGCTCTCAGGCGTATGGTCAAAGTCTCGAATTATGAAGAGTTTAAATCAGCCCTGGAAAACTGGGATTCACCCGCGCAAAACGCAGTTTTTGCCAGTACAAATGGTGATATAGCAATGAGAGTCGAAGGAACATTCCCCTTAAAATGGGAAGGACAGGGAGTATTTGTGATGGATGGAAGTAACCCCCAACACGATTGGCAAGGATTCATCCCCCACGAACACAATGCCTTTCAACTCAATCCGGAAAGGAATTTCGTTAGTTCGGCCAATCAATACCCGGTCACTGAATCCTATCCATATTTCGTTTATAACGCCAGTCATGAGACCTATCGCAACAGGATCATCAACAGGATACTTACCGATATGGACAGTGCTGGTGTGGAGGATATCATGGAAATGCAACAAAATGTTTACAACATAAAAGCGGAAGAAGGGGTCTCGCTTTTATTGGACAGCCTTGACAGAGAGAGTCTTAATGACGAAGAAACTGCAATGATTGACGAGTTGGAAAATTGGAATTTTGAATATGCCCCGGAACTTACGCAACCCGTTCTTTTTGATTACTGGTGGAGGTTTTTCCGGCGTGATCTCTGGGATGAGCTCGATATCGAAGAGTATCCCATTTCCTGGCCAAGCCAGGCAAGTACTATAAAGCTATTGAGAGAGGAAGCTATTGACCAATGGCTGGATAATCAAAGAACACCCAATCGTGAAGGTTTTTCTGACCTGGTAACGATTAATTTTAAACGGGCCGTTAGCAGAATCCAGGAAAGGGAAGATGAAATTGGAAGCCGGTTAAAGTGGAGAGAAGTTAATAATGTACGATTAATGCATATGTCTACGCAGATCGAACCATTCAACTCAGAAAGGCTCGATATAGGCGGTTCAGGAGACGTGATCATGGCAGCCAACGGAACCCATGGACCATCACAACGGATGGTTGTTGAAATGACCACCCCACCGAAGGCCTTTGTGAGTCTTCCGGGCGGATTATCAGGGGCTCCTGGGAGTTCTCTTTACATGAATTTTCTGCCCTACTACGAAAATGGAGAGTACATTCAGCTGAAATTATCTATTACGGAATCTGAGGCATTACATGTACAAATATTTACCCCTGATGAATGAAATTCCTGGTTAAGACCATATTAGCTGCAGGCCTTACAATTCTATTGTCGCCCTATTTCCCTTTCTGGGCTTCAGCAATTGCCATACTAATTCTGAATTTTGTGGTCAGGACCGGAGGATGGAGTTCGTTCTTCTCCGGATTCTTCGGAATGGGTATCACCTGGAGCGTCTATGCATGGATGCTCTCCGCAGGAGATGCTACTCTAATCAATGAAAAGATTTCAGAGGTGTTCATGGGCCTTCCGTCGGATCTTATGTTTCTTATCGCAGGAACGATCGGTGCAATTACAGGAGGTATCAGTGGACTGACGGGTTTCCTATTAACTCCTAAAAAAGTGGTTAAATCCAGTGGTAATCCCTACCACTGATCAAGCTTTTTCCAGCTCGGCACTCCGCTGAAGCCAAACAAACCCTTTTCTTTAATAGCTAGCTCTATCTTTTTAGGGACATACTTTTCCCAACCATCAATTCCCATCTCAATCATCTCAAGGATATCATCTGAAATTATATGCAGATGGTTGGTATTGGCATTCTCAATCTTCTTGATCTTCTTATTGTCCTTAAGAAATTCAAGTAGGTGTCTAAGATGTGGAGCTACCTGGATATCTTCGAGGGTGTAAATGCCTTCCCCTCCCCTCTTTAGGGATGGATAAACATATACCTTGACATTGTTGCCGAAAAGGGTACCAAATGCCTCCAGGATACCTCCCTGGAGTCCTTCATAATAGCTCTCTGTAAAGACCTGTTCAAGATTATAGATACCTAAAATGATTCCAATCTTCTTTCCACGGGTAATTCCTGTAAGGTATTCCACCAACCGGTAGTATTCGTGGTAATTACTGACCATAACATGTCTACCCAGGCTGCAGATCATATCTGCCCTTACCAGGAAGTCCTCTTCGTCAACCTCACCTCCTTTCTTCAAGTCGTTCAGCGTCAATTCAGTAAGTGCCAGGATATTGTTCTGGTCGACATCCTCCTCCGACTTGAATGACTTCAATGATTTTAACAGCATATCCACATTCACCAGCGTCACTGGTCTGAACCTACCGCGAAGTACCAGCACATTTTTTTTATACAGGGTTTCCGAGGGTTGTAGTACATGACCATCCGGACCAAACATTGCCGCTTTAGTAAATCCTTTGCTGACTAATTTCAACGCCAGTACCCGGTTGTCAACATGGTCAAAATCCGGACCCTTCAACCTGATCATATCGATTTCAATACGCTCGGGAGACAGATCATCCATAAGGGATTGTACCAGTTCATCTTCACTTCTGATAAAGAAGCAGGCAAAGATCAGGTTTACTCCAATGACCCCCAGGCAATTCTGTTGCATCAGATTGGAACGATCTCTCATTTTCACATGAATCACACACTCGTTGGGTTCGGAACTGGGTGAGAGCTGAAATTTCATTCCAACCCATCCGTGAGGACGATTTGACCTGGAGTAGTTGAGTGCTTCTACTGTATTGGCAAACGCAAAGAAGAGACTTCGATCAGCGCGATTGCCTAATCTCTCAGGGAGTAGTTCATATTCCTTGTCCAGCATCTGATGAAGTCTGCTTTCCGTTACATACCGATCGCATTCCCCATAAATTGCATCAGAAAAGCTCATGTCGTATGCAGACATTGTTTTTGCCACGGTTCCCGAGGCGCCACCTGCCTTAAAAAAATTTGCTGCTACTTCCTGCCCCGCTCCGATCTCTGCAAATGAGCCATAGATATCAGGACGCATGTTGACCTTAAGCGCTTTCTCCTTCGTTGTGAGTGTTCTAAACTGGGTCATCTGACCGTCCCCCTTTTTTCAATACGATATTAACAAAAATTGTGCACGAATAGATCGTTAATATGTTTTTTTAGTTTTAAATGAAAATGAAGTTTCCTAAATTCCGAAGCTTTAATTCAACCAAAATAAAAAGCCTAAACCTAAAAACGTGTTATGCAAGTTCTTGACTTTATCACGCTGCTTATCATTATGGCAGCCATTTTTCTCCTTGTAAATCTTAAATACCTCAAACTTCCGTCCACCATCGGTCTGATGATCCTGGCCATTGGACTGTCTGGGTTTATTGTTTTCGGGGAAGTTCTGTTCAGTACGCT
The DNA here is from genome assembly GCA_024638265.1 of Flammeovirgaceae bacterium. Lineage (GTDB taxonomy): Bacteria > Bacteroidota > Bacteroidia > Cytophagales > Cyclobacteriaceae > JAHEKQ01. Next base: position 13,986 of record JAHEKQ010000029.1, read on the forward strand.
GAAAGACATTTCCACCAATATGATGACTCAATTCCAGTTTTCGGAAGTATTGTTCCAGGTGATGTTGAGTTTCCTGCTGTTTGCGGGAGCCCTCGATATGAACCTGCAAAAGCTTGGGGAGGAGAAATGGCCTATTCTGATCCTGGCCACACTTGGGGTACTAATATCCACGTTTGTGGTGGGTACGGCAGTCTTCTACATACTCCCACTCGTTGGAATTAATATCGCCTACATGCATTGTCTGCTATTCGGAGCACTCATCAGCCCCACAGATCCGATTGCAGTACTGGCTATGATTAAAAAGACAACTGTTTCCAAGAACCTCGAGGCAGAAATCGCCGGTGAATCCCTTTTTAACGATGGTGTTGGTGTAGTAGTATTTCTTACCATTTTCGAAATCGCCGAGGGAGGTGTTGAGCATTTCGAACCCATCATGGCACTCGAACTCTTCGGTGTAGAAGTATTGGGGGGACTTCTCCTGGGTGCTGCAATTGGATATATCGGATTATATCTTCTAAAGGTCATTGATAATACACATACTGAAATTGAAGTTCTCGTCACCTTATCTATGGTATTAGGTGGTGCATCCATCGCAAAATACCTGCACGTGTCGGGTCCATTGGCCATGGTGGTAATGGGACTATGGGTAGGTCGTGAAGGCCGCACGAAGGATGCCGATGCTGCTGGAGAATATGTATATAAATTCTGGCACCTGATGGATGAGGCTATGAATGCCATCCTGTTTATCCTGATAGGATTACAGATTATTAGGATTGCCGATGAACTGGCAGGACAGAATATGGTATTCCTCTTCGCTATACCGTTGGCAATTGTGGTGGTACTTATTGCACGGTTTCTCGGTGTGGGAATACCGATAACTATTATGAGAATATGGCAGAAATTCCCGCGAATGACTATACGGATAATGACCTGGGCAGGGCTCCGGGGGGGAATATCCGTTGCTCTTGCACTTTCATTGTATGAAGCAACGGAATCCGGGTTCAAGCTTCCTCAATACGATATCAACGTCATTACTGCTATGACATATGGGGTAGTACTCTTCTCTATTGTGGGGCAGGGACTGACTGTGAAACGAATGTTTACCAAGTATCAACAACTGAACGGTTGACCATTACCGCTTACAGGAAATGCCGGGCCAGCGTCCGGCATTTCTTTTGATTAAAATAAAATAACCCATAATTTTCGCCCCGCGTAAACTACTAAACTATGGCCGCCAGAGGAGGATTTACCAGTAAATTAGGATTTATTTTAGCAGCAGCAGGATCGGCTGTCGGATTGGGAAATATTTGGAAATTCCCCTTCGAGGTAGGTGCAGGTGGTGGTGCTGCCTTTGTACTGATGTACCTACTTTTCTGCTTTGTTTTATGCTTCCCAGTTATGGTTACGGAAATCGCCATAGGTCGTAAAACCGAAAGAAACCCGGTGGGTGCATTTAAAGCCCTTGGATTCAGTAACTGGAGATTCCTGGGTTTAATGGGAGTCTTGGCGGGAATAATTATCCTCTCATTTTACAACGTCATCGCCGGGTGGGCCTTTGGATATTTCTTTGAAATGGTGAGGGGAAATTTTAGCATTGGTAATGAATTCAGTGATTTCACTGCTAATGTGGTCAAAGTGGGTTCATATGCCTTGATATTTATGGCCGCCACCGGATTTATTGTAATGAAAGGGGTATCAGGGGGAGTAGAGCGTGCTGCCCGTTTTCTTATGCCCGCACTGATAGTAATGATCCTTGCGCTTGTAGTTTATGCGATTACCCTTCCCAACGCCATTGAAGGAGTAAAATTCTACCTCATTCCCGACTGGTCAAAGATCACGCAGGCGAGCACCATCGGTGGAGCTCTCAGGCAGGCCTTCTTTTCACTTTCCCTGGGTATGGGAGCACTAATTACTTATGGTAGCTACGTAGGTAAAAAAGACAATATCATTAGTTCAGCAGCTTATATCACATTGACAGACGTGGGGATTGCATTTATCGCAGGCCTAATGATGTTTCCCCTGGTTGCGTTTAACACGGGGGGTGTGATTGATACCACCCAATCTGGCCCGGGATTGATTTTTGTGACTCTTCCCGGTGTTTTTGAGAATATTGGACCCACCTGGGGCATTATTATCGGAGCATTCTTCTTTTTGTTGTTAAGCTTCGCTGCTTTGACCTCTACGGTTTCACTGCTTGAAGTCCCCGTATCCTATGTTGTGGATGAGTTCCAGGTCAGGCGAAAAAGGGCAGTAATTATTATGTCAATAATCATCTTCGCCATTGGCGTGCCTTCGTTACTGAGTTACGGGATATCCGATTTTTTCAGTAACAAGTTCGCCCTCCCGTTTGGTGGTGAATCAGCCAATACGACCCAATTCCTGGACTTTGCTTTTAAGATCACGGAAGTGATGCTGCTCCTTGGGGGAGCTCTGATAACAGTCTTCGCCGCTTATGTCTGGAAAAAGAAGAATCTCGCAGAGGAAATTACCTCCGGTTACAGCTCATACAATACAAGTATCGTAAAGCCTGTGTTAAACTTCTGTATTTCATTTCTTTGTCCCCTCATGCTTACTTTCCTTCTGATTGTGGTGATCCTGGATAATTTTGCCGGGATCAACCTTATTGAGATGATTCTTTGATAGTGGATAGTAGAAAGTGTTGAGTGTTGAGTGTTGAGTGTAAGGAATTAAGTGCTCACTCTTCAACACCGGACCTATTTCAGCTGAACTGTTTAACTAAAATATTATATTTGCAATCCAATTACCAACGTGGTCTCCTTGGTATCTTCGATACTTCGGCGACCGAAGGCGGTAACTTGATATTTATTTGCCAAAGTGGCGGAACTGGTAGACGCGCACGACTCAAAATCGTGTTCCTTCGGGAGTGTGGGTTCGATTCCCACCTTTGGTACGATTAGGTTGAGGGTTTGGGGTTGAAGGTTTAAGGTTGTTGAACATCTTTACTGCTCTACTGCTCTACCGTTTTACCAGCCGAAGCTTAAGCGTAGGCTGGCTCTACAGCTCTACCGAATGATAGTCTCCCGACCACGAACAAACGCACTTTTTGCACTAACGGTCTTCATCATTATTTCACTCTCACTTGCCTACGCCGGTTTGCAAGGCCCCATTAATACAGGTGAGTGGAAGTGGTATAATTATATAGCCGTATATTTCTTTGGTCCACTAGCCCTGATACTGGCCATTCGTATGCTGATCAATTTCAAACTTATCTATGTCGCTAAAGACCGGGTTGATATCCGTTATCCTTTCAGGTTGTCCAGAAATAAGTATAGTATAAAAGAGCTGGAGTGGTGGACAGAGAACAGGGTAAAGACGGGTAAAACCATGTTTCGGGAGCTTGAGATGAAATTCCCGGGCCGGAAAGTAAAGATCAGTAAGCAGGAGAATTCTTCTTACGATCAAATCTTTCAGTATTTTAGCCGCAAGGCCGCAAAGAAAAAGAATTGATCAAAGTATTAATCATAGGGTTGGGAGGATTCCTCGGCAGTATTTCTCGCTATGGGGTGTATCAACTATTCGACAAGACCGTTCTGAGCTCTTTTCCCTACGGTACCTTTGCCGTAAACATCATCGGAAGCCTCGCAATTGGTATAATCTACGGATTAATGCAGAAAGGAAATGTATTGAGCGAGGAATGGAGAATATTCCTGGCAATAGGGTTTCTGGGGAGTTTTACTACCTTTTCCACTTTTGCTTACGAAAACTTTATTCTTATTAAAAGTTCTCAATTTCTAGGAATGCTTATTTATACTGTTGCCAGTGTAGTTATTGGAGTGGTCGCAGCCTATTTAGGGTACTTGGGGGCGAGTTTGAATTCATAGTTGAAGGATACAGTAGACCGGATACATACCTGCCAACTGACTACTGCCAACAGACCACACCTAAATCACAAATACCCCACTAAACGCCACCGGTCTTTCTTCAAACAGGGCTCTTGTCCTGGTCCAGGTCTCTTTGAAGAGTTTTGATTTTCGATATTGATCGAGGAATTCCTGCCCTTCCCATTTGCTGAAGGTTATATATACTCTTGGGTCACTTGGGTCTTTCCATAATTCCAGGTGCTGACAACCGGGAAAGTTCCTGATCTTTTCACGTCGTTCCATAAAAAGCTTAAGGAAATCCCCTGTCAACTCCTCCCTGAAGGTCATTCTCACCACTCGTTCGATCATTATTACCTGATGTTTATTACAATGTTGCTATCGTATTCAAGTCCCAGCAGTTTGGAAGCATTCCCTTGCTTAATCCCGATTTCGAGGAGTCCCTGGCTATTGAATAAGATGAAACTGTCCCCGGGATCTACTTCAAAATAGCCAGTGTTAATTCGTTGAGAATTTTCCCTGCCAAAGGTGATAAAATAGGATTTACCATTAGTCAGCTTATCGAAGGTCTTCTTATCGATATTGGTGATCAAGTTCCCGTATCGATCAATATGAAGCACATTCCCGATAATCTGATTCTGATTGGCCCGAAGGTGCCTGGGCAACATTTTTTTGAAAGTAGACAATGGGCTCCCTATTTCAGCAATGGGCTTGCCCATTGATAGATCGGCGGCCGCTGGAGCTGAGATATCCTTAGCAGGAAAAGTACCACCAACTCCCGGTCCTCCAATATCGACTACCAAAAAGTGCTCCAGGTTGCTCAATAGTCCAAAAAGGCCATTGTCAGGCCCTACAAAAAAATGATCCTCAATTTTCAGGGCGATATACGGTGATTGTACTTTCTGAGGGTCATCAACTGCCACAAGATGGACCGTTCCTGGAGGAAAATCCCTGAATACGGATCCCAATACAAAAGAAGCCTGACCAATATGCCCCGGGGCAATGGAATGACTAATGTCAATTACATTAACACCTGGATTCCTGGAAATTATTGCTGCTTTTACAGCCGCCACATAATGGTCCCTGATGCCGAAATCTGATAAAAAAGTAATAATCGCCATCCTAAAAAAATGTATTTAGCGTTCGCTCTTTGTTGCTGAGATCGATTATTGCTATTTTTGTAATGGTTAAGCCGATTCTAATTCTAAAAGTCAAGTAAAGATACTGCACGTTTGGTAGAAAAAGTAATCACCCTCGACAATGTGTCCCTCGTGGACTTTCTCGGCGTAGAAAACCAGAATATTGAAGAAATTGCCAATGCATTCCCCAAGAGCAAGATCATATCCAGGGGAAATGAGATCCGGATTAAAGGCAACACCAATGAACTCATCAAGATCAACGATATTCTGAGATCACTTCTCGATCATTATCATAAATATGGAAAGATCACCCAGGACAATGTAAGGACCTACATTGCTGATGAAACAGAGTCAACCCTCCCTGAAGACAGTAAACACGTCCTGCTTTATGGAACAAAAGGCTCTTCAATTAGACCAAGGACATTAAACCAGCAGAAACTGGTTTACAGCTTGCAGGAAAATGACCTGGTTTTCGCCATCGGACCTGCGGGAACCGGTAAAACCTACGTATCTGTGGCGCTTGCCGTCCAGGCGTTGAAAAACAAAGAAGTTAAAAAGATTATTATCACCCGACCGGCAGTTGAGGCAGGAGAAAACCTGGGCTACCTTCCCGGTGATCTTAAGGAGAAACTGGACCCCTATTTGCGACCCATATATGATGCATTGCGCGAAATGATCCCGGTAGAAAAATTAAGGTATTACATGGAAAGCGGGGTAGTGGAAATCGCTCCCCTGGCCTACATGAGGGGGCGCACCCTTAATAACGCATTTATTTTACTGGATGAGGCCCAGAACACGACGGCCATGCAGATTAAAATGTTTCTTACCAGGATGGGACCTGACTCCAAGATGATTGTGACGGGGGATACCTCCCAGATAGACCTGCCAGGACATCAGGCCTCCGGACTGGTCGAGGCACTAAAAATCCTATCTGAAGTGAAGGGAGTAGGGTTTGTCAACCTCACGGAAAAAGATGTAATCCGGCACCGGATTGTGAAGAGTATTATTGACGCTTATAGTAAGTATAAGGGTAAGAAGGGTTGATGGGTAGATGGGTAGATGGGTAGTGGTAGGTGGTAGGTGGTAGGTGGTAGGTGATAGGTGGTAGGTGATAGGTGATAAGTGATAGGTGATAGGTGTAGGAGAAATATTCGGGGTGTAGCACAGCCCGGTTAGTGCGCTGCGTTCGGGACGCAGAGGCCGGAGGTTCGAATCCTCTCACCCCGACAATGAAATAAAAAAAGTCGCCATGAAAGTGGCGATTCGCATTTTTGAGAATCCGTAAACAGTTTACTGTTGGAAGGATTCGAAATAATGAGAAATCGAACGTAGTGAGATCTTTTTACTTCATTGTAAATACCACAAAAAGGATCACCGAGTGAAGGGATGCAGAATCTTCTGCATCCTGAAGCCTTGACGTTCAGAAGTTCAGCAGAAAAGTTCACGTGTTCACGGGAATGAGGTTCACGGGACTGACCTCTTTTTAGGCCCCTCACCCCTCATATGCATTCCGGCCTGTCCACCTCTGTCGGGTAATCACTTTCTAAATCCTGTATCCCCTTCCTGTATCCTGTATCCCCTTCCTGTATCCGGTATCCGGTATCCTGTATCCTGTATCCTGTATCCGGTATCCCCTTCCTGTATCCGGTACCCCCTTCCTGTATCCTGTATCCGGTATTCGGTATCCGGTATCCTGTATCCCCTTCCGGTATCCGGTATCCGGTATCCGGTATCCGGTATCCGGTATCCGGTATCCGGTATCCGGTATCCGGTATCCGGTTTTCCCCCTCCCCTACTTCTTCCTCAAATATATATCTCCATTATAATTCTTGATCATGAATTCCGGGCCTCCTCCATTGATCTTGCCTCTTACCCACTCATCGAGGTAAACCTTCTGGACTCCTCCATCGTTTTTCCGCTGGACAGGTTCGGACTTAATGAGATCAATATCAAACCCCGAGAGTATCTCTCCCCTGGCAGTTCTCATTTTCATATTGGCCTTGAAGCCCGATGGTAGGGTCAGGTCTACATCACCATTGTACGTTGCAAAGGCCATGGGCGTATCAGGCTTAATCGCATCAAAGGTGACCATGATCTTTCCATTGTAGGTATCTGCAATAACAGAACCGGAGATATTTTCGGCGGTTATAGGTCCGTTATAACTATCAAGTTCAAGTTCGCCCTTGATATTCTTTACCACTATGGCTGCCTGGTTATAGGTATCCAGTTTTAAATCGATATCTGAGGGAACCTCAATTACGAAGTCAATTCCCTTGCTGCTCCAGTCTGTATCAACTTTTACTACGTTATTCTGTTCGTAAATCTCAAGATTGGCGGCAGCGGCATCAATTCGTTTTAATCCGTCGGACCTGGATTCCTGTTTCTCTTTCCCTTGAGTATGAAGCGTATATTTTACCAGGACATTCTTCCTGGAAGTACCCAGAACTGTAACGGTACCCTTAGTGATATCCACTTCCAGTTTTCCCCGGGTTTGAGGATTGCTGAATTCTATGGGGATCTCCCCCGTCTTTTGTGACCATACCGGGACGGAAACTACCAATCCAAGTACTAATATTCCTAACTTTTTCATTTTCTATTTTGAGTTTAATTGTTGTTTGTGTTTTTCAGATAAGCATTGCCATTAAAGGTCTCAAGTTGGATATCCAATCCCCCTCTTCCTAAACGAATCATCGACCTGCTTTCAAGTTTTTGCGTTACTCCTCCCTTAATATTGGAACTTTCACTGGCTACCATTTTCATCGGCATTTGCTGATAGTCATTCTCATTGGTATAGAGATCACCATTGAAGCTTTTGAAGCTTACATCTGCGTTCAATTGTCCGGGGTAATTCATGTTGATATCACCATTCAGGGTATACAGATCAAGCGGCTGTGTGGGAAGTGAATTGAATTCCAGGGTAACATCCCCATTCACTGTCCTTGCTTTGAGTTTTCCTGAGGGGTCATCTACTGATATCGATCCATTGATGTTCCTCAGCATTAAATTCCCGGAGATACCATCGACCATTATATCCCCGTCATTTATTGTAGATAATACCAGGTGCTGGCCCCTCGGCACTTCGACCAGGAAATCAAGGCGGTAGTTGAATCGTTCCTCACAATTATTCCAGTTATAGCTCCAATTATCTGACTGTTTGCCCCAACTTTCGTTATTCTTACTGAAATCCCCGCATACCCCCGTCAGGTAAACTATAAGGGTATCATATAGATCCTTTACGCCCAGATCAATAGACTTACCCTCCCCTAATCTTTCTTCGGTTTTGGCACTTATCGTCCGCTTAGCGGTGATTTTGATAGCCGTTCCCGAATAATTTCTCACTTCGATATTACCATTGATATTCGCGACCCTGAGAACATTGCCCGGGTTGGTTTTCTCAAACCTCAACTCTTTTTCAAGTTGATCATCTGCCTTGAATTGTGCAGCGAGATCGCCGCCTAATAGCACCGCAAGTAGTACCATTGTGATTCTAAGTTTACTCATATCAGTGATTCTATGGTTTCACGTACTTTTTCCTTGACCTCTATAGGGGTCTCTTCCCTGTTCAGGAGTTCCCGAAGATCTTCGATAGAGCTTTTCTCTTGCAGGCTTAGCATCACTTCGGCCAGAGAGATCTGGACCATAGGTGACTCTTGTTTTGAAATCGATTCCACCAGTCCCTGCCTTACCTCCGGGCGGTTGGAATACATCAGAAGTGCTTCTAGTGCAGCCAGCCTCACATTATCATTTTCATCATTATTTAATGTCTCAAGCAATGCCAGAATCACCTTGTCACTGGCTCCATCAAGCCCTGTACTCATGCTCACAGCTTTCAGACGGTCTGATGAAGACTCGCCTTCAATAAGATTCAGCATCATCAACTCCTTCATATCGCGAAGTTCACTGACCAATTCTGAATTGTCACTGCGGTTATTAAAGACCAGGAATCCGATCAACAGCAAGGTTATCGAGTATGCTGCAAGTCCCCACCCCGTCTTGAGGAAATCAAGGGACAGGGTCCAACCTACACTGGTTTTGCGGAGTTTTCGCTTTTCCTTCGCAAGCATTGCATAAAACCCATCTTCCAACCTTATTCCCGGATCAGGTAGCTGCATATTATCCAACTGATCTTTCATCTCATCGACTACGGAGATCTCCATTGGATCAACCTCACCGCTTAAGATCAGCTGCTCTATTCTCTCTACTTCTTGAGGTGTACATTTTCCACTTTCAAACTTTCTAATCAAATCATCCCGTTCCATCGTTCTCAAGATTTAATAGTGCATTAAATATTTTCATTCTTTCAATCCCCCCCATATATCCATTGGGTTCAGGACCCTTTAAATGCTTGATGTTTAACCGCCTTAAAAGTCTTTTTTTTTCATTATCATTCATTTCATTATTCATGAACCTGACTAACTGATCACTTATGGCTGGCAATTTTTGCATCTCCATTTCCTTTGTTTACCAGGGCCTTTAATTCCTGCATAGCACGAAACACCCTCACTTTTACAGCTCCTTCCGATATTTCCATCATAGCGGCGATCTCGGAATATTTCATTTCTTCGATCTTGCTCAACATCAGGATTTCCCGCTGGTCCGGGTCGAGCCTCATCAACGCACGGTTCAGAAAATCCAATCTTTCCTTCTGTTCCAGGTTAGTGTCGGCTCGCGATCCTGATTCCAACTGTTCCTCATAAGCTGATACGTCCAGGTATCGAACATTTTTATTCTTCCTGTAATGATCCGCATTGACGTTTCTCGCAATATGAAATATCCAATACTTAAAAGAACCTTCACCCTTGAAACCCGATCGGTACTTCAACACCCTGGCAAAGACATTCTGAACCAAATCTTCCGACACCTCCGCATTGCGGTTCATCCCGTAGAAGTAAGAGAACAGAAGCCTTTTGTACCTTTCAAAAAGCAGACCCAGCTTGTCCAGGTCACCTTCTTTTACTCGGTTCATCAAGGAATTATCTGATAATGAATCGGATCCCATGGTAGTTTCAGGCAGGTAAACTCAGGTGAAGGAAAGAAGTTACAGATTTTTGAAGATTATTATTCCCCCCCACAGCTCTACAGCTCTACAGCTCTACAGCTTTACCGCTCTACCGCTCTACCGCTTTACCGTCCCCTATCTCCACTTAATATTGCACCCCTGGCTCGGTATCTGCTCAGCATCTACAGGCATGCCATGTATGACGTCATCCAGGGCTTTTCTCAAGTCCTTACCGGTCAGTGTTTTCTCATTCCCTGGTCGACTGTCGTCTAGTTGACCGCGATAGACCAGTTTAAGGTGAGAATCAAACACATAGAAGTCGGGTGTGCAGGCCGCGTCATAGAGGCGGGCAACCTCCTGCGTTTCATCAAAAAGGTAGGGGAAGGGGTAATTCCATTTTTGTCCTACTTCTTTCATTTTTTCAGGACTGTCCTCTGGATAAGATTCTACATCGTTGGAAGAAATGGCTACAAAGCTCACATCTTTCGGAATATAGTCATTGGCGAGTTTCACCAATTCTGATTGTACATACTTTACGTAAGGACAATGGTTACATATGAACATCACCACGGTGGCAGTATCCGACTTGACGTCATCCAGTGAAAGCTCTCTTCCGGATATTACATCAGGCAAAGTAAAGTCGGGAGCTTCAGTACCAAGGGGAATCATATTTGATGGTGTGAGTGCCATATACTTTCTTTGTGGGAAGAACAATTTAGGCAGCACGAGGTTAAATTGAAAAGATCGATCAAAAAACATATTTTCGAGGTTTAATAATAACGCATTAGACATGGCTAGAGCGAGAATTGAAGTGATAGAGGTATTGAGAAAGACGGCAGTGAATCTCCGTCAAAGAGACGACTACCAGTGGGGTCACATGGGGAGTTGTAATTGTGGCTTTCTCGCTCAAGAGGTTACTCAATTGGACAAAAAAGAGATTCATCGCCGCGCCATGCAGCGTTCCGGCGACTGGAATGAGCAGTTGAATGATTACTGCCAGGGTAGTGGTATTCCTATGGATGACCTCATCAGTGAACTGACTTCATTCGGTTTTGGAATTGATGATCTTATGAACCTGGAAAAATTGTCAGATACCCATATTCTAACGAGATTACCCGCCGATAAGAGATACCTGGACAAAAACAACAAGGAGGATGTGATCCTTTACCTGGATACATGGGCAAACCTGCTGGAAGAACAATTAATTTCTAAAGTGGATCTGAATAATCTTGTTGAAAACACGGAAAAACAAGTTTCCACTGTAACAATGATCGCTTGAAAAAGAACGACCTTCCCAAAGTACCGGACCTGCAGGATAAATCCCATGCTGAGATCGTATTGATCCTTGCCGACAATTACCTGAAGACCGGTAAGGACCCGGATGGGTTAAAAGAGCTGGAAACGGTCTACAAGGAGCAATCCAAAAGCCTTACCGAACAACTTGCATTAAAGCTTGCAATATCCAAGGCCGTACTGCAACGGCACAAAAAACCGGTTAATGTTTCGGTAGTCTTCGCCATTTACAAAGAGACTTCTCGAATGAAAACCAGGGACGAACATCCGCATGGTGAAGATTTTCTGATAAGGAAAGTTGAGCAACTAAACTGGTTAGCTGAAGGAACCACACTTCAGTGGAACCTCGTGGTTGTAGACGATGGATGTCCTGATTATAGTGGGAAGATGACAGCTCAAATCTTAAAGGACCGCGCCCCCGGCGAGGAAGCAGTTGTTCTACACCTGGAAGATGCTATAAAAAGTCAACTGACGGTAACAAGGGGATTGAAATCGACCGATGATAGTAGAAAAGGAGGCTCTATCCTCTTCGGAATGTGGTATGCAGCTCAAAAACAACGGGAGAACCATTACATAATATTTACCGATGCAGATCTCTCAACCCACCTGGGTCAATGTGGCTTACTGCTTGAACCTATGCTTGCAGATGGTAAGCCCGCAACCATAGGATCACGAAGAGAACCTAATTCGGTCGTGATCAAAGGGAGCAGTCGGAGTGATCGGGGACGCTTATTTATACACTTATGGAAATCAATGATTCCACAACTTGGACGAATTATTGATACGCAATGCGGTTTTAAGGGTTTTAAGGCAGACCTAATTGATGATATCGTCTTAGGTAACATTGAAAAGAAATTTGCATTTGATATCGAGCTATTATTAAGGCTTGAGAAGAGAAAGAAGGGCTCGGTGGCCAAAAGAGGGATCGCCTGGATAGACAGCGAGGCTGCCAGCACTACCAAAGACCTGCAACCATATTTATCCATGTTGAAATCGGTTGCAGCCATGAGCCGGTACTACCTCCATCGGGAAGACAAAACAGATAAACTCATTGAATTGATTAACGATATGTCGGAAGATCACTGGAACAAACTGCTTGAGTCTATACCAGAAAAAATCATTACTGAACCCATCGAAAAAATGGGTGATCCTTCATTGACCAGTGTAGAGGATCTCAGGGAGCGGGCAGGGATTCCTACCAGATAATAAAATCATTCAGAAGGTTTTCCACCCTGGAGGTTGGTTTTTGTTTTCCATTGGTAAGCCGGGTCACTTCACTTTCAAGATACTTCTGAAGTTCCGAAGCCCTGATCACCCCGTCTTTATTCAAATCGGCTTTTCCGCTTCGGATACCATTGATAAAACTGTAGGTAAATACCCCGTTATTCCAGCGATTGCCCTCAATGGCATATTCGGCACCCCCCGCACTGGATATGACAATGGCCCCGCTATTCTTTCTCAGATCAGCAAAAAGTGTTTTCATCAGCTCAAATGAATTATCAAGCCCTACTTTTTTTACCTGCTTTCCCGGAACAGCCCTGAAAACGAGATCTCCCGAGGGAACATTCTCCCGATCGACAATTTCCAATTCTTCTTTGTCTACCTCACCCGAATGACAGGCGTCTATCATCAGGAGTTTATTCCTGGCAGGAATGCCATCCAGTACGTTTTCAAGTTCTTCATAGGCAAGTCCGCGGGCAGAGGGATTCATAAAATCCATATCATGAGTGGCCAGGTAGTAATCAAGATTTTCATCCAACACTCCGTGACCTGCGACAAAGATCAGCACTTTGTCTACCACGCTGGATTTCAATAGTTCTTCCTTTATTTTCAGTATGGTCTCTTTACCGGCCTCTACATCCGTTATTTCAATGACATTCGTAGTCATATTCTTAGCATCCTGCATAAGGCTGGCTACGTCCCTGGCATCTTTTGCCGCGAATTGCAGGTTGAAATCTGATTGTTTGTATTCGGAAACCCCAATAGTGTAGGTATATAATCGGGGTTGAGGAAACTCGGCCGTACAATTTATCTCAAAAGAAGACGCCAACGACTCAACTCCCTGCTCATTTATGGCGGAAACCTTCACCTGGTTGAGGCCCGGGGATAAATTGATCGAAACAGAATTGGTGAATTGTGAAGAATTCTCATCACTCAGATCCATACCCCGCATTCCATAAATCGGAATATTGTTTACGCTGATATTCAGCCGGTTCAACTTGTACTTATTATCCAGGGCGTTCACCTCTAGATTAATTTGAGATTGATCGGTCTGCAGTGGTATAGTTGCTGTCTCGATTTCAATTTCAGGAAGATGCAGCTCGGGATCCGTAAAGTCAACATTCTGAAAGTTCATCTTCCTCAATCTCTTCGCATAGGCTTTTTCAAACATTTCAATCGTTCCCTTGTCGGCAAATCCAAGTCGCGACAGAACAATGTCAGGTCGATTATAGATCAGGTCAAATTGTTCAGCCGGGAAAAAGTCACTCCCCTGCCGAAAACCGAGACCATCCAGCGCACCTTTGGGGGCCAGGTAATAATTATCAGGCGATACCAGGACAACCTTATCAAAGTCAATCGGTATAAGGGTCACCACCAGTTGTCTCGTCTCCAGGTTCCATATTTTCATGGTGGCATCCAGGCTCGAGGTAATCAGCAAGGGTTGATTATCGAAAATTGCCAGATCCGTAATCTTATCCGTGTGCCCCTCCATCAACCAGGAGTCACCCGTATTAATATTCTTCAAAACCAGGTCATTTTCATGGGACATCACCACGGTATTCAGCGGATAACTAATATCAAATGCTTTACTAAAAGGAATCTCCGGATCCAGTTCAATATTCATTGCCAGTTTCTCCTTGCCTGAAATACCCAGTATTTCCTCGTTTTCCGAATAGGCATACAATATCCCATCCTTCATTTTGATATGCCTCAGGTTTATTTTTTCACTAGTATAGTTTCCAAAAATACCTGTTGTTCCTTCAACATTCGCTGATGCAAGCATCCGGAAAAGATCTTCAAACTCACCCGTGGATTTTAATTCGGATTCACTGAAAGTATAGTTCCTTTTCCACTTGTCAGATCGATCAAAGACCTCAGCAAGTTCCATGCGCCATTTGGCTTTTGGGACATCTCCATAAGCGTAGATATAGTGTCCATTATCAGATACCTGTATCATATCCAGGTCAGCACCGGAAGGTGAATAGAATCCGGCTACATCCAAAGCCTTCTGTTTAACATATCCTAAAGACTTATTTCGCTTAAAACTGCGGGAATCAATAATTTCCATGGATTCAAAACTTACTTCCCTGATTTGATTATCGTTGGAGCCAACAATCAATTTCTCATTATCGGGAGTGAATTGTACATCAGCTACTTCATAGCGACTCAACTGAGTATTCCTCACCTGGAAGGAGAGATCATCAAAATCGAGGATTTTCAATGATCCATACTCATCCCCGAAGGCAATTACCTGTGCATTTTTTGCAACCGCAACTGAATGAATCCTGAAAGAGCGTGTAGTAAGTTTTCTTACCAACCTGAGGGTTCTGCTGTTCCATATCATAATGGATCTGTCCCTGCTTCCGGTTACAAAAACTTCTTCATCTGGAGAGAAGGCAACCGTGGTAACTCCGGCGAGATGTCCCTTAAGTCTTTCGGTAATTTTCTTCCGTTCAATATCTGCCACATATACAATCCCGTCAGTATTTCCTCCCACCATGATGCCGTATTTGTCAGATATCCCGACACTCTGGAATTCATCATCTGAATAGTTAGAATTTATGGCGAATAATCTCTGATTATTATCGAGATCGTAGGCCTCGAGCTTTGCATAGTACCCCATTGCGGCAATCCTGCCACTGCCTGAAATACTGGCAACCCCATCGTAGGCAGCATCGGGAATTCTAAGCTTTTTCGACTCTCCGATTGAGATGTTCGAGAGTTGATCATTCTTATTCATAACCAGTAGTCCTTTTGCAGTCCGGGCCGCCGCCCATACGTCCGGTAAGCTATCGAGTAATATCGTTCCGTTTATATCCGCGAGGGCATCCCCCAGAACTAATAACCCGTCTGCTGTTGTTACGATCTGTCTGATATTTTTCACCGGGCTAACGCGATCCGTTTCCTTCATGGATTCGATATCAATCGAGATAATCTCCGAGGCAGAGGCCAAAAGAAGCTGCTTATTATCGGCGGTAAAGGTCATGGATGTTATTTCACCCCCATAACGAAAAGCTCCCATTTCATTACCGGTAGGAACAAACCAAATTTTGACCGTCCCGTCCTTATCTGCACTGGCCAGTAATTTACTGTCCGTACTGAATACCAGCTTCGATACCTCATTGGAGTGCCCGGTCTGTACGGCAAGGCGTGCAGTCGTTCCCTGCCCGACCGCTAGCAGAGTATTGAGAACGAGGATTAATATCGTGAACGACCTATTCAATGTGATAAATTACCGGGTGATTTAAGTAAAAACTTGATCCTCGCCCATCGATATTTTCCTCCTGGGCAAAAACAGAAAAATAATTGCGATAGTTAAAGGGGTTGGTGATCAAACTGTTAGGATCGTTGACGGTTGCATTCAAGGTATAGTAAGAAAGATTCCCGTTGAGAATATCAAATATCTTAAGTAATACCGTATTGGCACCACCCGTAAGGCTTGCACCATCATAGGCCGAGATCCCGCCTGTAATCATGGGTATTTTTGAAACAGCCCTCCAGTCGGAAATACCATCGCTGGTTCGCCAAACCACCGAAATCTTTACATTGTTTGCCAGGGCCTTGGAGATAATTTCATCGGGCGTATGATTGTTGACCGAACCATCATCCAGGCTCGAGTTGAATACAAGAAGATGCCTTTCCTGATAGTTTGCTTTATCCGCCACATCATCTATCATGTCCCACATTGCATCGTACAAAGGCGCGGCATCCCGGGTTTCAAGGGGTAAGTTGGATAGTTCAATATGCAGATCCTCAGAGTACTTTTCAAACTGGGAAGTTATCAATTCATAGGCGGGTTCATTGGCAATTCTCCGGCGGTATTTGGCGATCAGAAACTCTTGCCCGGGATCTGCCATTTTAATCATTCCTATCAGTCCCTCCATGTAATAATTATTGAAACCAAAACCCCCATACGAATCCGGATCACTGATATCGAGAAGTATACCCATGGAGATGGGTTGAGAAGACCCTCCCGGTGCTTCACTGCGAACCACAGTATTGATGGAAAAGGTGTAATCCTCATCGTCCCAGGCATTGAATTCGATATTACTTTCATCAATAGCATCATAAGTCTGAATAATATCTTCCACAGCTTCTCTTGAAGAATATTCACCACTTAGGGACGAAAAGGTCTTGGCCTGGAGCACAATAAAATCAAATTCAACCTCCACATCCGCAGATGAGTTACTCAAAGTCCTGGATCCGGTTAAAACAACTGTCCTGTTCGTCCAGGGCAATTCAAACTGGTCCTCCAGCAGGTCAATATCACAACCGGAAAGGCACAAAATGAGCAATATGAGCAGGTTATTTTTCAAAGGTTAATCTGATTTTTCAGGTACTTATCATTTTTAAGGGTGATCATAAAATTCAAGGTCCAGAAACTGGATTTCAGGTTCGTTCGGGTATGGGGGGTGTCGCGAACGTATTTTCTCAATGTGAGAAACATATTTTTATACCTTACTCCAGCTCCCCCAATTATATCCCTGTAATTCCTTCCGTCCATCAGATAGTTCTTATAAATATTGCCCCCGGTCAGTAAGGGCTCATCCTCATCCTGACCCAGTATAATATTGTAATTAATTCCTCCTTCGAGATATAATTTGAAAGGTCTTCCACTGAACAAAGTAATCCCAGCGGTGAGTGGAATTTCCAGCAGGGCTTCACTTAATGTCGACTGTTGTTCTCTATACTCACCCTGGCTTATCAGCTGGTTGGCAGTAAACTTGTAAAAACGATAACTGGGTAAGGCTGATGCACTCAGGCTAAGCCGGAATAAGTCCAGATACAATGTGGGGCCCGCCGCCCCGGATCCCCACGATCCACTTTGCCGGGGTTCAGTGACACGATATACCCTCCAATTGTAGTCAGATAACATATATTCCGTATCCACTTCCAGGGTATTGACTGATAGGAAAGGACGGAAGCTCCAACCGGCATAAAGTCTTTGACCGAGGGATGTACTTATACACGACAGGATTAGTAAGGAAGTAAGATATACCCGGATCATTGTTTGATTACAAATTTATTCAGGGCTCTTGTTCTGTTTCGCCTCGATCTCCCTATATCGGTAAAGTAGGCAATGCTGAAACTGGGATCGAGGCTAAATTTGCTAAAGGAAAAGTTCACGGTCGAGACACCCCCTTGAATAACCAGGCTCTCGGCAAAACTGAACATAATTCCCACATCGGTTTCCAAGCCCCGGGCCGAACGATCCTTATCGATCACTCCATGGGTATCACTGTAGCTTCCAAGATGGAACTCATCGTATTCCACCTGGGTGAGGTATCCTCCATAGCCCATTCCCACGTACCAGTAAAGCGATTTGAATATTTTCCTCCCGTACATATATCCCATGGAATATCGCCGGATATAAGAATATCCGTTAGGGATGTAGAATTTTTCAAATTCGTCATTAGTTTCATCCACCAACTGACCATCCCGGAGAAAAAGGTCCTTATCGACATTGGTACCTGTCAACCTTGTAAGATTCATGGGAGAAAATCTCGCAAACATGGTAAAAAGAATCTTATCAGAGGCAAAACCGAAGGTGAAACCGGTCGGGCTCTTCACGGTTCCATTATATCCGAAGAACATACCGTCCTGCGCATGTACTCTTGTAATGCCCAAACAAACAACGATGACAATTAATAGCTTTTTCACGAATCACATAATCTCATACTCCAGGCTATACTTGGCATGGTCCGTCTCTTTTTGCACCATGTCGGCGTTAAAAGGGCCCCCTGCCTGGTCTGCCTTGATTTCCACAGTGCCCAACAGATCATCAGCACTTATCACGTCATAGTCCCATATCTCAATCAAATTCTTTGAACCCTTCTCCACTTTGAATTCAAGATCAAGAGGAAAACTATTGTCCTTCATCGACTCATATTTATTGCCATTGACCGGCCATATCTTTTTCCCGTTCATTTTTAGGTATACCTCGTCGGCATCCGATTCATCGGGAATGTAACAATGAATTTTTAGAAGCTTCAGCTTGTAGTGAATGGATCGTTCCATTTTTTGGGGTTTGATTATAAATATACGTTCATAGTTGAATTGGACAGAGCCGATGAAGACGCTTGACGAGGCGTTGTTTCCGTGGGCGGATCCGGCGCTGGGATGGTTCATGACACTGGCCGAAAGATCGGCACTGGTGGAGTTGGTCGGTCGGGTGCAGCCGCGCGTGGCGATTGAGATCGGGACGTGTCAGGGAGGAAGCTTGCAGGCTCTTTCGCGCTTTTCGGAGCGGGTCATATCGATCGACATCGATGCGACCGTGGTTGAGCGCCTGGCGGGCCGATT
>JAHEKQ010000106.1 GCA_024638265.1 Flammeovirgaceae bacterium
GAGACTTCGGGTGCATATTCGGAACCTTCCCGTGAGGTGATCTCATCGATCTTTCGCGTGTTGATATTTACAGAATATAGGTTAGACTGCCCCCTGGCATACTCTGCTTCAGGTTTGCGGTAGCTACTGAATATGACTGACCTACTGTCATTCGTCCACTCGAAGCCGTTGGACACATTCCAGTCTCCGGAAGTCACCTGCCTGGCGGAACCGCCATCTGCAGGAACAATAAACAGCTGTCTGAATCCTCGATCGAGGAAACCCACTCGATCCTGGCTGTAGTCCACCTGGTCGATTACCCGTGGCGCTTTAGTCCACTTGGCACCCTTGGGAGCAGAAGGAACTCCAATAGGCCGGAGTGCGGCATCGGCATCTACATGCATGGTGAAGGCAATGAACTTACCATCGGGAGACCATTCGAATCCGGAAGGCGATTTTTCAAGTTTAGTGATCTGGGTAGGTTCTCCTTCCACACCGAAGAATTTGACAAATATCTGGGTTCCCTCTGGTTCCCCTTTTTTGGTAAAGGCGATCTTTTTCCCATCGGGCGACCATTTCCCGTTTGATCCTTTAAGGAAAAACCGGTTCATGGATCCGTCATTGTTCATGATCCACAAGTCCGTTTCCCTTTTGTCATCTATCATGTTGATCCAGGTCCTGGAATACAGGATCTGGTTGCCATCAGGCGAAAGTCTCGGATTAGAAGTCCACTCGTAATCACTGTAATGATCGAGTGATAGTCTGACCTGTTCCTGGGCCACGAGTGACGTTGTTCCAAGGATGAAAAGAATTAGTATAAAATTTTTCATGAGCATAAGCGTTTTAGTCCGAACCTGAAAAGGAGCAGAATTTAGTTAATAGTACTCAAAGGGAAAAGTAAATATATGTTGGAGGTGATTTCCGCCGAACCTTGGAAGCAGAACATGGCAGATCCTTCAATCTTTCACTCAATCAGGATAACGATCGCTTATGAATCTTCCTGTTGCTCTACAATCCATCATTTTTCGCTTTCTTTAATTTCGTACCCTTCGGGCACGAATACTGCGATGACATCGCTGCGCTAGGGTATTTGGCTTCCTTCGGAAGCCGGAACATTTTTATCATCTCAGCTTTAGTTGTTAGCTGTTAGTTACTTCTTCACGATTCTCACCACCTCCGAATACTCCTCGTTGAATACTTTGAGGAAATAAATACCGGAAGCCAAATCCCTGAGATCGAGGGTTCCATCACTTAGGTCAAGATTTAGAATGCGGGTTCTTCCATCAGCACTCACCAGTATGCCACGGGGATTCTGATCAAACGAGGCCCGTACATTATAGATGCCATCGGAGGGATTGGGATATACCTCCACCTGGTAATATCGTCCAAAGTGAAGGGCCCTGATTTTTGAAAAGCTGAATGACTCATCAATATCGGTCTGCTTCAAGCGGTAATACGAAAGGCCGGAAAGTGGAAGCCTATCCCAGAATTCATATTTGGTGAAATCAATGCTTTCCAGCTGACCTTGAATTCGTCCGATCTCCATCCATTCAAGCGCATCTATTGAGCGTTGAATGCTGAAATAGTCATTATTTACTTCAGAGGCTGTAGTCCATCGAACCCTCGCTTCATTACCTACCCTGTCCACATTAAAATCGATTAGCTCTATCGGTAGCGCAATCGAAGCGTCCATATTTCCAATCGTGAAATAATCACCATCCTGGAAATCCACCCCTGAAAAAGAAGCAATACCTGCTGAATAGGTTCCTATTATCGGAGTGACATCATTATCGGCAAATCCATCTCCATCGCGGTCGATCATTAACCTCAGGTTGGATCCAAGCGGATTCCCAATAGCATTGAAATCGAAAGAAACCGAAACTTCTCCAACATCTCCCGATTCACTGATCCTCCAAACTCTTTCAAGTCTTTCCTCAATCTGTGTTCCGTCCACATCCACATTATTCACATCATATACATCGTAGTCATTACCCCACAAAAGGTATTCGCTGTTTGCAAGGTCATCGGGGTTCCACATTCTCACAATCCCAGGACCCCTGGCATCCCGGTGATTGCTGCCATCAGCGGCCTGGCCAATTCCTGCCACCTGGAAGTCATAATCACCATTGCCCGCATCATCCATGGTGTACAGGTCGTTGGTTCCCAACGTAATATCATATTTGGAAGCAAAGTAATTATCCACCATCACCCGTTGTGCATCATTCAAAGCCCGCCGGTAAATAGCAAGCTCTGCAATATATCCTCCAAACGGATTCCCGTCACTGGCATCTGCCGAACCGATATGAAGGTCGGAGGCCCGGTTGAGCATGGAAGAGCTCGTTTCGGTCGAAGTGACATCCAGTGTTCCATTATTATAAACTTTTGACCGGTTTGCAGCGGCCAGTGAACCGTCGAAGACATAGCTGATAATATAGTCGGTAGCATTGGAAAAGCTCCCCACGGTATTGAACTGATCATCCGTAGTTTCAAAGTCTACAAAGAGGTCATCCCCCGTTCCGTAATAAAGTGAATACGACAATTCCGAAACCGCTGATACACGTTTTGACACGATATAACGGTTAGAACCATCAAGATTGGAAGGTTGCGTTACTGAATAAATCGTCATGCCACTGGCATTATCGAGGTTATCAGCATCCGAAACTACCATTAAATCATTTCCCGGACCTGCCGTATTGTCAAATTGCAAAGCAGGCCTGCCATTCATCACTGAACTCTGAAAAAGAGGCTGCTGTGAGCCTGTAGCTTGACTGGCATCATTGGAATTTCCCGATCTGTCCGGCCAGGAACTGACGGGATCATTATCAACGAATCCGAAGAAACCCAAATTAGCACTCAGCCATAGAACGTTATCCGACGCTTTACCTACTCCCCCAGGACCTATGATCCCTGTTCCAAAGGTCCCGGAAGGCGGACCGCTGGAGAACCCTCCACAATTCATATTACAGGTGATGGTAATATCTTCACAAATCTGCGCAGACGTAGCTCCATTGAGGTACTGCACCGTGGGGTCCGCTCCTCCATTCCCCAAATCAATAGTTCCATCTCCGCATAAGGTAGCATCCGTATGATCCATGTATATGTCGTCTGAACCACTTACCGTGTTATTGATAATAGTGATACTGTTCCCTGACAGGATCAGGTCGTCGGTATTATCAAAAGTGGCTCCTGCTTCCACTTCCAGGTAACCTAAATTGATTATATCCTCCGAAATGGTGAAATCCCCCCCGTTTTCTACCAGGGTATACCCTTCCAGCATAACCTCTTCCGAGGCATTAAGGGTACCACCATTAGCGACGATAATATCACCGGTATGATAAAACATCTGGTCACCTGAACCGGTAAATGTCCCCACGTTGGACCTGCCCAGTCCGTCGGGAGATTCGGAGCAGGGACCGTTATCGGTCACTGCATCAATGGTGATTACATGGGTATTCTGGATCACTACATTATCCCTTCGGGTAGGATATACCCCTGTGGGAACTGCCCCGGACGAACCATCCGGGGTAAAGGACCATGAAGTATTGTCTTCCCAGTCTCCGGTGGCAAAGGAATAAAATGTAGCCTGTTGAATTTCACTGTCTTCAAAAGTCACCAATTGCCAGGGCATCTGAAGACTTTCTCCCGATCTGCCTCTCGTGATCTGCAAGACGGTTGCACTGATAATCTCAAATGTAGCCCAGGCATAGCCAATATTATCTGTTCCATTGTTCGAAACACTACCCTGTTTCCCATATTGTCCGGGTGCAAATACACCTGTAGAAACTGAAGAGGCAGTAGTCACATTCCGTTGCGTAAGGCCTACTCCAAAATTCTCAGTCCCTCTTGTGACGGTGGTACCATCTGTAAATTCAATCACATAGGTAACAAAATCTGCCTGTTGTTCCCCCTCATTACGGGTATAGGTAACTGTCGTGGTATTCGTTAGTTCCACCCGGGGCAAGTCATCCACCTCAAAATTGCCGTCCATGTTGTGATTACTGATCACAAAGGCTTTACTGAGATCAGTGATAGCCGGGCTGATGGTCGATGTGGTACTCGTCGTGCCATTAGGAAGGGAAGCGGTAACTTTTTTTACTACTGCCGCATTGTAGGTTATTACCTGCCAATACACCTCGGTCATATCAAGCGCTCCTCCATTGATAAAAAGTCTGAGATTGGTACTGGAGGTAATGTCTGCAGTTACCCCATCATCGGCATTCAGGGTGGTCCCCGTTTGCCTGAGAGAAATTAATACAAAGCTTTTATCCGGGTCTATACACTCAAGAGGTATGTCAACATTGGTGCTTCTTGCCACGTTGAGTTCAGAGCCTCGCTGAACAAAAACTCCCCCGTCAAATTCAAATACTTCCCAGGAAATAGTCATGTTATTAGCAGTTCCTGTTCTTTCGAAAGTGATAGTGGTTGAGTTGGTCAATTCCCCACCCACATGAAAATTGGTAGGTGAATCATCATCAATCCTTGAAGTAAATACAAGAAAAGACTGTTCGAGATCAACCCCGGCAATGGTCACAGTTTGTGTTGTATTTCCCGCGGCAACTGTAGTGGTTCCCGCCTGCCGGCGATAGAATTCAGCTCCCTGAACCTCGAAAAAAATCGAACATAGTAATAACAAGAACGTCCAAAAAATGCAGGCTTTCCGCATGTGGATAATCCAGTTTAGGTTTGTTTAACTTATAATTTACAAATAATTCTCCAATTCCAATTATATATCCTCCATTCCTCTTCCACTACCCTTTACTACTTTATCCCTTTAAGGGTGAACAGGTAAACGGGTGAAAGTTGATAGTAGAAAATAGAAAGTGTTGAGTGTTAAGTGAAATCATTTCCTAACTCCACACCTAAGACCCCTACTATTACAACCCAGTGAACCAGTGAACCAGTCAGCTAGTCAATAAGTGAACCCCCTCTGTTAGCGTCAGTTAAAAATTCCCTAACTTATATACCGCACCAAATAAATAACCTACATCATGAACCGAATAACACACTTCGAAGTCCATGCAGCTGATCCGGAAAGAGCGGCCGCCTTTTACAGTAATGTTTTCGGATGGGATATCAACGAATGGGTCATCCCGGAGGTTGAAATTCCCGATGAGAACCGGTACTGGCTGATTGGCACCGGGCCTGATGACAAGGGGGGTATCAATGGGGGAATGCTGGTAAGGCAAGGACCTGCGCCCGAGGATGGACAACCCGTAAATGCCTACACATGTATCATCGAGGTAGAATCAGCCGATGATATAATTCAAAAAGTGCCTTCGGAAGGTGGCATGCTCACTGTTCCCAAAATGGCTGTTCCTGGTATGGGCTGGGTGGCTTATTTCAAGGATACCGAGGGGAATATTTTTGGTATAATGGAGCCGGATCCGGAGGCAGCTTAGGGGAAAGGGTAGATGCGTAGATGGGTAGACGCGTAGACGCGTAAACGCGTAGACGCGAATTGGATTCGAGGTTAATGTGTGTTCGTCATCCTGAGCGGATGCGAAGGATCGGCCAAGCTCTACTTGGATGTTGCTGCAGATGGTGAACTTCTGCATAAACTTTACCTTCATAAGCCCCGTGAGCCTGAATCACGTGAACATGTGACATGTGGACGGGTGAATGAGTGAATGGGGGATTCGTGACGAGCCGCTAAACCCCAGTGAACCAGTCAACTAGTGAACAAGTGAACCTCTCACTGTTAGTTGTTAGTTGTTACTTATCTTTGCACCAATGAAACCACTGGCAACCATAGCACTCCTCACCCTGAGCCTTCAGGCCTTTTCCCAAACAGACCATTGGGAAACGGTTATTGACCAGGGTGATCAGTGGACCTACCTGGTGCCTACTTCACAGCCCGCTGCGGACTGGATGAGTCTTGGCTTTAATGATGCGAGCTGGAGTGTGGGACCGAGCGGAATTGGTTATGGGGATAGTGACGATCAGACGGTCATTCCCAGCGGGACCATTTCTGTGTACATGAGAAAGGTTTTTAATATTTCAGACCTGGCTGCCATCGAAGAGGTAGTTTTTCATATGGATTTTGATGATGGATATGTTGCCTACCTGAATGGTGTGGAAATCTCCAGGGTTTTAGTGGACGGTTCACCGCCTGCCTGGGATCAGCCCAGTTCAGGATTGCATGAAGCCACCCTCTACAACGGTGTAGCCCCACAGGGAATTATCATCGACAAAAATATGCTGTCGGCCGGTAATAACATCCTTGCCGTGGAGGTTCACAATGCCAATAATACTTCCTCAGACCTCTCTTCCATTCCTTTTTTATCGGTAGGTGTAAATGTAGCAGATGCCGGTTATGGTCCCACACCTTGGTGGTTCACCCCTCCACTGACCAACCTGCAAACTCATCTGCCCATTATTGATATCAGCACCAATGGACAATCAATCGTTGATGATCCAAAGATCCCGGCTACCATCCGTATCATTCACGATCCCTCCAAACCTTTCAACCAATTGGATGATCCGGCCAATGTACTGGACTGGTACTGCGGGATTGAATTCCGGGGAGAGAGCTCACAGAGTTTTCCCAAGAAAAATTACGGGATTGAATTCTGGGATGAATTCGGTAATGACATTGATACGACGTTTCTCAATTTTCCCTCGGAGGAAGATTTCATACTTCATGGCCCCTACTCCGACAAATCATTGATCAACAATACACTCACCATGTTTCTCGGACGTGAACTGGGACATTATGCCAGCAGGACGCGGTTCGTCGAACTGGTAGTGAATGGCGACTACAAAGGAGTATACGTGGTCATGGAGAGGATCAAGCGCGATAATGAACGCGTGGATATTGCCAAGTTAAATCCCTGGGAAGTTAGTGGCGATGATCTGACGGGTGGATACATTTTCCGGATCGATAAGGGAATTGCCAATGGTTGGGAATCGAATTATAGTATTTCCAATGGCGATCCCAACCGGAAGATTTTTTTCCAGTTCTTCGACCCGAAACCCGATGAAATCGTACCTCAGCAGGCTGCCTACATTGAAAACTACATGGATAACTTTGAAAATGCCGTTGCGGAGTCCGACTACATCAATTCCCAGAATAGGCATTATACCGATTATATCGACCTTCGCTCATTTGTAGACACCTTTATCCTTAATGAGCTGGCCAAGAACATCGATGCCTGGAGGTTATCCACATATTTCTTCAAGGATAAAGACAGTAAGGGCGGTAAAGTGACTGCAGGGCCCCTTTGGGATTTTAATCTCGCCTGGGGCAATGCCGATTATTGCGGCGGAGATCTCACTTATGGATGGGAATACTACCAGTGCGATCATGCCGGCCACCCCTTCTGGTGGGACAGGATGCTTCAGGATACTACTTTCACCAATGCCTTGAAATGCCGTTGGGACGAACTCCGCTCAGATAAGCTTTCAGATTCGCGACTGACCTTTGTGGTAGACTCCCTCGATGCAGATATTGGCGATGCCGCAGATCGCAATTTTCAGCGATGGCCCATACTGGGATCTTATGTGTGGCCTAATCCACAATATTATATCACACCTACCACTCACGATGAACTCCTGGGAATCACCAAATTCTGGATAACGGAGCGTACTTTCTGGATGGATGCCAATATGCCCGGCGATGCAAAACACTGCGAGATCTATGAGAATTTCGATTTTTGGAAAGATATCGTCACAGGGAACCCCAATCCTCGCGATCAGTCCTTGTTGATGTACCCGAACCCTGCTGAAGAACAGATCACTATCTACCACGAAGCCCGGCTATTGCAAATCGAATTAATCGATCCATCCGGCCGTATTATACATCAATTCCAGCCCTCAGCCACATCATATACATTTAGTGTACACGATCTCGAAAAAGGCGTATATTTTGCAAGAGTTAAAACCGGTGTCGGCTGGTTTGTACGAAAAATAGTGATTGAGTAATGGCGGGACAAACAGGCGCCAGAGACACAGAGTAGATTCCCTGTGCCCCGGCGTCTTATCAAAAAATATTCTTAGTTCAGGTGTGCTTCCAGGTCAGGCTTCAACGCCTTTTTCTGGGACTCACTTATTATCGTCTTAGTTTCTTTGATTTTCACTGCACCAATAGGCCAGATTTCCTTTCCATAAATCTCATTGAGGACTTGTGCCAGTCCGGTATAGATCGCAGAAGCTCCACAAATAACTCCTTCGATTCCTGCAATGGTTTTGATCAATGCACTTCCAGTCCAGTCACCAATAGCGAGCAGGAAGAAAAGGGTAGCGAGGGATCCAAATACGAACATCAGGGCTTTATTTAACCTGAGCGTACCGATAAACATGATAGCGGTGAATATACCCCAGGTAAATAGATAGAATCCGATGGTATTGGCATCAGGTGCTGTGGCCCATCCCAATTTGGGCAGCACCAGCAGGGCAACAAAACTTAGCCAGAACGCACCGTAGGAGATAAAAGCGGTAGTTCCGAAAGTATTATTTTTCTTCCATTCCATAATACCGGCGATAATTTGGGTGAGTCCACCATAAAATATTCCCATTCCAAGGATCATACTGCCTATTGGAAATAAGCCGGAATTATGCAGGTTCAACAGTACTGTTGTCAATCCAAAGGCCAGCAATCCAACCGGCGCCGGATTTGCGGTATTGTCACTCAATTTAATTTGTTGCATGTCCATAGTGATATCAATAAAAATGTGTTAT
>JAHEKQ010000107.1 GCA_024638265.1 Flammeovirgaceae bacterium
GGGAGAGGTCTTGGGGAAAGAAAAGGAGGAGAGGGGCCGAGGAGAGGTCCTAAGGAGAGAAATAGAGACCGACTACCGACTAACCGACTAACCGACTAACCGACCACCCACTACTCAACCGTCACACTCTTTGCCAAATTCCTCGGCTGATCCACGTTATGTCCTCTCAATACCGCAAAGTGGAAGGAGAGGAGTTGCAGGGGGATGGTGGCCAGGAAGGGGGCGAGCATATCGTGGATGTCCGGGACCATGAGGTAATCATCGGCTTCATTGGCCAGTCGGGTACTGGATTCCTGCACCAGGGCAATGACTTTTCCTTTACGGGAGCTGATCTCTTTCACCGTATTGATGTTCTTGCCTTCCTGTTCGCTGTCGGTGGCGACCACTACAGTTGGGAACTTTTCATCGATCAGTGCCAGCGGACCGTGCTTCATTTCGGCACTGGAATACCCCTCGGCGTGAATGTAAGAGAGTTCTTTTACCTTGAGCGCGCCTTCCATGGCAATGGGGAATTGGATGCCCCGTCCGAGGAAGAGCATATTCTCTGAATCCTTGTATTTCTCGGCAATTTCATGGGTTGCCTCGTTGAATTTTAGGGTCTTTTCAATCAGGTTGGGAAGTTTCTTGAAATCATCCAGCAACCCTTCATGGGCATTATATCCTTTGAGGTCGGCCAGGTGCATGGCCAGGCGGAAGAACATCAGGACTTGCGACATAAATGCCTTGGTAGAGGCGACGCCGATCTCCGGACCGGCATTCAACATCAGGCATGCGGATGCCTCGCGGTACAAGGTGGAACCCTTTACATTGCAAAGACCTATCACGGGAAGGTCGCGTATGCTGGAGACCAACCGGACTCCTTCCATGGTATCGGCCGTTTCACCGCTTTGTGAAACGGCGATTACAATGTCATTCTCAAACAGAAGGGGCTCACCGTATCGGAACTCCGAAGCCTGCTCAACCACTACAGGGATTCCGGCCAGCCTTTCTATGTAGTTGCGTCCCATCCAACCGGCATGAAGCGAAGTACCGCAACCGATCACCACCAGCCGCTTTGCCGCGACTAACTCTTTCTTCAGGTGCGTAAGCTCCGGAAGAATGTGATGGTTCTGAAACGATTCAGCCACATGTTGTCGGGCTATATCGGGCTGCTCATAAATTTCTTTCAGGGTATAATGAGAGAAATCCCCTTTGTCTACCGTGATCTGGTCTTTCATCTGGTCGATAACCGCCACTTCTGCAACAATTTCCAATCCCCGCTCATTGTAGACAGCGGGCTTCTTACCAGGGGCGATGACCGCATAATGCCTGTTTTCGAGGTAAATAGCAGAATCACAGTGCTGGGCCAGGGCGAGTGGATCGCTGGATAGGTACTGCTCGTTACCGTCAAGTCCTATTATTAGCGGACTTCCTTTTCGGGCGGCAATAAGCACCCCCGGATTTTTCGTGTCCATCAATGCAATGGCAAAGCTCCCTTTTACGTCCCTGAGGATTTCCGGCATGAGATCGGCAGGTTGTTTCCCGGTTTCATTGGCCAGGTGCTCGATATAATTGACCAGAACTTCCGTGTCCGTATCGCTTTTGAAATCAAAGCCTTTATCGATGAGATCTTTCTTCATCTCCAGGTAATTCTCAATGATCCCGTTGTGTACGAGCGAATACCGGTTGGAATTGGAATGATGTGGGTGGGAATTGGTTTCATTGGGCTCGCCATGTGTGGCCCAGCGGGTATGAGCGATCCCTGAAGTGCCGCTGACATCTACTGAACTTCTTCTCTCCCTTAATTTGGCGATGTTTCCTGCACTTTTTAATGTATGGATATCCCCGTTCAGAACTGAAATCCCGGCACTGTCATATCCCCGGTATTCCAGTTTTGAAAGGCCTTCAATTAGCAGGTCTGCAGCTTCTGCAGATCCTGTATAGCCAAAAATTCCACACATGTTAGTTAAGTTTCTTTACTAGTTCGATCACACTGTTCCCAAGCTTTTCCTTGGTTTTCATATGGTTGAGTATACTGTCCCTGGTAGATTTTGCCTCTGATTGGGCATTTCTTACACTGTCAAAATCTGCCTGGCGAGAGTCTGAATCGCCATCGACCCCAAACCCGATCTGCTTGATATCCCCGAATTCTTTCTGTGAGTCATTCAGGAGCATTTCATCAATTCCCAATACGGCTTCTTTCCATGCTTCAATCACTTTTACAATCTGGCCGGGCGTAATTTTGGCGATATCAATCTTATAGAAGTCCTTAAAGCACTGGTACACCCAGGTCCATTCGTAACTGTAATAATTCTCATGGAAGCTCCTTATACGCTTATCAAGACTTTCCGTGGAATCTACTTTCCCCTCTTCAATCTGGTTCAGCAATTGTTCCACAGCATCAGTAGGAGCAAATAATCCGGAAAGATCCGTCCAATTGCCAATTCCGATAGGGGTATCTGTTTGTAATGCCTCTTGAAGCTCTTCAAGTGATTCAACATTCCTGCTTGTGATTCGTGTAATCATCGAATTGCCCAGGAATTTTTTAATGGCCATCTCATAGAGCTGTATTCCCCGTTCAACATTTTTGGAGGCAATGACCATTCCCTCATGGTTGATAAATTCCTTTGCGGGATACTTTGTTTTCAGCCGATTCAGCATCTCCCGACCCTTCATCATCTTGTGGATGGTGTACGGACTCAGGAGATTGAAATTGATATAGTCCAGTTTGATCGGGTCCTTTCGCCTGTCCCTTCGTGGCCATTTCTGCGAATCCCGAACCGTACCTATCGAACTGAGGTTTACTCCCGGTACCAGGTGGGAATCGTTGCTGTTTTCAATCAGGTAGCTGAAAGGAAAATCCGAAGTGTCGGCATGCTGATAATGTCTTCCCATCACCAGGGTAAATGCACCGATTTTAGATGGCCAGAGCAGGTAAGAGTCGCTGGTAGTCTTACTGCCCCTCTCTACTACTCCTTGGTGAATCGGCCCCAGTTTGTACATGTGATTACTCTGGTTGCTCCCGCTTCCTGCATTCAGGAAAGAAAAAAATCCGGCTATTAACAAGCTGGATTTGTGATGTGATACGGTATATGGACCGGCAAAAATCGAGCAGGCTTCCCCATGAATTCCCTGGCAATTGGCAGAGAATACGGAGTGAACTGCTGAATAGTGTTTATCCAGAACACATCCCTGTCCGATAAAGCAATTCGCCACCAGGGAAGCGTCTTTTACGGTGGATCCACTACATATAATGAAATCCTCCATGATAACAGAATCCCCGATAATCACAGGATCTTCTTCCGAGGAATTGATGGATCCGTTAAAGAGTTTTGATACGCCTTCCAATTGGGCATAAGGACCTATGTGTACATTCTTTATACTGTCACAATTGATGATAGATGCCCCGTCTTCGATCCTTCCCATCTCACTTTCTATCTCATTGGAATAATTATCTACCAGCTCTTCCAATTCCTTGATCAAAACCGGCCTGTGACGATACATCGCCATCATATATGCAACGTGGGTGGAGAGATGGTCATAGATGGGAATCGACCTACCACCCCCCTCATTGATCACGTTCACTCGTGTTCCGTTTCCGAAGGACGACCTGCCTTCTACTGCGATAGTTTTGGTATTCTCTATTTTAACTCCATCACCAATCTCATAATTAGCGATGTAGCTTTTGATATTATGGATAAATGAGTTGTCCCCAACTGAGCAGTTGTGAAGGGTAGCATTATAGATACCCGTGTGGAATTTAATGCCACCGTATAGTGTGATCTCCTCTTCAAACCTTCCGATCTTGATATCCCCTGAAAAACGGGTCTGTACAACGTATTCCGGTTGGAATTCCGGGTGGACTCTGATCCTGCTCCAGTCGTCGCAGTAACAGGATTGAACTACCAGCTGACCGATTTCATCGCTGGATAGAGGTCTGTATTCATCTACAGAGACAAAAAGCGCTTCTTTCATTTCCATATACATCCGCAAAGTAAAGGAATAGTAACAGGCAGAATTCCTAAAATACCCTAACAAATACCTAACATCGGTATTGGATAACCTAACAATTGATTTAATATAGTCGTTTTAATGAATTATTAGTTATTTTTGACATAACATATGTGTTAAGTGGTTTGGAGGTAACCTTACATGGGAGGCAGGAGGCATGAAGCATGAGTTAGGAACCGACTACTAACTACCGACTACCGACCACCGACCAACTGGAAATGGATGAACTGAAGAAACAACTTGAGGAAGTAACCCGAGAGCGGGACAAGTACCGGTTGATTGCCGACTTCACGAACGACTTTGAATACTGGATGGATCCGAAAGGGCAGTTTGAGTATATCTCTCCGGGTTGTCGAAATGTTTCCGGATATGCTACCGAATCATTTTACAGGGATCCGGATTTGTTTTACCGGATAGTTCACCATGAAGACAGGGAATACTTCCGGGCTCATATTGCTAAACTGCTGGATCTTACGGTAATCGACGAGAATATCAGTTTTCGGATAGTCACGCGTTCCAAGCTCCTCAAATACTGTGAACTGACCAGTAAGTCAGTCTATAATTTGTTGGGAAAGTACCTGGGCCAGCGGGGATCGATACGGGATATTACCAAGTTGATTGAGTTTAGCCAGCAGGTCAGGGAGATAACGGATAAACAGCAATCAGAAGAACAGGAAAAGAATCTATTCAAGCTGAAAGCAGAACAAGTGGACAGGGAACTCACCACTTCGCTCATGCAGATGTCCCAGAAAAACGAACTATTGCAGCATATATCCAAACGGTTGGAGATAGTTAAGGATACGCATCCGGGCATGGCAAAAGATCTTCAGTCACGGATCAGGCAGGAGATTAACTCCGGGGGACAGTGGGAGGAATTTAAGGTTCATTTTGAAAACAGTCACCCGGGATTTTTTGAGAGGCTCTCCAACAAGTATCCCAAGCTCACTTCCAAAGACCTGAAATTGTGTGCCTATATAAGAATTCAATTGAGCACGAAGGAAATAGCCTCATTGCTTAATATCACGCCCAAAAGTGCCGAGATCAGCAGGGTGAGATTGCGGAAAAAACTGAATATGCAGAGGAGAGAAGATTTGGGAGCGCTGTTGAGCAGGTTGTAGGTTATAGGTTGGGTGTTTGGGGTTGCAGGAGTAGAAGGTAGGAAGCAAGAAGCAGGAGGCAAGAGGCAAGAGGCAAGAGGCAGGAGGCAAGATGAAACAGGAACTCTAAACTACTGAACTACTAAACTACTGAACCTCTGAACCTCTGAACCTCTGAACCTCTGAACCTCTGAACCTCTGAACTACTCAACTACTGAACTACTGAACTCCTGAACTACTGAACCTTTTACCTTAACTTTAACTGGTGGCTCCTTTTAAGAAATATAACTATGTCATTCTGCTGCTGGCCTGCCTTATTCCTGCAATTGGAATTTCACAAGTCAAACTGAGTGAAAGGCCTGACTTCATTACGGTCAGTTCCATGTACGGTTCATTCCAGGTTCATACTCCTAAGATCGATAAGTACCGGGGAGTTAATCCCTATTCCTTTGAACTGGAATGGAGTCGTTGGTATCTCTCAAGGGAAGCTCTTGAGGCCAGCGGAACCTTTTCGAGGCTTACTTTAAGGTTAGGTTATACCGATTTCAACCACCCTGACCTGGGATATGCCGTACAGGCACTGGCATCGGTAGAACCCTTTTTACTGGTACGACCTAATTTCAGATTATCTCTAAAAGGTGGATTTGGTGTAACCTCTCTGAGTAAAATTTACCACCCCCAGACCAACCCCGACAACCTTATTTTTAGTTCCCATATAGCTTTTCCCTTAAGCGTTGGTACCGGATTTTATTACATGGTGCAACCAAGGTTGGGGTTAAAGGCGGAAGCGTCTTTCAGACATATTTCCAATGGAGGACTGAGTCAACCTAATCTGGGTATCAATTATTATGCACTGAGCCTGGGATTGGAATATGCGCTGAATTCATACGAGCTGCCTGAGAAAAACAGGGATGTGCAGTGGGAAAAGGAAAATAGGTTCGAACTAGTAGGAGGCTTTACCCTGAAGGAAGATACCTCCCACGTCAATAACAAAAGTGTGGCTATGCTGATCGCGCAGCGGTTTTGGCAGACTTCGAGGATCAATGGAATTACCGGCGGTATTATGCTTGATTACCAGGAGGCTACCCAACCCGGGGATGAAGCATTAAGCTCCGGCATTTTTGCAGGTCATGAATTCCTGATCGGCCGCTTCCGTTTCGGACAACAAATGGGGGTATACTTCCTGCGCGGTACCGACCCCCTCAACCAGCTATTTCAAAACTATTATTTGCGTTGGCATTCTAAACGTCAATGGCTGTGGGGTGTGCATCTCAAGGCACACGGACACGTGGCGGATTTTTTAGCGTTTCAGGTGGGCTTAAAGTTTAACCAATAAAAATCAATTTACGCGTCCACACGTCCACACGTCCACACGTCCACACGTCTACGCTTTTACGCTTTTACGCTTCTACGCTTCTACGCGTCTACGCGTCTACGCGTCTACACGTCTACACGTCTACACATATACCCATCCACACATTTGAAATAATACTAATAAAATTAGCAAATACTAAAATAATTAGTAATATTGCACTATGCAAAGAAACTATGCTGATCTGCCGCTGCATCACGGTAGGGTGCCGCGGTGGCTTGCCGAAAGAATGAGTTACCTGGGGATCCTGATCATGGAGGCTATTATCCAGGATTATGGAAAGTCTGCCTTCCTGCGAAAACTGGCGGATCCATTATGGTTCCAGTCGTTCGGGGCGGTACTCGGAATGGACTGGCATAGCAGCGGGGTGACTACTTCTGTGATGGGTGCGTTGAAAACGTGGATATCCGGATTGGAGAAGGAATACGGAATCTATATCTGTGGGGGGCGAGGTAAGCATTCATTGAAAACGCCGGATGAGCTGAGGAAAGTTGGCAAGAAAACGGGGGTGGATGCTGAATCGCTGGTAAGGGCCAGCAGATTAAGTGCCAAGGTGGATAATACTGCCATCCAGGACGGTTTTCAGTTATATCTTCACAGTTTCGTAGTTACCGATAAGGGCGAATGGGCAGTGGTACAGCAGGGCATGAAGGGTCATGCCGGGATGGCGAGGAGATATCACTGGCACAGCAAACAATTCAAGGAATACCTGGAACAACCACATACGGCGGTGTGCGGCTCACCAATGGGACGTATAATAAACCTGACGCATAAAAAGGCCAAGGTTACCAGGCAGGGGATACTTGAGGTATCCTGCGAGGATCCGGACAAGATGATGAAGGAAGTCCGGCAAATCAGCCTGCCAAAGCATCACGACGTGCGTGTGGAAGACGTGGACCTGAAGAGGTTGGGATCTATCCTGGCCCTGGCCCACGATTCACAGCCGGGTGATTTTGAGTCGCTTCTTCTTCTGAACGGGCTCGGACCGAGAACTTTACAATCTCTAACGCTGGTAAGTGAGGTGATCCACGGAACACCTTCGAGGTTCTCGGATCCGGCCCGTTTCTCTTTTGCTCACGGAGGAAAGGATGGGCACCCATTTCCCGTCCCGTTAAAAGTATACGATAAGACCATCCACACCCTTGAGTCCAGTATTAAGAGAGCCAGGATTGGTCATTATGATAAAATCAGGGCTTTAAAAAACCTGCACGACGCGAGTAAGCAGATTGAAAAGCGGTTTAAAATAGATGAAGAAAATGCATACCGGAATTTTGATAAGTTGATCGCCAAAGAACGCAGGGAAAGCTATAAGTACGGGGGCAGGACGGTGGGTGGATGGGCCAAGGCACCGGTGACCAAGAGCGGGCAAATTGCTTTGTTCTAGGGACTGGGAACTTCATTGAAGTAAAAGTACAGAGTGCCGGCCAAAGGCCGATCAGCCTCTGGCTGACAGAGAGTAAGGTGTAAAAGTGTAGTAATGTTGTAAAGTGGTAGTGTTGTAAAGTCCTTGCGACTGCCTATCGTTCTTAGATTTTTGTCAGGAGATTCTTTGCGGACCTTGCGTCTTTGCGGTGAAAAATAAAAAGGGAGACAAGGTGACGAGGAGACAAGGAGTTAGACATCATCTTTGTGAATTTCTGTTCTCTGTATCTCTTGGGTGGAATCCCCAGACTACTGACTACCGACTACTGACTACTGACAACGGACCACCATCCCTTAGCTGTTAGTTGTTAACTGTTATCTACTATCTCTCCTCCTCCTCATCGTCACCCTCATCTTCATCATCACTTTCATCGTCTGCCAGGTAGTCGGCCATATGATCGAGGTCGCCATATTTTGATTCGTACTCGTCCTTGACATCATCTTTGAGATTGCCCTCATCATCGTAGTCCTCATCTTCTTCGATAAGTTCCTGTGCCTTGACCAGGCTCATCCTGAGCATGTAGTATTTCTCGTCTGTCTCAAAGGGGAGGGCCAATACCTTTTCACCTTCCTTGTTGTAGAAGTGGATCAGGTTATCTTCAAAGCCATAAGGGTAGGCCAGCTTGATTTGTTCCTGGAGAAAAGGCTCAAGCTTTTCAAAATCTTTAATAACCCTTGGTTTTGAAGTGCCGGTTGACATTAGCTCGATGATTTATCGAGGTAATTATATGGCGATAGCCAGAATATTGCAATAGGCATTGATT
>JAHEKQ010000108.1 GCA_024638265.1 Flammeovirgaceae bacterium
ATTCGGGGACGCTATGAGAAAGAGCTGGAAGCCCTATTTCTATTCAGGCAAGCAATGATCCATCTTCGGGAAGGTTTGTCAAAGTATCCTTCCTACCTCCCTTTTAGGAAAACAGCAGGTATGATGAACCTGATGTTAGGGAGCATACCCGATAACTATCAGTGGTTGCTGCAATTGCTAGGCTGGGGTGGAACGATAGAAAAAGGAATGCGGGAGTTGGCCACTGCCTTTGCCGACCCGGATTTTGGTTTGGAAGCGCGACTTTATTATCACCTGGTACAAGCCTATCTTGTGGAGGAGATCCCAAATGGTTATGCCGGAATGGAAAACCTTTATGAGATTCAGCCTACGGAATTCAATCGGTTTATGTTGATAGCAGTGGCCTCGAAAGCTTCTGATGGTAAGCGGGTAATTGAATTGGGATCATCACAAAACTCCCAGCTATGGCAGATAGAATACTTTACCGGGGAAGCATACCTGCAGCGATCAGAATATGACTCTGCTCTCCATTACCTTCAGCGCTTCCTGGATACCAATCCCGGCTATGAGTTGGTGAAGGATGCACACTTGAAAATGGGTCTTTGCTACCGATGGAAAGGAGATACAGAAGGAGCTAACAACCAATTTGATCTAGCCAGGAGAGAGGGAAATATTCTGCTTGAGTCTGACAACAACGCCTCGAGATTAATAAAGGGTGAGTTCAATGATCTCCTGTTGAAATGCCGGTTAGCTACTGATGGAGGGTTTTATACCTTGGCCGAGACCTACCTGGCTGATTTTTATCAATCCGGAGAAGATAATGCCAACCCTGAGCTATTGAAACAGGCCAAATACCGTGAATCCAGGATATGGCACAAGCAGGGATTATTGGAAAAGGCCAAAACCGGTTATCGTGATGTATTGGCTGATTCGGACTTTTCTTCCGATAACTATTACTACCCCAATTCATCCCTGTTACTCGGAAAGATTCTTGTAGACGAAGGGAATTATGAGGAGGCAAGGAAAAGATTGAAGGAAGTCCTGAAATATAAGGGTCACGAATATAAAAGGTCCCTTGATCACAAATCCAGAGCCCTTCTATCCTATATTGATTCTATTCAAAAACAATAAGTTCGTCAGCCCGATTGATGGCGTTGAAGCGGATTTGTAAATAGACCTTCTCCCCGGTAGAATTCTCACACTTTTCTGACCCTGAAATGTCATAGCGATAGTACAGGCGGTTTCTCTTATCGAGATCTTTTGAATCAGGATTTCCGAGGAACGCATCGATCTCTTCACTTTTCCATTCCTTCATTTCTTCCTTTCGTTCCTTTATCTCATCCAACAACTCATTTCTCTTGCCAATACACCCATTTGAATCCGATCGCCAGGATACTGCATCAAAACCTGGCAGATCACCTGTGTTTGAACAGTTTGATAATGCTAAGATTAATAACAAACTAAGCAGCTTCGGGATGCTTCTTTTCATTGTTCAGGATTTGAAATGTCACAATTGATACCAAGGCAATAACAATGAAAAGTGTATTTAGGGTTAGAGGATTGGAAATATTTATCAAGTAATAAAGTCCAAATGCCATTAAGGTCAGGTTCCTGAGGATTTCAACAGATGCTGACCACCTTTTCATTTCAAACAGGCTCCCGATAGAAACAACACTGAGTACAATCCAGGCACCACCCAACCATTGAATTGGTTTGGTCAATTGATCGATATTAAAAAGATAAAGGGAAGTCATGCCAAGGATGACCACGTATTGTACAACGGCATAAATACCCATTTTTGAAGGGGCATGGGGATTAAACTTTCTGTACCTCTGCCTGTCTACTTCCTTTGGAGCCCGGTATCCTCCCATTTCCTCAGGCAGCCAACCGGGTTTATTAAATAAGTATTTAATCTTATTACTTATACCAGTTATGGTTTTCAATTCTCCCCACATCCTTGCGTAGTGATCAAAGTTGGCCCATAAGGGATTCCAGCTGTTGATGGGATTAGTAATACCATATACCGGTTTTTCTTCTTCTTTCTGGAAAGTCCCGAACATCATATCCCAGAAAATGAAGACCCCCGCATGGTTTCTATCGATGTACTTGGGATCCCTTCCGTGGTGTACGCGGTGGTGAGAAGGTGTGTTAAAGACATACTCCAGGGGTCCGAGTTTACCGATGGTCTCCGTGTGAATCCAGAACTGGTATAATGTAGTCAGTGCATTCACGAAAAGGAAGTCCACCGGATTGAAGCCGGCAAAAGCCAATGGCAGGTAAAAGGCAAATGTCCAGATAGTCTGGAAACTGGATTGTCTCAGTGCCACTGAAAAATTATAATCTTCACTCTGATGATGAACGACATGTCCGCCCCAGAAGAGGTTTACCTCATGGCTCATGCGGTGCGCCCAGTAGTAGAAAAAATCTACTCCCAGGAACAGAATGATCCAGGTAAGCCAGGTGGCTTCGAGGGTAAAGAACCTGGCATATTCATAGATAGCTACATAGGCACCAAATGAAAGTACCTTGAATACAAGGCCGCTCAATTGTGATATGACTCCACAGCTGATATTGGTCAAGGCATCGTTCAGTCGGTACAGTTTCCGGTCAGAGAAATATTGAATCACTAACTCAATCCCAATGAGCAGGAAGTAAACCGGTATGGCCAGTATGATCAGATTCACACCATGAAATTACAAAATTTGCGCGGTTAGGGCAGGATAGATTTAGTTGATTGAATTCATTAACTTGATAGTCCACACCAAAGTATCCTGGCTATGGCAATTATCAACCTCACCGTAAACGGTGAAAAGAAAACGATTGAAGTAGATCCTGAAATGCCCCTGTTATGGGCAATCCGTGAAAACCTTGGATTAACAGGAACCAAATTTGGATGCGGAATAGCACAATGTGGTTCCTGTACTGTTCGGATCGATGGTGAATCCGTTCGCTCCTGTACTTATCCTTTATCAGCGGCAGAAGGGAAGAGCATTGTAACCATTGAAGGATTGTCGGAAGACAACGACCACCCTGTCCAACAAGCCTGGATAGAAGAACAAGTACCGCAATGTGGCTATTGCCAGTCCGGACAGATCATGAATGCAGCGATCTTCCTGGAAAAAAATCCTCATCCCACCGATGAGGAGATCGACCAAGCCATGAGTGGCATACTTTGCCGATGTGGTTGCTATACAAGAATCAAGAAAGCAGTTAAAAGGGCCTCACTCTCATAATTATGGAAACGATTACCAGAAGAAAATTCATCCAGCTGTCCTCGATTACAGGTACTTTCCTCATAGTAGGTTGTGTACCGGGGAAGGAAGAGGCCACCAAAGTCGTAACGGGGTTAGCCTCCCAGCTGAAGGGAATCAATCTCAACCAATTCATATCAATTGGTACCGATAACAGTATCCTGCTTTTCAACCATAGGCCTGAAATGGGCCAGGGCACTTTCCAGTCCATCCCCATGATACTCGCCGAGGAATTGGAGGTTAATATTGAGGATATAGATATACACCAATCAGAAGCTAATCGTGAAGTTTACGGTAGTCAGATGGTAGTGGGCAGTCGAAGCATACAAACAGAATATGCAAAGTTGCGCCTGATGGGAGCCACTGCCAGGGAATTGCTGAAACAGGCGGCAGCCAACCGATGGGGTATTAACATCAAGGACTGTACTGCAGAAAACGCTGTGATCAGTCAGACAAATGGAGAGTCATTTACCTATGGTGAACTTGTAGAAGATGCCGGTAAGCTAGATCCACCCGAGAGTCCACCGTTAAAAGACCCCTCGGCATTTAAAATTATTGGTCAACCCGTCTGGCGAAGTGATATTCCATTGAAAACAAATGGAGCTGCTAAATACGGTATTGATATTTCAGTACCCGGTATGCTTCATGCCTCCATAGAACGCTCACCGGTATTTTTGGGCAAGGTGCTCAGTTTCAACGAAGACGAGGTGCTGGCGGTACCCGGGGTAAAGCATGTATTTAAAACTTCCCGGCAGGTGTATGGAAGAACCCGGGAAGGTGTGGCCGTCCTGGCGGAAAGCTATTGGGCCTCGATCAAGGGGAGAAATGTTCTGAAAGTGGAATGGGACAACCAGGGGTTGGAAGAAATAAACAGTGACACGATTTTTAATAAGTACAGGCAGGAATCAAAGAAAAAGGGAGATGAGCTTTTTGGCAGGGGCGATGCGCTCTCCATTTTAAATAGCTCAGCAGGGGTGATTACGGCTGAGTATGAAACACCTTACCAGGCCCATGTTCCAATGGAACCGATGAATGCCATTGTTCATATTGAAGAAGGCAGGGCTGAATTCTGGGGTTCTACCCAGAATCCGAATGGAATTAAATCCTTTTTGAGCAGACAGTATGAAATTGACGAGGCCAACATAAAAATCAACTATACCTTCATGGGCGGAGGATTTGGACGAAGGTCCATGACCGACGTGGCTGAAGAAGCGGCGGACCTTTCCTTCAAATCGGGTAAACCCGTGAAAGTTGTTTGGTCCAGGGAGGATGATCAGACCCAGGGCCCCTTCAGGGCTGCCAGTTTGAATGTGCTAAGAGCTGTAGTTAAGGATGATGAAGTGAAAGCCGTTGAACATAAGGTAGTAGCCCAGGAAATCCGTAATCAAACGGGGGATAGTATGGAAGCCGGCCGTCAGCTTATGGGCGGAATTACCACAGCTTACCTGTTTCCCAATTTTACCGTGCGCGGCGTATTACAAAAGCATCACGTGCCTATTTCTTATTGGAGGGCGGTATATCATTCAACCAACCCCTTTGCTCATGAGAGCTTCATGGATGAACTGGCCCATGCGACCGGCCGTGATCCTGTAGAGTTCAGGTTGAATTTGCTGGAACACCCACGATATCGACGTGTACTGGAAGAAGCGGCCCGAATTACGAACTGGGGTGAAAAAAAAGAGGGAATTGGCAGAGGTATTGCCGTGGTAGAGCGATCGGGAGCCCATTTTGCGATGGTGGTGGATGTGGAGAAGAAGGATGGAGGAGTATTTCCAAAGAAGATCACCACTGTACTTGACCTGGGGATTTGTATTAATCCTGATACAGTCAGGGCGCAAACGGAAGGATCGATCGTGATGGGTCTCGGTGCATTTTATAGCGGACTGACCATCGAAAACGGTGCGGTGGCCGAGCAGAATTTCCATACCTACCAGTTGTTGCGTATTGATCAATGTCCGGAAATAGAAACGCATATCCTCGAAAGCATTGCTGATCCCGATGGGGCCGGTGAATCCGGGCTTCCTACTGTGGCCCCTGCATTGGCCAATGCGGTCTTTGATCTGACGGGAAAGAGAATTCGAAAGTTGCCTGTGGATTTGAGTGTGTTTGGTTAAGGATGATTGCTTTTATCCAACTCCCTGCCTTATTCCATCCCCCGGGGCCCTCCGGGCCCTTGCCCCCATACTGTAAGGTAAGATTTTTACAAAAATTCGATACCGGGTAAATTTCCCCAGTATTGCCTCAGTTCACCCTTATTTCATTCAATAGACTCTAAATATTTTCAAGAATATCCATAAAAACCACTAATAATGATTCGTAAAATTCCATACCTGATATGCCTTCTATTCTTAATAGGCATTACTGCAACGGCCCAAACCCCCTCGGTCAAAACTACCCCGGAACTCACTGAAGCAAAGCCGGAGACTGTTGGAATGTCACCCGACCGGATTGCCAAGTTCGATGAGATTGCAGGCAAGTTGGTTGATGCGGGCAATCTGCCCGGACTGGTGGCCCTGGTCGCCCGCAACGGGAAGATTGTCTACCACAAAGCCTATGGAGTAGCTAATGAGAAAGGTGATCCATTGCGAACAGACCATATATTCCGAATTGCTTCGCAATCCAAAGCGATTACGTCCACCGCGGTCATGATGTTGTGGGAAGAAGGAAGGTTCAGGCTAACGGATCCCATTTCACGGTATATCCCCGAGTTTACCAATCCGCAAGTTCTTGAGACTTATAACGAGGAAGATGGCAGCTATACTACCCGGGACGCCAGTCGGGAGATCACCATACGCGACCTGCTAACACATTCTTCCGGAATTGGATATGGGGTGATTGACGGGGACGAACGTATCAGGAAGATCTATGAGGAGGCCGGGATTACTGACCTGTTCACCACCGAGAGAATTACCATAGGGGAGAGTGTTAAGAAGCTAGCCAAACTTCCATTACATCACGATCCGGGATCTAAGTGGACTTATAGCGAAGGCCTGGATGTACTTGGGTATTTTATCGAAGTGGTATCGGGGATGTCGTTTGATGAGTACCTGAGGACCAAATTATTCGGACCCCTGGGTATGGATGACACAGGATTCTATTTGCCGGAAAGCAAAAGTGACCGACTGGTAGAGGTTATGCAGAAAAATGATGTTAAATGGGAGAAATATCCCGTCACGTTCTATGACACGGACTATCCTATAAAAGGGGCCAAGAGCTTTTTCTCCGGGGGTGCAGGCTTGTCAAGTACAACCAAAGACTACGCAATATTTCTCCAGATGTACTTAAACGGAGGTGAATATGACGGGATCAGGATATTAAGCAGGAAAACCATTGAGTTCATGATGAAGAACCAGCTGGGCAATATCCGCTATTCAGCGGGAAGTGATCAAGGCCTGGCCTTTGGACTCGTTAATGACACGGGTGAGTCCATGGGTGGTTTAGGTTCTGAAGGAACCTTCGAGTGGGGTGGTTACTTCAATACACAATACTGGGCCGACCCGGAGGAACAGCTGATTGGACTCTTGTTCAAGCAAACCCAGGGAAGGGTAAGCGATCCAACCAGCTGGATGTTCCGTCAGATTGTGATTTCATCAATCGATGATTGATGGGTTGATGGGTAGAAGGGTAGAAGGGATTGAGGTTACAGGTTGACTGGTCAAATACTTATACATTGTTGTATCCAGTATCCGGTATCCGGTATGCGCATTCATCGAAGAGTTATGGCAAGAGATGAAGTACCAACAAATAAAGTAACCAACAATCAAGCGAGGTGACCATTCAAAAGATCATACACTTGGACATGGATGCCTTTTACGCATCGGTGGAGCAAAGGGACAATCCTGAATTGAAAGGAAGGCCCGTGGCGGTAGGGGGGAGTTCGGAAAGGGGGGTGGTGGCTGCTGCGAGTTATGAAGCGAGGCAATATGGTGTTAAAAGTGCAATGCCAACCCGTACAGCCCTGCGTTTGTGTCCACAGTTGATTATCGTTAAACCAAGGATTTCGTATTACAAAGAATCCAGTGAAGTATTCAGGTCTATTATGATGGAGTATACGGATCTGGTAGAACCGTTGAGCCTGGATGAGGCTTATATGGATGTGACCCATAACCTCAAGAATATCCCTTCAGCCACGCTTATCGCCCAGGAAATACGGGAACGGGTAAAAGCTGAAATTAACCTCACCTGCTCAGCGGGAATATCCATTAATAAATTCCTGGCGAAGGTAGCTTCCGATCTCAACAAACCGGATGGGTTGACCCTTATTGGCCCGGAAGTAGCGGAGGAATTCATTGAAAAACTGCCGGTCCATAAATTCCACGGAATCGGAAAGGTGACCTCAGAGAAACTCAACAAAATGGGGATTATGACAGGTCGCGATCTCAAGAAAAAATCAGAAAAAGAGATGATCAGGATTCTCGGTAAGAGTGGAAGCTTTTATTATAAGTTGGTAAGGGGAGAAGATAGCCGTAAAGTCAATCCAGACAGGATCACGAAATCCCAGAGTACCGAGAACACCTTTGAAAAAGATCTAAGAGATAGGGAAGAGGTCATCGGGGAAATCAACATCTTATGCGATCACCTGGAAGAGAGGGTCTGGCGTAAGTCCATTATGGGCCGAACACTAACAATCAAAGTGAAATATAATGATTTCACCCAGATCACCCGCTCGAAAACGGTCAATCAATGGCTCTCGAAAGCGGGAGAATTCAAACCGA
This sequence comes from Flammeovirgaceae bacterium, assembly GCA_024638265.1. Taxonomy (GTDB): domain Bacteria; phylum Bacteroidota; class Bacteroidia; order Cytophagales; family Cyclobacteriaceae; genus JAHEKQ01. Next base: position 7,946 of record JAHEKQ010000108.1, read on the forward strand.
TTGCAAATGAAATCCTACAGCAAGTCGATTTAAAAGAAGGTATCCGCCTACTGGGTGTGGGTATCTCAAATTTGAACACCGAAGAGGAAAGTGAGCCCGACGGGCAATTGACATTAAGGTTCTAGGGGTTGGTGGGTTAGTCAGTTATCCCCCATGTACATTCCCGTATCCCCTTCCCGCTTTGTCCGCCTTTGGCGGGTATCCGATCTCCTAGGTGAGATTTAGTCCCTTAGGCGAACATGGAGTCTCTACTCCCCGCTGTATGGCAACCAAGTCTGCGTCTTGTACAGGAAAGCAATGTATCCGCGTACCTTAAGCTTTTCGCCATCACGCCAAATCTTGCAATCGTACACGGCCCCGGTGGATGGTTTGAGGATGGTGCCTCCACGGTATTCATCCCCGTCCTTTTCCATGCCCTCCATGATCACCATGCCGATAATCTTTTTCATATACCTCGGATCATCTTCATCGCAATCATCACAGACGGGATCGGGATCCTCATCCGGCTTGCGGAATAATTTGATAATTTTTCCGTAGACTTTACCACCTTCCTCGTAAACTTCAACTACTGATTTCCTCTCGTTGGTGTCCTCATCCACGGTGATCC
>JAHEKQ010000109.1 GCA_024638265.1 Flammeovirgaceae bacterium
CCATGAAGATTCGTGAAATAAGAGCATTGAGAGGTCCCAACTACTGGTCGGTAAACAGGCACAAATTGATTGTAATGGTGCTGGATATTGAGGAAATGGAACAAAGACCCACCAACACGATTGATGGATTTCTGGAACGTTTGCAGGCCATGTTTCCCACAATGATTGAACACAGGTGTTCCGTAGGTAAACGCGGTGGTTTTTTTCAAAGAGTGGAAGAAGGGACCTGGATCGGACATGTGATTGAACATATTGCGCTGGAACTTCAAACCCTGGCGGGAATGGATGTGGGTTTTGGAAGAACACGGGGCTATGGTGAGGAAGGTGTATATAATGTCGTGTTTGCCTACATGGAGGAAGATGTGGGGAAATATACAGCCAAAGCCTCGGTGGACATTGCCCGTGCACTAGTTGATGGTACAGAATATGATATGGAGGACGATATCCAGGAGATGAGGGAAATCCGGGAAAGGGTCCGTTTAGGTCCAAGTACGGGTTCGATCGTAGAGGAGGCAGCAAGCAGGGGGATTCCCTGGATCCGATTGAACCAGTATTCGCTATGCCAGTTGGGATACGGAGTAAACCAAAGGAGAATCCAAGCTACGGTAACCTCAAATACAAGCAATATTGGGGTTGATCTGGCCGGTGACAAGGAGGATACAAAATATTTACTGGAGCAGGCGGAAGTTCCGGTCCCCAAGGGAAGAATCGTCCGCACCGAGGAGGGACTTAGGGAAGCAATTGATTTTATTGGCTATCCCATTGTTGTGAAGCCGATAAGCGGGAATCATGGGCGGGGGATTTCAACGGATGTACAGGATATGGACGATGCCCTTATAGCTTTTCAGGCTGCAAAAAAGGTCTCCAGCTCCATTATAATAGAAAAAAACATCATTGGAGAAGACTATCGCTTACTCATCATCAATTATAAATTAGTGGCCGCAGCCAAGCGGACTCCCGCGCATGTGGTGGGAGACGGCAAGAGTACGATTGAACAGTTGATTGATAAAGTTAATCAAGATCCCAACAGGGGTTATGGTCATGAAAAAATACTGACTATGATTGAGGTGAATGACCTTACCCTCGAGATACTGAAGGAAAATGGCAAAACATTGAAATCGGTACTTAAGAAAGGCGAGGTATTTCATTTGAAGGATACGGCAAATTTAAGTACGGGCGGCACCGCTGAAGATGTCACGGATCACCTCCATCCCTATAATATTTTTATGGCGGAACGCATTGCTAAAATTATCGGCCTGGACATCTGTGGTATTGATATTATGACTACGGATATTGGAAAGCCCCTACCGGAAACGGGTGGAGCTGTCCTGGAAGTAAATGCAGGCCCGGGTTTCAGGATGCATTTGGCTCCTGCCGACGGTCTGCCGAGAAATGTGGCAGGTCATGTGATTGATATGCTATATCCACCTGGTTCAACTGCCAGAATACCTATAGTGGCAGTCGCGGGTACCAACGGGAAAACTACTACCACCCGGTTAATTGCGCACATGGCCCGGATGAAAGGCTTCAAGGTGGGTTATACTACAACCGATGGGGTGTACATTCAAAACCGGTTATTAATGACGGGCGATTGTACGGGTCCTGCGAGTGCAGAATTTGTCCTAAAGGATCCCACAGTCGATTTCGCTGTACTGGAATCTGCGCGAGGGGGATTGTTGAGGGCAGGACTGGGATTCAAAAATTGTGACGTCGGAATTGTTACGAATGTATCCGCCGATCACCTGGGTTTGAAGGGTATCAATACTATTGAACAACTTGCCAGGGTCAAGGGAGTAGTACCTGAAACTGTTTTCCCGGAGGGTTATGCAATCTTGAATGCGGATGATGACCTGGTTTATGATATGCGTAAAGATATCAAATCCAAACTCGCCTTATTCTCACTGGATGAGAAGAATAAGAGAATCGTAAGGCAGCAAAAACAAGGTGGATTATCTGCGGTATACGAGAACGGCTATATCACTATATGCAAAGGAGAATGGAAAATGAGAGTTGCCAAAGCGATCAATGTACCCCTTACTTTTGAGGGTAAAGCTACCTTTATGATTCAAAACGTACTTCCTGCCGTACTGACGGGGTATATACGGGGATTCTCCATAGAAGACATCAAGGTAGCTATAGAATCGTTTATCCCGTCACCCGCGCAGACACCGGGTCGACTCAATATGTTCCGATTCAAGGATTTCAAAGTGTTGCTTGATTATGCCCACAACCCCTCAGGTCTCAGGGCATTACAGGATATGATTGAGAAAATTGATGGTACTCCCAAAGTGGGTATGATTGCCGGCATAGGGGACAGAAGGCCGGAAGATAACGAGGAAATGGGGATGGTTGCTGCTGAAGCTTTTGATGAGATCATTATACGCCAGGACAAGCATCTTAGGGGCAGGACAGAAAAAGAGTTGATTAAAATGATTCATGACGGCATAAAGAGCGTCGATCCCAACAAACCCGTCAAGATAATTCCCTCTGAGGAAGAGGCAATTACCTACGCCATAACTAATGCGAAGAAAGGGTCGCTCCTGGTCTTTTGCAGTGATGTAGTTCCGGATGCGCTAAACCTGGTGATGAAATTCAAAGAGGAGGAGGCGAAGAAACTGGGAAATATTTAAACCTTCCCGAAAAAGATCCGTCGGCATTTTTTATTGAAAGGTTTATCGTTGGGCATCGCAGGGGTATTTCGCTCCCTTCCTGCCAGAGGCAGACAAAGCGGGAGCTTATCTGTACTCTTAAACCCATCAACCCTTCAACCCATCAACCCTTTAACCCTTTAACCCATCAACCTTCAACCCACAACCTCCAACTTGTTCACGGGTTCACGCGACGCAGGTTCACGGGGTAATAGAACTTTTAACTTTTAACTTTTGCCTTTTGCCTTTTGACTTTTTACCTCCCACCACTCTGCACTTTTACTTTATTATCCTCCTCGCCTTCCTCAACCTCTTCAAATAATACTCTTTCGTAAGGTCTGTCTCAATCACCCCGTTGCTGGTGGATGCATGAATAAATTTGATTTCGTTTTTATCGACATCGGTCACCATCCCCACATGGGTGATCTTCCTCCGTCGCTTGCTCATGGCAAAAAATACCAGGTCGCCGGAGCGGAGTTTTTTTACTTTCACCTTCTTTCCCACCTTGCTCTGGTCTTTACTGGTACGGGGAAGGGGAGTGTCAATGGTTTTATAACTGTTCAGGATCAGGGCGGAGCAGTCAATACCGCGACTGGAATTCCCCCCGTACTTATAGGGCGTACCGGTATACTGTCGGGCCGTGGAAACCACTTCCTGGATCATGTTCTGGCGGCGAATGGCTTTCTTGCTGGGACCACAAGCAGTGATCCCGATGATGGCCGCTAAAAATAAGGCTGTAAAAAAGCTACGGCGTTCCATATTCGAAAAAATTGTCATTTATCTTTGGGCCAACGTTATGGCCACTAAATCAAATATACGGCTTTTCGAGGAATTGAAGCAAAACCTGGACGGTGAGCTGCATTTTGACGAGACCAGCAGGATGCTCTACGCTACAGACGCCTCCGCATATCGTGAATTTCCGACGGGAGTTTGTATTCCAACGCATAAGGAAGACCTTTTGAAGGTGGTGCGCTTTGCCTCTGAAAATAGAATCCCTCTGATCCCGCGGGCTGCGGGAACCAGCCTCGCGGGACAAGTAGTCGGTAAAGGGCTTGTAGTCGACGTGGGCAGGCATATGAATCGCATCCTTGAGATCAATACCGAGGAAGGCTGGGTACGTGTGGAACCGGGTGTTATCAGGGATGAGCTGAATATGGCCCTGAAGGAACATGGTTATATGTTTGGCCCTGAGACCTCTACGGCCAACCGGGCCATGATGGGGGGAATGATCGGCAATAACAGTTGTGGGGCCAATAGTGTGGTCTATGGAAGTACCCGGGATAAGCTCCTGGAAGTGGAAGCCATTTTGTCGGATGGCAATGAATCTACTTTTGGTGAACTGGATCAGGATGAATTCCTGGCAAAGAAAGAGGGAAAAAAGGTCAGTGGGCCCCTCGAGCGACAAATTTATGAAACTATCTGGACCCTTTTGTCCAACGGTGAAAACCGGAATGAAATAAGAAAAGAGTTCCCTAAACCCTGCATTCCCCGTAGAAATACCGGCTATGCCATCGACCTGTTACTGGATTCTGAAGTCTTTGGGGGAAAGGCAAAATTCAACTTCTCCAAAATCATAGCCGGGAGCGAGGGGACCCTGGCAATGATCACTTCGGCGAAATTGAAAATCGATCCACTGCCGCCCACAGTAGCCGGACTGCTGGCCATCCATTTTGATTCCATTCACGATTCCCTCCTCGGAAACCTGGAAGCCCTGAAATTCGATCCCTTTGCCTGCGAACTGATGGACCATTACATTTTGGAGTGTACTAAGGGGAATAAGCAGCAGAGCGCCAATCGTTTTTTCATAGAGGGGGATCCGAAGGCATTACTGGTGGTTGAACTGCGAAGGAAAGATGAGGAAGAACTCAAAAGGGATTGTGAACACCTCGTGCAGATTCTTAAAGAAAAAAACCTGGGATACCACTTCCCCTTAATTACGGGTCCGGATATGGCCAGGGTATGGACCTTGCGAAAGGCGGGCCTCGGGCTGTTGTCCAATATTCCGGGCGATGCCAAACCGGTCCCGGTCATTGAGGATACGGCCGTGGATGTGGCTGACCTTCCTGAATACATCCGGGAATTCAACGAGATTTTGGAGAAGAAAGGGCTTTTCTGTGTGCACTATGCCCATGCGGGGTCGGGCGAGCTCCACCTTAGGCCCATACTCAATCTCAAAACTGAGGAGGGTGCCGCCATGTTCCGTGAGATCGCCGGAGACATTGCGGGATTGGTAAAGAAATACAAGGGTTCCCTCAGTGGAGAGCACGGAGACGGAAGATTAAGGGGTGAATTTATCCCCAGGATGATTGGTGAGAAGAATTATTCATTACTCAGGGAGGTCAAGAATGCCTGGGACCCCGATCATATCTTCAACCCGGGTAAGATCATCGACACCCCGCCGATGGATAAAAAACTCAGGTATTATCCCGGACAAAAAACCCGTGAATTGAATACCAATTTCAAGTTTGAAAGGGAAAAGGGATTTCAAAGGGCGGTGGAACAATGTAACGGCTCAGGGGATTGCAGGAAAACTGAATTGACAGGGGGTACAATGTGTCCCTCTTATATGGCGACCAGGGATGAAAAGGATACTACCCGCGCCAGGGCAAATATTCTTCGTGAAACACTTTCATTCAGCGAACCTGGACAGGTGTTCAACAGCCGGCAATCGGTGGACATTCTCGACCTCTGTCTCTCCTGTAAGGGATGTACCTCTGAATGTCCGAGTAACGTAGACATGGCGCGGATGAAGGCTGAATATATGACCCAGTACTATGATCTGAATGGAGCTCCTTTCAGGACTCGAATGATCGCCAAGTTCACCAAGGCCTATAAATTCGGGAGCTCAATCCCCTTCCTCTTTAATTTCTTCCTCAGGGTTTTCCCGTTCTCCACCCTGACTAAACAAATCCTGGGAGTGGCAGGAAAAAGAAAGCTTCCCACCGTAGCCTCGAAAACCCTTTACCGGTGGTACCGGGAAAATCGACGCAGGAATTTCGGCTATGACCCCATTACCAGGCCCATAAAAACCGTTTATCTATTTTGTGATGAATTCACGAATTACAATGACGCGGGAATTGGGAAAACAGCCGTGAAATTGCTTACGGCGTTGAATTACGATGTAAGGATCGTGCCCCACAAAGAGAGTGGCCGGACACAGATATCAAAGGGTTTCCTGAGAAAGGTAAAAAGACTTGCCACAAAGAATGTGAAGGTATTCTATGATATTGTCGGCGAGGATTCACCCCTGGTGGGATTGGAGCCTTCCGCGATCCTGAGTTTCCGGGATGAGTATCCCGATCTGGTGGAGGAAAAGTGGCGTGACAAGGCCAGGGAACTATCCGCTCATTGTCTCACTTTTGAGGAATTCATTGAAAGGGAGATTGATGAGGGACATATTTCGTCCGAAAAATTTACAAGAGAAAAAAGAAGGATCCGGTTACACGGACACTGTCATCAAAAGGCATTGTCCTCGATGGTGCCCTCAAAGAAAATGCTCAAGCTTCCGGCCAATTATGAAGTACAACTTATTCCCAGTGGTTGTTGTGGAATGGCAGGATCCTTTGGCTATGAAAAAGAGCACTATGATATCAGTATGAAAATTGGCGAGCTCGTCCTTTTCCCTGAAATCCGTAAAGAAAAAGAGGATACCATTATAGCCGCAGCGGGAACGAGTTGCCGTCATCAGATTACAGATGGAACCGGGAGAAAAGCCAAACACCCAGCTGAAATATTGTTTGAAGCCCTGGAGACAAGCTGATGTGCGGAATCACCGGAATATACGCCTTTAACCTGTTGGGCCGGATGAGCATGATCAACCTGGCCTCAGCCACCGAAAAACTCGCCCACCGCGGTCCCGATTTTCAAAATGCCTACCACGATGAGAATGTCGGTCTGGGACACAGACGACTGAGCGTAATCGATACTTCCCCGGCCGGGCATCAACCCATGTGTGATCCTTCAGAGCGCTATTGGCTGATTTTCAATGGCGAAGTGTATAACTACCGGGAAATTCGGAAGGAATTGGAAGAAAGCGGGGTACAATTCAGGAATCAGACGGATACAGAAGTGGTTCTGAACCTGTTGATCAGGGATGGTGAAAAAGCCCTGGAGAAGTTCAATGGATTTTTTTCGCTGGCATTTTACGATCGTAAGGAAGGCAATTTGCTTTTAGCCATCGATCGATTCGGGATCAAGCCATTATACTATTACCGGGATGGTGATAGGTTTCTCTTCAGTTCCGAAATGTATTCCCTAGTCCAATACGGATTGGAAAAAGAAATTGACTACGAAGCGCTCTATTTTTACCTGCAGCTCAATTATATCCCCGGCCCCCTCACCATGTTAAAAGGGGTATCTCGAATGATGCCCGGTCAATTGCTAAGTGTTAATCAGGATAAATATGAGATTGAAACCTGGTACCAACCCAAGGTAAAGACTTGGGAAGGGGATTATGAATCGGCCATGGAGGCCACCCGGGAAGTCCTTGGAAAATCAGTAGAACGGAGGCTCGTTTCCGATGTCCCCTTGGGAGCCTTCCTCAGCGGCGGCCTGGACTCATCGGTAGTCAGTCTGCTGGCGACCCGTGAAAAAGAGGACCTGAACACTTTTTCGGTTTGCTTTAGCGAAGAGAAGTATTTTGACGAGTCAGACTACTCCGATCTCGTCGCTAAGCACATTGGCAGCCATCACCATCGTTTTGACTTGACCCAGAGGAAATTCGAGGAGAATGTCGAGTCGATACTCAACAGTATTGGTGAGCCCTTTGCTGACTCCAGTGCAATTGCCTACTACTTACTCAGTCGTGAAACCCGCGGTGTGAGTACCGTAGCGCTATCGGGTGACGGGGCTGACGAACTCTTTGGTGGGTACAATAAGCATTTAGCCTGGTCGAGGATAAAATCCAGTCCACTGGCAAACTTGGCGGCTATTGGTGCATCTCCTTTTATGTACTTATTGCCCGCATCCCGAAGTGGAGCATTTTTCAACAAGGTGAGGCAGGGGAGACGATATGCGAAAGCGGCTTCCCTTTCATCAAAGGAGCGATACTGGTATATGGCAAGCCTGACCAAACAGAAAAAGGCTAAAAGCCTGCTCTCAGATCAATCCGTTGAGAAAATATCCCATGAGGTATATCAAAGTCACAAGCAGCGATACCTGGAATTACTAGATAAGCGAGGATTGAATGGATTTCTCTCTGCCGACCAGGCCCTTGTATTACCCTGGGATATGCTGGTCAAGGCCGACCGGATGTCAATGGCCCATGGATTGGAGGTACGGGTCCCTTTCCTCGATCATGAGCTCGTGGAACTTGCCAACAGCATGCCTGAAGATTATAAGGTAATGGGAAACCAGAGAAAGAGAATTCTTTATGATGCTTATCGTGATGACTTGCCTCCCGAGTTATACCAGCGCCCGAAGAAGGGTTTTGAAGTACCCCTCTTAAGCTGGTTGAAAAATTCCGGAATACGCTACGAACTCGCCAAGCTTACCGACGAAAAATTCCTTGCAGACCAGGGGATTTTCGATCCGAAGAAAGTCAAAAAGATCACCCGCTCCCTGAAAAGCTCCAGTCCCAGCGACAACCATGCCCGCGCCTGGGCGATTTTGGTCTTCCAATGGTGGTGGCGGAGGGTGATGGGGTGAGTATATTGTATACACCTCAACCCCTAACCCCTTCTCCATATCCATCTTTTTATACACCTCAACCCCTAACCCCTTCTCCATATCCATGGAGAAGGGGAACTAGGCACCCCAAATCTTCTATACTTCGATAATCATTCCCCCCCTCTCCATTTCACATGGAGAGGGGTCGGGGGAGAGGTCTATGACGACTACCAGGGGTCGGGGGAGAGGTCTATGACGAGCCCCCTACTCGATGAGCTTCAGGAATCTCCTCCAACG
>JAHEKQ010000030.1 GCA_024638265.1 Flammeovirgaceae bacterium
AGGTATAAGATATAGCTTGCCTTTATTCATGGTCAAATGTAGCCATTCCCAATTAACTGAACGTCCACAATAAAAAGGGGTTAATTTTAGGAAGGAAATTGAAAAAAACCATGAATCCGGATCAACTCTTCAGTCTTACCAATGCCATCGCTTTCTTCAGCTGGATACTACTTATTGTCTTTCCCTACAAAAAATGGGTTGGCTCTTTACTGGTTGGGCTGATCATTACACTTTTTTGCATGATCTACTCTTACCTGGTCTTTCAGAGCGTGCAGCCTTCCGACTTCGAAAATTTCAACACCCTTGATGGCCTTATGGGAATGTTCAGCAGTAAGCAGGCTGTTCTTACGGGATGGGTACATTACCTGGCATTTGATATATTAGCAGGCCTTTATATTGTAAACAATGCTAACAAGATGGGAATTAACAGGTGGATACTTATTCCATCCCTGCTTTTCACTTTTATGATGGGACCCTTCGGTTTATTGATCTATTTGATAACCAGAACTATTTACACCAGGAAGTATTTTCACCCTTACATGTAAGTCAAAGCCATCCATCCGGGAGGTCCTTTTTTGTATCTATATCTCGTAATATGGGTAGTTTTTCAAAAGCTTGCCCATGACGGGTGATCTTGATGATTGTAGAATTGAATACATCAGAGCCACTCCAGGTGATACCATGAAAGTAGTCCCCTTTTAATTTGCCCTCTCCAAACCCCACCAGGTAATACCCACCGTCGTAGCAAGGGCCTAAAACAACTCCTTCTTGACCACAATGGTAGAATGCTTGATCAATTATTTCTTTGTTGAGCTCAGGGATGTCAGACCCGATGAGACAAACTTGTTCATAACCAAGTTTAAAGGCTTTCCTTATATCGTCATACATTTTCAATCCCAGGTCCCCTTCAATTTGGGTTCTCCTTTGAAAGCGTGGGGAATTCCAAATTGTGTCATCGCCTATCCCTCTATCGAACGAGATCCAGATATCACAGTCCAGGGGTATTATTTGCTCCCGAAGTATGCGGAGGCAGCGAAGATAGATCGCAGTTGCCTTTTCATTACCTATCTCCTCAGAGAGCCTGGTCTTTACTTTTCCAGGCACTGGGTTTTTAACAAACACTATCAGCAATGATTTATTCATTTTGAGTATGCCCAAGTCTCACATTATCACGGAAGAAAGCTTCATAGATCATAAAGCCTACCAATAAGCCATACTCCAACATTATTAACCAAAAATTAACCGTATACCCTTCCTGGTGGTATCCTTCATAGCTTAATAATATCAGGAACGACCAAATTATAGGCCATCGCCATTTAGTGAAAATGCTCACAGCAAGAATTGTAATGATATACCAGGGGTGCACGATGAGTGCAAGTGAATAATATATCATCAGGATCCACATCATCCCCTCAAAAAGACTTACTGGTCTCTTGTTTTCAAACCAGGAGTATCCGATAATCAATAAAAATGTCGTTAATGCCAGGCGGGGACCAATAACGGCAATCATATTCCATCCCTTCTGCCAAAACCCTACTTCTCTAACCAGGTAGTAAATACTGGCATTGAATTCGAACTTTTGAAAATAAAGCAGTAATGCTTCCTTGAATCCCTGGTAAAAGGTCAGGCTGAGCACAGGGCTGAACAGCAGAATTGACACGATACCAGTGATCGCGGCAAAGACCAACCATTTCCTGATTCCCAGCCTTCGAAGCAACAGAGGAAGAAACATGAGTGGAAGGAGTTTTACACCGACCGACAACCCCCAGGCCATGGATGCCAACAAATGCCGTTTTGCATGTAGATGTAAAATTCCAAGGAAGAGAAAAAATACCATCAATCCCTCAAAATGCAGGTTGCCTGAAATTTCTACGATCACCAATGGATTTAGCACATATAACAAAATTCTCTGCCGCTGTAGACCATACAATTTCAGCAATTTCATGGTCGCAACGATAAGTCCCACTTCACCCATCAGCAGGAACACCCGTTGGATGACAATACTTCCAATAATATTATTGGGGGATAGCCATGCCGAAACGTAAAAGACAAACTGGCTTATCGGTGGATATATGGTGGGTCGATCCTGGGAATTAAGTAAACCGAATAATTCCCGATTGAGATTCTCCTTTGTACCCACCAAATCAGTTGGGACGTATTCGAAGGGATTTAGCCCATTGAATATTACTCTTCCATCCCAGATAAAGCGAAAGACGTCATCGGATAGCACGGGAGTGCTTACGACAAAAACCAGTCGCAATAATCCTCCTGCTACCAGCCAGAACCAGAAATCCTGTTGTCGAAATGATCGATAAGCCCAGCCATATCCAATGAACAAGGCCCCGAATATTGCAATCAGCGGAAGAAATTCATTGCGACTTATTTGATATCCCAAGAAGAAATAGAGTATCAAGGAAGAAGACAATATTAGCCAGCGGCTGAAGCGGCTCTGATCAGCCATCTGATGAAGTTCTTATAGGGATCAATGAATAAATAAAGACCATTGAGAAGCCCAGGGCCAGCATTGAGTGAAATAATAAAAGGCCGTAATCCCGGATACTGATCCCATACCAGATACCAAATAGAAAGTAAACGGCAAGGAGCCCCTCCAGAATAGTCATTGTCGACAATCGCAAGTTTAGATACTGGTTCCTTTTCCATTCCCCTTTCTTTCCCACAATATTGAATTTTGGGGTTCGGATAAAGGAGGTTTTGAATCCGATCAGGCCCTGCAGAACCGCCCATCCGTTGTGAAGCGACAATCCCATGCTAACGATAAGAAACAGGAAATATGATTTCCCGAATTCAAGGAAAGATATTTTCCCACTTGATTTCTTGTTGGCCACCCAGTAAAAATATGTGATACTAAAAAATCCGGCCAGGAATACACTTCCAATAATGAATACCCATTCAAATACCGGGAAGGAATGCTTTACGTAAAGCATAGGGATACTCAAGATGGCTGCAAGAAAAAGGAATATAAAAACGCTGCTATTCAGCAAATGGAATGTCGCATGTAATTTCCGGGTAAATGATCCAGGCGATCGCAGGACGCTGGGCAACAATTTCCTGGCGGTTTCCGCGGCACCTTTGTTCCATCGGTATTGCTGGGACTTTATTGCAGGCATTATCACTGGTAATTCTGCGGGTGCTTCATAGTCTTCAAGGTATTCGAATTCCCAATTTTTAAGCTGGGCCCGGTAAGACAAATCCAGATCTTCCGTCAGCGTATCGCTTGACCATCCCCCAGCATCTATTATGCAGGCCTTTCTCCAAATGCCCCCGGTTCCATTGAAACTTATATAGCTTCCAGCCTTACTCCTACCGGTCTGCTCCACGGTAAAGTGTGCATCTAGACCAAAAGCCTGGAGCTTTGTCAGCAGCGAATAGTTTTTGTTGAGATGACCCCACCGGGTTTGGACCAGTCCCGTCCTTTGCATAAAGTTTGGAATTGTTCTGTATAGGAAATCGGGTGATGGAACAAAATCGGCATCAAATACTGCTATGAACTCACCTTTCGCTTTACTCAGGCCATATTGAAGTGCGCCTGCCTTAAATCCTTTTCTGTCAGGTCTCCGTACATGATCAAATTCCAGACCTTCTCTCTTTAGCCTGTCTATCACATCCGAAGTTTCATCATTCGAATCGTCCAATACCTGCACCTGAAGAAGGTCCTTCGGGTAGTCAAGAGAAGTTGCTGCCCTTAAAAGCCTCTCGATAACGTACTTCTCATTATAGACGGGCAATTGGATTGTAACCATAGGCCATTCTGATACCTCTCTCAAACTGTCATCCGGTCCCGTTTTCTTTCTATAAGAGAAAGTAAGATGAAGTTGTACCAGGCTGAACACAAAAATAAATGCGAGAGAGAACGCGTATAATATGACGAGAACAGTAATCAACTTCTGCTATGCTTTGCGATGGTAAGTAATATCTTATACCCCGCCAAAATAGTTCCTTTCAAGGTACCGGAAACTTTCGACCTTCCAATCCTTTTTCGGTATGATACTGGGACCTCCTGACAATTCATTTTCAATTTTGCTGCTTTCACCTGCATTTCAACGGTCCAACCATAGTTCCTGTCTGTCATATTCAGCATTTCAAATGACTGCCAACTAACTGCGCGAAACGGACCCAGATCAGTAAACCTCATATCGTGAATCCAATAAATCAGTCGGGTGGCCAGCCAATTTCCAAATATTTGTGGAAGAGTCATTGATCCCGGCTCCCTGTTACCCAAGACTCTTGAGCCTATCACCAGTTGTTTATTGTCCTCCAAAATAGGGCGAACGACCTCATGAATCTCACCCGGGAAATCAGAGTAGTCACCGTCAAGAAAAACAACGATACCGGGTTTTGGTTCCTTTTTATCCAGGTAAGCCAGTCCCTTCAAGCATGCAGCCCCATATCCGCGCTCCGGTTCTATCAGTACCGTCGCACCTGCGGACTCAGCCTTGTCCACCGTGCCGTCATTGCTCCCATTATCCACCACGATGATCTCCTCCACCAGGGATGAGGGAATTTCATCTATGACTTTCTGGATAGATCCCACTTCATTAAGAACTGGGATGATGACAAATATTTCAGGCATAGCAAATGAATTTGCAAATATCCGAATTGAAAACGGCTAGTTTATACTTGTTAAGAAAAAAATGCATATTCGTGGTCACAGTAAAAAATGGAAGAATTCAGCCAGGTTTTTATAGTTGTATTTGGTTTCCTGATCATTGCAATCTCATCAGGTCAACTGGCCCGTTTCTTCCAGAGAATCAACCTTCCGCTTATTACGGGGCTCCTGTTTGTAGGTATAATATGCGGCCCATATGTTCTAAAGCTTGTGCCGCTCGGAGCCGGTAAGAATCTAAATTTCATAAATGATATTGCGCTCGCCTACATTGCCTTTGCAGCAGGCGCTGAGCTCTATCTAAAGGAGTTAAGAGACCGATTCAGAAGTATAAAGTTGATCACCATTGGCCAGTTGGTGGTCACCTTCTTGATGTCGGCGATTCTGATCTTTTTGCTTACTGACTACATTCCCTTCCTAAAAGACTTGAGTGATAACCAGATCATAATTGTGTCATTGGTCAGTGCGGTAATCTTTATTGCGAGATCTCCTGCCTCAGCAATTGCAATAATCAATGAAGTCCGCGCGAAGGGTCCGTTTACTCATACGGTGCTTGGAGTGACTGTTCTCAAGGATTTTATCGTAATAATTCTTTTCGCAGTCGTTCTCTCAATTTCTGTAGCGCTCGATACTGGAGGAACTGTCAGCTTTACCGGAATACTATTCGTACTTGCAGAGCTGGCAGTATCATTTGTTCTGGGAGTTGGGCTGGCCAGGACATTGCGAAACTGGTTGCGCTTAAGAATGCCATCCAACATCAAAGGTGTGGGAATAATTGCCATTGGCTATTCCGTGTACCTACTACATTATATTATCAGGGACTATACGCTGCAAGCCTGGGGTAAAGCGTTTCTCATAGAGCCCCTGATTATTTGTATCCTGGCGAGTTTTCTCCTCATAAATTATTCCAAGAGTCGTTATGAGTTCCTGAAACTTGTCAAAGAGTCCGGCACACCAATTTATGTAACGTTCTTCACCCTTGCTGGTGCGACACTTGCATTGGATGTTATCCCTCAAGTTTGGATAGCCATGCTTGTGTTTTTCCTGATTCGACTGATTTCAATTATGGTTGGGGCCTATTTAGGAGGGACTATGGCAGGTGACCCTCCATTGTTCAATAGGATCGGGTGGATGCCCTATATTACCCAGGCCGGTGTAGGGTTGGGTCTCGCCCTGATAGTGGCCCGTACATTCCCGGAATGGGGACCCGCATTTGCCACGATCATAACCTCGATGATCGTTATAAACCAGATCATAGGTCCGCCCTTGTTCAAATGGTCACTTTCCATAGTTAAAGAAGCAAGACCCAAGGCCGAAACACCCCAATTTGATGGTATCCGGGATGCCATAATATTTGGTTTTGAAAGTCAGTCTGTTGCATTGGCGCGTCAACTCAGGAAGAATCATTGGGAGGTTAAAATAGCTACTCTGAACCAGGAAGTAAATGCTGAAGACTACCCGGACCTGGACATCAGGAAGATCGACAATATCTCCTTGGAAAATCTTGAAGACCTTGAAGCCCGGCTTTCAGAAGCTGTCGTCCTGATGTTGACCGATGAAGAAAACCTTCAACTCTGTGAACTGATCTATGAGAAAATCGGGACCCGGGATATCGTTGTCAGGCTTAATGATCGAAACAATTTCGAACAATTCCATCGACTTCGTGCCTTGATAGTGGATCCATCCACCGCAATTGTCAGTTTACTTGATCACTTTGTAAGATCGCCACAGGCTGCATCACTCCTGCTGGGGTTGCAGGAAGGGCAGGATTCGCTTGACCTTGAAGTCCTGAATCCCAACTTACACGGTATTGCCTTGCGTGATTTGCGATTACCCGCAGATATTATTGTTTTGTCTATCATGCGGGCTGACCAGATGCTAATTACTCATGGTTATACACGTTTGAGATTGGGGGATGTAGTCACCGTTGTGGGGTCAAAAGAAAGTCTTCAGAACCTCTCTCTCA
Organism: Flammeovirgaceae bacterium; assembly: GCA_024638265.1. Lineage (GTDB taxonomy): Bacteria > Bacteroidota > Bacteroidia > Cytophagales > Cyclobacteriaceae > JAHEKQ01. The sequence continues at coordinate 6,591 of JAHEKQ010000030.1, forward strand.
GGTTTGATTCCTAACTGTTTACAGGTATTCGTCTCTGGAAATTTTACACTCCAACCGAGGTGTTTATACAATCCCATGTAAAGGCGAACAAACATTTTTCTCTTTTTTGGTGTATATTATAGTAACTGCTTAATGGAGTATATCATGAAAAAATTGAAATCCAGGAAGGAGATTCTTAATTCTCTCGACGAGATGGACAAGGCACAAACCGAAAAGGTTCTTGAGTACATCCACTCAGTTATGCTCACCCCCCGTGACCGGGTAGAGAATAAGAGATTCAAGGAATCAGCCATCCAGCAAATCAAAGACGCACTGAAGGAGAGCTGAAAGCGATCTTCATGGCATCATGTTAAGGAGTGTTTTCAAGGCTCTCCAGGTGAAATTATTTCCTCTTTTCGTTTAGCCAATACAATGCTTTTGCCCTTATTTGTTATTAAAACAATCCAAGGGTTTGAGAATTCTATTTGTCCATCTTCATTTCAAAAATCCCAAGTCAGGAGGCGCTCTACGGTCGTTTTATTTAGCCTCTGAACTTGCCAAAAGGGGATTTGAAATTGAAGTGGTGACGGCTCATAATCTTCCTAATTATGAAAAGGTTGACAATGAGGGGGTGACTATTCATTACCTGCCTGTTTCATATGACAATGCATTTGGCAGTATGAGGCGTATCCTCTCTTTTGTTGCATTCAATAGAAAAGCCGCTAGGCTTATCAGGAGTTTACCACGTCCCGATTTGTTGTATTGTATCAGTACTCCCTTAACTGTCGGATTGGTTGGTATTAGAATGAAGAAAGAATTAGGGATACCTTTTTATTTCGAAGTTGGAGACCTTTGGCCGGAGGCCCCGATTCAAATGAACGTAATCAAAAATGCCTTCCTGAAAAAACGTCTCTATTCCATGGAGGAAAAAATATACAGGGAGTCATCAACTGTTGTGGCTCTTTCACCTCCCATCAGGGATTCCATATTATCCCGATTCCCAGGGGTACGGGTCATAATGCATCCAAATATGTCGGATATCGATTTTTTCGCGGAGGCTGTCCATCGACGGTCTTCGGATATCCTGCCCTCTTACTCTATCCGTCTCGGATACATTGGAGCAATTGGAAGGGCAAATCATATTGAATTCATGTTGGAAGCAGCCAGGCATATCCAGGAAATAGATCCACGGATCGGGTTTGTAATCATGGGTGAAGGCTCTGAGCTTGAAAGGCTGCAACTTCACTATCAGCCCGTAGCGAATATCCAGTTTCTACCATTTTCAAATAAAGAACTTGTCCGGGAGACCATGACCAACCTCGAAGCGATCTATATATCGTATAAAGACCTTCCCGTTCTGGAAACAGGTTGCCCCAATAAGTTTTTTGATGCTATCGCCGCAGGAAAACTTATCATTCTGAATTTCGGCGGATGGCTGGCAGAACTTATTGAGGAACACGAAATAGGATTCCGATACGATCCCCATAACCCTGAAGAGCTATACGAAAGGCTTCAACCCTATGTAGAAAGTCCGGAACTGCTCGAAAGAGTAAAAAATAATGCGACTGCGTTGGCCAGGGAATACAGTGTTGAAAAACTGATGGATAAACTGGCCAGTCAATTATCCGCATCCGAGGTTACTTCTTAAGTCTTTTTCAGGCAGGCCGGGCTTCTCATCTCCCAACGGTTCATAATTTCCCGATATATGACGAGCAATAACCTGCGAGGCATTCCCATAACCATAGAGAGGCAATGGATTGTCAATGGTATTGCCGTAATGTACGCCGACCATATCCATGGCTTTTTCTAAATCATCTCCGATTATTTCATTATACCCATTTTCAACCAATTCCACCCATTCGGTTTCATCACGCATTGTCAGGCAATATCTCTTGCAAAAGAAGGCCTCTTTTTGAAGTCCCCCCGAATCTGTCATCACTAATGAAGCGTTTGATATCAGTGACACCATCTCGAGGTAGCCCACAGGATCAATAATCCGAATGTTATTGTCAAGCTTTACAGAACTGAGCATATTTTTTATTCTCGGGTGGGCGGGGAAGACCACCACGTGTTTTTTCGCGATATTATTGAGCAATTGTACCAGGTTCAGGAACCTCTCCCTATTGTCGGTATTCTCCTGTCGATGAATCGTGCATAAGATATAATCTTCGGTGGGCACGCCGGACGGGTGTACTGCCTTGTTCTTGAAGTGCAGAATGGTATCAAACATGACATCCCCAGATAAAACCAGTTCAGACCTTAAGCCCAGGCCTTCCTTGGTAGCGTTTTCGATGGCTGTTTCCGTGGGACAGAATAATAAATCAGAAATATGGTCTGTCGCTATCCTGTTAATCTCTTCAGGCATATCGCGGTTGAAACTCCTCAGCCCTGCTTCAACATGGGCAACGGGGATGTTCAGCTTCGAAGCACTGAGTGCTCCGGCCAGCGTTGAGTTCGTGTCACCGTATACAATGACTCCATCCGGCTCATCTTCCCCCAGGATCTTTTCTATTTCGACCATCATCTTGCCCGTCATTGCTCCGTGCCCTAAACTGTGAATACCCAATTCATAGCCCGGTTTGGGAATCTCCATTTCATCAAAAAATATCCGGGACATGTTTTCATCAAAATGCTGACCCGTATGGATAATAGTCTCTGCTACACCTTCCGTCTTTAAAGTCCGGCTTACAACCGAAGCCTTTACGAATTGCGGCCTGGCTCCAACAATGGTAATAACCCTATTCAACCCGCTTGACTAATTTTTCTTTCAATTGATAGCGTTGCCCAGACTCAGGGCATGTCGCCATACCGTCCTCATCGAACTCAAGCCGATGCCCGAATTCGCTCATCCATCCCTTTTGCACCCCGGGATTACCGACAATTAAAGCATAATCTGGTACGTCCCGTGTTACAACGGCACCTGCACCGATGAAGCAGTACTTCCCCAGGTTATTGCCACAAACGATGGTCGCATTTGCCCCGATACTCGCACCTTTTTCGACAAGCGTATGGGCATATTCACCACGGCGGTTTACCGCGCTGCGAGGATTGATTACGTTGGTGAATACCATTGAGGGGCCTAAAAAAACATCATCTTCGCAAATGACCCCTGTATAAACCGATACATTATTCTGGACTTTGACATTCTCACCCAGGATTACGCCAGGAGAAATCACGACATTCTGCCCCAGGTTACAATTTTTTCCCAGGGTACTGTCTTTCATTATATGGGTGAAATGCCAGATCTTGCTGCCATCTCCGATAGTACAACCTTCGTCAATTACTGCAGTCTCATGTGCAAAGTAGCCTTCTTCAACCATTGAAATATGCTTTTACGTGTCCACAAATATAGACCAGGTCATCCTCTTTCATTTGGGTATGAATGGGGAGAGACAATACTTGTTTACAAAGTTGCTCTGAAACCGGAAAGCTTCCCTCCTTGTATCCAAATGCTTCATAAGCTTTCTGTAAGTGCTGTGCAACTGGGTAATAAACTACGGAAGGGATGTTTTTAGTCGCGAGAAATTCCTTCAACCTGTCCCGTTCTCCTGTTTCAACTTTTATCGTGTACTGGTGGAAAACATGTGTTGAGGCTTTATCCCTGGCTGGAATTTTCAGCCCGGACAAATCTGAAAATTCGCGGTCATAACGCGCTGCTACTGCTTGCCTTCTGCTGATATAATCATCGAGGTGTTTCAATTTAACCTTAAGAATTGCTGCCTGAAGTGTATCAAGGCGGCTGTTGAGGCCAACAAGGTCATGAATGTACTTGCTGCTTTGACCATGATTAGCAATCATCTTCATCCTTTTAGCTAGATCCGTATCGATTGTCGAAAGTGCTCCACCATCTCCAAAGGCCCCCAGGTTTTTGGACGGGAAAAATGAAAAAGTTCCAATGTTTCCCATTGTTCCTGTCTTCTTTACCTCGCCATTAGCTAATTGGTAATCAGCACCAATTGCCTGGGCATTGTCTTCAATAACAGGTATCCCTGAGTCTTCAGCTAACTTACCAATTCGATTCATATCTGCAGACTGGCCATAAAGGTGTACCGGAATAATCGCCCTCAATTCGTGCTTTTGGATCATTCCTTCCAAATGAGCGGGATCCATATTAAAGGTGTCCGGGTCAACCTCTATAAACACGGGGGTCAGTTTTAAAAGAGCAATAACTTCAACAGTAGCCACATAGGTGAATGCTGGTACAGCTACCTTTACCCCGCGGGGAAGTTCCAGCGCCATCAATGCAATCTGCAAGGCATCCGTTCCATTGCCGCAGGTAATTATGTACTTGGAACCGAGGTAATCCTTAAGGGCCATAGAAAAGTCGTGAACTGCCGGGCCATTGATAAAGGCGGTATTCTCCATCACTTCTTTAACTTCAGCCAGTATCTCTGTTTCAATTTCACGATACTGGCCAAACAGGTCGACCATTGGAATTTTACGTTCGCTCACAGTCTCCCGTCCACCTCCTGCTTGGGATAAAATGATTTAATGTCATAGACAATTCCGCTCTTTGCCTTAAGGGCAGAGATGTCAAGGCCTTTGAAATCTTTATGGGCAACGGCAAGAATAATTGCATTATATCCGGTCGATGGTTTCTCGACCAAATTAATCCCATATTCATCCTCTACTTCATCGGGGTCGGCGTGCGGATCATAGGTATCGACTTCAATTCCAAACTCACTGAGCTCCCTGATGACATCAATGACTTTTGAATTCCTTATATCAGGACAATCCTCCTTGAAGGTAATCCCAAGGACCAAGGCCCTGGCTCCCTTAATGGGGTTGCTGGCCTGGTTCAAAAGTTTTACAACACTATTGGACACATGCAATCCCATATTGTCGTTGATCCTCCGGCCTGAAAGTATCACCTGCGGGTTGTATCCCAGGCTTTCTGCCTTGTAAGTCAGGTAATAGGGATCGACCCCAATACAATGGCCTCCCACAAGTCCTGGTCTGAAAGGCAGAAAATTCCATTTTGTGCCTGCTGCCTCAAGTACTTCCTCGGTATCGATCCCCATCTTGTCGAAAATGAGAGCCAACTCGTTTACAAAAGCAATATTGAGATCTCTTTGGGAGTTTTCTATCACTTTGGCTGCTTCAGCAACCCGAATACTGGAAGCTTTGTGGGTTCCCGCTGTTATAATATCGCGGTAAATGGCGTCCACTTTTTCTGCCACTTCCGGGGTACTCCCGCTTGTAACTTTTTTAATAGAAGGCAGACGGTGTACCCTGTCACCTGGATTTATCCGTTCTGGGGAGTAGCCACAATAGAAGTCCACATTGTATTTCAGTCCGCTGGTCTCCTCCAAAACCGGTACACATTCTTCCTCAGTACAACCCGGAAATACAGTGGATTCGTAGATTACTAAATCTCCCTTTTTAAGAGTTTTACCCACCGTCATGCTGGCACTCTTCAGTGGCCAAAGATCCGGTTTCTTAAAATTATCAATTGGTGTAGGAACCGTGACTATATAGATGTTCACCTCACCTAAGTCTTCTGAATTACTCGTATAGGACAGGTGCTTTGCCTCTGCCAATTCATTTGAGTCGACTTCCAGTGTTCGGTCGTATCCGCTCTGAAGTTCGTGAATCCTTTTCTGGTTTATATCAAAGCCCACGACTTCCCGTATTTTTCCCAATTCTACTGCCAGGGGAAGCCCCACGTAGCCCAATCCTATTACTCCGATTTTATCCACATTCAACAATATTAAATTTCACCCAAAACTACTCATTTTCGTGTTGTAGCAAAGCCAAAATAGGGCACTCTTGCTTTATTTAGGAGTCATTTTTAGGTAGTTTCATAGAAAAATACTCCCATGGACTCACGAAGATCATTTTTCAGGAAAGCAGTAGGAATATCAGGTGTCATGGGGCTCGGGGCAATACCCGGTATGAGCCGCTCTCATTCAGTTTCGGAGGCACTCCTGGAATTGAGCAAAATGGATATACCTGAAGCTGTCGTAAACGAAGACATCTGGAAGCGAATTCAACAGGCGTATACGGTCTCTCCAAATATTATCAATCTCAACAATGGCGGGGTGAGCCCCCAACCCAAAGTGGTTCAGGATGCCGTGGATCGTTATTACCATTTGAGTAATGAGGCCCCATCTTATTACATGTGGCGTATACTCGACCAAGGAAGGGAATCAGTCCGGATGAAGCTCGCTGATCTCGCCGGAGTATCTCATGAGGAAATTGCGGTTAACAGAAATGCTACGGAAGCATTGGATACCGTAATATTCGGTATGCCGCTGAACCAGGGAGATGAAGTAATCCTGACCAAACAGGATTACCCCAATATGATCAATGCGTGGAAACAAAGGGAAAAAAGAGAAGGGATAAAACTCGTCTGGCTGAATCTCGATCTTCCCAGTGAAGACGACGAATACTTTATAAATGCCTATAATAAGGCTACTACATCGAAGACACGTGTCTATCATATTACGCATATGATCAATTGGAACGGTCAGATCCTTCCCGCAAAAAAACTCTGCAAAGTAGCACGTGAAAAAGGAATCAAGAGCATCGTTGATGGGGCTCATACTTTTGCTCATCTCGATTTCAAAATAGCTGATCTCAATTGTGATTATTTTGGTACCAGTCTGCACAAATGGTTATGCGCTCCATTCGGAACTGGTATGTTGTATATGAAAAAGGAGAGAATTGCTGAAACCTGGCCCCTTATACCCCATCATGAACCACAGAGTGAGAATATACGTAAATTCGAAGCCTTGGGTACAAGATCATTTGCCCCCGAACAGGCTATAGGACACGCCATTAATTTCCATTTATCCATAGGCAGCAAACTCAAGCAGCAAAGGCTTCAATATTTGAAAAATTACTGGTGTGAAAAGGTAAACGATAATCCCAAGATTAATATCAATACCTCGCTCAACCCCGACTATAGTTGTGCCCTTGCCATTGTAGATATTGAGGGAATGGAGCCAGGTGAAGTAAGTTCACGACTATTCCGGGACTACAAAATCCATACTACGTCTATTAAATGGGAAAATATCCGGGGGGTTAGGATCACGCCCCATGTTTATACCATGACCTACGATCTCGACAGGCTGGTAACGGCGCTTACTGAGATTGCTAAAAACAATGGCTCATAATAAATATGGCTGAAGATTTAAACGTTTGTATTATAGGAGCCGGTAATCTCGCCTGGCATCTTGCCCCAGCGCTGGACAATATCGGCTTTGCTGTGCGTGAGGTATACAGCCGAAACCCGGAATCCGCTAAGCAGCTTGTGAAAAGACTATACCAGGCGAAAGTGGTTGAATCACTTGATCTCTCGGACAGCAATAGTTCGATCTTTTTTATTACCGTAGCTGATAGTGCGATTGAAGAGGTAGCTACAGAATTGATCCTTCCTGAAAACTCAATCGGTGTTCACTCTTCTGGGGCTCAACCCCTGGGACTTCTGGAGTATCTTGGAATCGATGATATCGGGGTATTTTATCCCTTGCAAACATTCAGTAAGGGTGTGGAACTGGATTTCTCGAATATCCCCATTTTCCTCGAGGCCGAGAACGCGCAGACTTACAAGGTCCTTGAGTCTATGGCTTCGCGTCTCAGCAAGACCGTTAACCGGTTGGATACTTTGGATCGTCGAGTCCTTCATTTATCGGCTGTTTACTCCTGTAATTTCTCCAATCATCTCGTCTCTATTGCCGAAGAAATACTTGAAGAGAAAGGTCTCGATATTGAATACCTTCATCCCCTGATTCTAGAAACTATTAGAAAGGCGGTAAAGAACGGGGCCAGGAAAAGCCAGACAGGGCCTGCATTACGCAAGGATGAGGCGGTCATTAGTCAGCACCTTCAGCTCCTATCTCAGAAAGAGAGTCTAGCTGAAATTTATCAGGTTATCACAAAGAGCATCATGGAGTTTCACAATAAAGGGCAATAAGACATGTCATCGCATTATATAATCCGAGATGACCAGGCTCCTGCATTAATGGTATTTGACATTAATGCCGTTTCAGAGAAGAACCTTTTTTCTTTCCTGGAATGGAATCCGGCTGTTGTAATTGATGAATTGTGTATTTCCTTCTTTATCCATCACCAGATAAAAGTCGACGCCGTAATTACCGGATCAATTACTCCCAGTGAGATTGATATGATGATGGGATACCAGAAGCCTTACAAACTCTTAGACCGTAACAGTTTCCCGGCAAATGCGATAAAGTGGCTCAGGCCAAAAGGAATTCACTCGATTGATTTAGTAGCAACATTCGATAAAAAAACGCTCGAGATCGCTACTTTACTGGAACGGGAGTTTAATGTTTACATTTACTCGGATCATACCAAGTATATTCATCTTGATGCTGGGTTCTTCAAAAAATGGGCGAGTCCCGGTAGGGGATTTCGAATACTCATGTCCCATAAGGAATGCAATATTCAAACAGAAAACCTCGAGGACCTTGGGGATCATAATTATAAGGTCGTCAATGAAGGGCAAATCATCATCCGTTCCGACCAGCCGGTCTGGGTTGGCGAAATATTTTAAAACAAAAAAGCCCAGGCGCTGCCTGGGCTTAGGGATAAAGAAGGTTTATTATTAATCCCTGGTATCAAGTGTCACAGTTTCATTAATCCAGCACCCTACTGTAATTGACTGGCCTTTCTGCATATTCAATTCGAAAATCTCACCTACCGAAGGAAATTGGGCTTTCGCTTCTGCCATCCTGGAGGAATTGCCGGCAAGTCGGAACATTTTATAAGCCGCGAGGAACACAGCTCGATCTTCCACCCGATTTACTTTTTTGGCGCAGTCTTCGAAGCTCGTCATGTAAAGTATCCCGATAAAATCGTAAGCATCTTTGGCATTAGGATCTGCAGAGAGTGCATCTCTGTAGTGTCCCCTGGCCGAGGATTTTGCACCTTTTTCCCGATCGATGTGGCCTAATTGTATATGCATCTCTGCCTTATCACCGGCATTGTTGGCCAATTCAACCGCTTTCGCAAAATAATACACAGCTGATTCTGTATCTCCCGAAGCCTTACTCTTAAGTCCGAGGTTTTTTGCGATTCCAAAGTCAGGACTCTGTTCGAAAACCACCTTACCGGCTTCAAGCCATAATGGATCATCTGTACATTTACCCTGCAGCATGAACTTAAATATCTTATTGGCAATATCCACGTCATCCGGGTTCGCTTTGAATTTCGGTCCAAGTATCTCCTTGGTTTTAGCGCAATCAAATTCGACCAGAGTTCCGAGAATTTCATCAAGGTTGGCCTGTATCGCATCGTACTTTTTAGTATTCTCAGGTTTTGCTGCTTTTTTCTGGTTGACAATTCCACCTAACTTATCATAGTAATCCAGTATCTGTTCCTCAGTAAGATTTTTGAGCTTCAGGCTATTTAATTGAACGGCAGTCATGTGATACTTGATGTTGGAGTCCATCATTTTAGCTCCCCTTTTCTCATAGTTGGTATCATAGAAATCCAGAATTGTTTCAAGCTTGGAGTCATCCTTGTACCAATATTTAAAAGCATAAAGAGCCTTCCGGTCGTAAACGCTGGAGGTCGGGCAATACTGCAACCTCATATCGTAGATCAGCATGAGTGAATCCACGTATACATTCAGCTGCTCAGGAGTCTCTGCCTGGTCAGCCAGGTTGGTAAAGATTTTTTCACCATTGATATAAATCGCCGATTGCAAATCAGGCGTATTGGTGAGTAGCCATTGGTGAGCAGGAATGGCTTGTTTAAATTGTTTGTTCTTTACAAGGTCGTTGTGGAGAACATACTTTTCTTCAGCAAGAGCCTTTTGTGTACCATCAGCAGGCCATTTCCATTGCTTACACTGACCAAAAAGAGAACCCCCAACCAGAGTAAGGGCAAGTACCAGTAGAGTAACATTAGCTTTCATAGTGAAACGAAATTATCTAATTAAACCTTCTTTTAATAAACCATTTGTCATTAAATGTGATTCCAAAATGAATCTTAAAATATTCTTCTTGCAACAAATTGTTGTCCAAATTTCCCTGAACCCCGTACCTGAAACCAAAATCAACACTTGAAAATCCCTTATTTAATGAACTGCCTGTATTACTGGAAGGTACGATTGGTAGGGAGAAACCAAAATTAATGCCAAAATCATTAACCTGCACACCATTTATTAAATACGGTGTTTTTTCATAACTCCCTCCCAAGCGGAAAGTCACCCTTTTCAAGTAATCCTCAATAGAAAAAGCATCCGGGGTGATCTCGCCACCAATGCCGAGATACATACTGTTTGCTGTGGCAAGTGGTTGTTCCAGTCTTCGTAAGTCCTCCCACGATTTCATTCTTAGGTCAGCCCCAATGGACCACTTGAATCCTTTGGATAGTCCAATACCGAAACCCAGTCCCGATGGAAGATCAAGGCTGCCAACGGTATTGTTCTGAACTGTATCTGCTTCCAGTATGGTTCCAGTCAGGATTCGTCTCTGTACACTCTGAAATTGTTTTGCCCTTACATCGCGTGCGAAGTCGTATGTTAAACCAAGAGTAATTTTTAAAGGATCATCCCCCGACGTTTTAATTGAATCCGTATAGACAAGTCCACCTGTAAATGTCAGTCCTGAGACCGTAAGTCTGTCATACACAGCCGCGGAATATCTCACCGGAATCTCCTGGGTGTCTACGTTATTTACAAACTCAGTAAATATTGAGCTGAAAAGTACCTGGGTTCTCAAGCCCAGAGACAGGTTTTTAGATAATGCAACTCCATTCGACCAGAACAATTGGTTGATACCCCCTGATCCTTTTTCAGTGACCAAAGTGGTATAAGGTGATCCAGCCAATTGAGTTTCATAGTTTAGGTTGTAATTAACACTGCTGAATGGCCTGAGCCCAATAGTTGAAAACCACCGGTTTTGAATAACCGGAAAACCCGTTACGAGATAAGACAGATTGGAACCGCCACTTCGTTCAGAATTAGAGGCATTTCGGATTGTCCTATTATCAGAAATTACACCCGCCTGGAATACGGTGAGGCCACCAAATATTGTATTCCTTGTGTACATCAGCATTGCCGGGTTGATGGTATTAAGATTCCAGTAAGACCCCATGGCAATTCCGACTCCCCCGGAGGCTTCCTGCTGTATCATAGCATTAGTTCCAATCTCACCAATACCAACAGACGTAAAAGGAGAGGGAGCGGTTTGGGCAATCGCTCCGGAAATGGAAAAGAACCAAAAAAATATGACCGTTATCTTATGCCTCATTGTAGTCCAGCACTTTCTTCAATCCAAATAATACCAAATTCGGTCTTATATCTGCTTCCAATGAGAGAGCGTCTCCGAAATATTGAGAATCCCCTCCACAAATAACAAGCTGCAAATGTGGCAATTTGTGCTGATACATGCGAATAATTTCCCTCATTTCTGCTTTCACTCCATTGATCACACCACTTAAGATAGCTTCCTCAGTCGTACCGCCGACCAATTCCACAGAATCCTGACGACTCAATAACGGAAGGCGGGCCGTATAATTATGTAAAGACTTGAATCTTAGTTCCATGCCCGGGGAAATCGATCCGCCGAGATAGCATCCATCGGATCTGAGGTGATCATAAGTTATGCAGGTTCCGGTATCGACGACAAGAAGGTCTTCACCTGGGAATTCAGCCCAGGCTCCAATAATTGCAGCCAAACGGTCGGTGCCCAGCGTTTCCGGTGTTTTATACTTGATACTAATGGGCATTTTCAGCTGATGTGACATAAGAATCGTCTTGCCATTCATTGCAAGCAGGTCTCGAATATTCTCTGCCTTTTCTCTAACGGAGCTAATAATTATTCTCCCGCCAAGATCTTTGGGCACATGGTTATGGAGATCGTCAATGGCCACTCCGCGTACTACCTTTTGCAATTGATCACCATTAAAGAATCCTATCTTTCCGAAGCTTGTTCCAAAATCAATCGCTATGTCCATATAAACGCGAAAATATGGCTCATAATCAAATGAATTTGAGCCAGAAGTTGATTAAATTTATGTAGTCACCAATCCAATAAAACGGGGTTAAAAATAGCGAAAATGGGTAAGATTTATAAGGTAATTGGATTAATGTCTGGTACCTCATTGGATGGGGTTGATGTTGCATATTGTCATTTTGAATACAATGATGATAAGTGGTCATTTAAGATCATTGATACCGAAACTGTTGAATATCCCGATTCGATTCGGGAAAGGATCAAAAACACGCTTAATATGTCGGGTGTGGATCTTGTGAGGCTTGACCTCGACCTGGGTGGTCTTTATGGACAGTTAGTTGCAGAATTCATTGAGCGTTATGATATCCAGGTGGATTTCGTTTCGTCTCATGGACATACTATTTACCACCAACCTGAAGAAGGATTTACATTTCAAGCCGGAAATGGTCATGCCATTTCTCAAGGATGCAAATTGCCCGTTGTTTATGATTTCAGAACAGCCGACCTGATTATGGGTGGACAGGGAGCCCCCCTAGTCCCAATCGGTGACCAGCTGCTATTCCCTGAGTACAATGCCTGTATCAATTTGGGAGGAATTGCAAATATCTCATTTATAAGCGGTGTTGAACGCCTGGCATTTGATGTTTGTCCCGCGAATATGCCATTAAATATTATGGTCGGCAAAATGGGTCATGATTTTGATAAAGATGGGGAAATAGCGCGAAAGGGTAATATGAAAGATTCCCTGCTACTCCAATTAAACCAACTAGAATATTATAGTGAACCCGGTCCAAAATCAATGGGATATGAATGGGTGATGAAAAATATTATGCCACTGACCGAAAACTCGGAAATCTCTATTCCTGATATTCTTTCCACACTGGTGGAACATACTGCCTACCAGATCGGGACAACATTAGGAAAAGAAAAAATCAAAGGCAGGGTTCTTATCACAGGTGGAGGGGCTTTAAATAATTTCCTTAGAGAGCGGATTGAATTTCATCTCCCCGAGGGAATCACCCTTGAGATCCCACAAAAAGAGCTTGTCGTATATAAGGAAGCATTGGTATTTGCTTTTATGGGTGTTTTGCGTTGGGATAATAAAATCAATATTCTATCATCAGCGACAGGCTCGATGACGGATCACTCTGCCGGAAGTATCATTCAACCATGACGGATTATAGTAAAACACCTCTATTCAAAAAACTGGGATACAAGGATAACTTTAAAGCCTATCTCATTCATCCACCCGATGACTACCTCGATTTGATCAAAGGGTTTCCCCTAAGTGTGACATTCGCGGATACTCCGAAACCCGGTGAGCAAGATATTGTGCACTTATTTGCTTCGGACATTGAAGTCCTGGAAAACAGTCTTGGTTTTGCAAAATCTCTTATTAATAAGTCAGGGATGGTTTGGGTTTCCTGGCCGAAACAAAGTTCCAAGGCAGAAAGCGATCTTAACGGGAACTATGTCCGAAATTCGGGGCTTTCCATCGGTTTGGTAGATTCAAAAGTTTGTTCGGTAAATGATACTTGGTCAGGCCTGAAGTTCGTTTATCGAAAAGCCGATCGTTAATTCAAGATGAAATTGCCTGAATCCTGTAATTTTGCTCTCTGATGCGAAATCTTTTTTTCTTCATATTGCTGACCGTACCCACTTACAGTTGGGCACAACTGCAATTCTCCCCGATCAAGCGGGCCCTGGATAATCTGTCCGAAGGGGATGCATCTCGGGCAAAAGAAATTCTATTCCGAGCCCTGGAGAGAGATAGCCTGGACCCCGGTGTGAAATATGGTTTGTCTGTTCTATACAACAGTCCTGTCTATGCCACTTCAGACCTCGATTCGTCCTACTATTTCATCATGGAGGCCAGGAAAAACTACAGCCTTCTGGAACAACGTGACGTGGAGAAACTGATTCGGGCCGGGGTAGACAGCTCCATGCTTGAATCTCAGAAAATTAGCCTTGACAGCCAGGCATTTGAAATTACCAAATCAATTAACACTGTTGAGGCTTACAGGGAGTTCAGAAAAGAGCATCCTACTTCTTACCAGGTATCTGAATCGAAATTGCTTGAAGTGGAGGTCGCCTATAAGAATGTGACTGCGGTTGATGACCTGAGAGCTTATGAGGAATATTTGTACACCTATCCGGAATCGGAATTTTATGACAAGGCATTGGAGAGGTTTGAACTATTATTGTTTCGAGACAAGACATCAGACCGGAAATTGTCGAGCTACATGAATTTTCTCAATATCCGCCCTGAAAGTCCATATCGGTCCGTTACAGAAAATCACATCTTTGAGATAATGACTGCCGGTAACAGAATACAGGATTTCAAAAAGTTCTTTACAATCTCACAGGAAAATAAAATGCGCACAAAAGCCGCGGATTATATTTTCCATATTCTTAAAGACCGGGCAATGCTAAATGAAATGCATAACGAATGGCTGAATGACTCCCTGGCTCTTGTGAGAGATGCAAAACCCAAACTACTGATTCCGACACTAACAGAAGCAGGAATTGGTTTTATTGAACCAGGTGGTTCCATGCAAAACATCTATTTTGACCGTGCAAAATCATCCTACAATTGTACACCTCCTGAATCCGATATTCTCATCGGTCAGGAAGGTGATAATCTCATTATCACTACTTTGAGTGGAGATGAAATCCACCGCGGTAAGGGGGATTCTGCCGAAGACCTGGGATTTGGGCTTATACGAATTGAACGAAAAGGAGAATATGGACTTATTCATAAGTCAGGGTTTGAAATACTGCCAACAATCTATGTGGAGATCAAAATGATTGCAAGTGCTTTTGTCGCCACAAAGATTAACGGCAAGTGGGGTTTAATGAGTTTTACGGGAAGGCAGGTTTTGCCCAACCAATATGATAATATTCTGGCTGTCCAGGAGTTAATACTTATTGAGAAAGAGGGTAAAATTGCCATTTCAAGCATAAATAGTCTAAGGCATGGTGCTGATGGAGTTCCTCCCCCACTGGTGTTTATATATGATGAATACGAAGAATGGTCTCCTGAAATGGTCTGGGTTAGATCGGGAACCAGTGAAGCAATAATTAACAATTCTGCCACCTTTGATATTGAATTGGGTGAACAACTGATTCTTTATGAGGAGGATTGTTTTATACAGATCGGTGAACAGAATCGACTTATGAATTCCAGGTTTGAAACCATCATTGCCGGTTGGCAAAATATTGAAGTATCAGAAAATTTCGCGGCTGTTTCATTTGAGGATAAGGAGGTTCTCCTTACCAAGCCGGCGTACCGGGAATATTCTTATGATTCAATTTTACTCTGGGGAAATACCTACGCATCCGGGCTCAAGAAAGGTGATGCTTACATTCACTTCGCATCCGATACTCTAATACTCTTAAGGCCGGGTACCAAACTCAACCTCATCCGTGGAACTGGTAAGGAATTCCTGGCAGCTTCTTTCGACAGAAGTACCACGATCTTTGACTCAACAGCCAATGTCGTGATGAAGGGTGAATTCGAAATTCCTAAGATCCTCGGAGACGAATACCTTGTAATAAATGAAGAGGATGGCAAAAAGTTGTATTCATCAAGTGGTGAGTTGCTGCTTGAAAAGTCCTTTGAGGCATTTGGGGGTTACGAAGCAGGAGGTATTTCCATACTAGAAGATGGTAAACTGGGATACTATCACTGGAAGGACAGCATTTTTATTGAGCCTGCATACTCCCGACGAATTAAAAACATGGGCAATGGGTTCCTCTCAGCAACCGATGAAGAAGGTGTATTTATTATTGACCGATATGGGGATAGAATCTCACAGGATTACTTTCAGGAGGTGAATCCCTGGAATGATTCACTCTTTTTCATTAAAAAAGAAGGGATGTTTGCCCTTTATTCGCCATCAAGATCCATGAAGGTTTCCGAAGATTATTCCGAAGCGGAGTTCAACAGGTTCAGGGGGCAAGAACTTCTCGTCCGGGATCAAACGGGATTTTTCGGGATAATTCACCCGGATAAAGGGTTTATCATACCAACCGGTTACACTTTCATAGAACCATATGGAACATTCTGGAAAGCAGAGAGATACTTTAGCGATGCAGACTACTATCTGTTAGCTTACTACAGTTCTTCCGGAGAATTGGTTTTCAGGAGCGGCCTCAAACCGGAGCAATATGAACTGCTGATCTGTGAGGACTAAGTGCTCGTGTAATTACAGTTTGACTCTCATCGGTAATCTCCTATATTTCACAGGTAATAAAATTCTCTGCTCATGCGATTCCTATTCATAACCATAATTACTGTATTCGCTTTCCTGCCCACCTTCTCACAAAAGAAAGCTAAGATCAACAGCAATAAAAAGGAGGCCATTTCTGAAATTGATTCGAGGGCCAACGAGCTGACCGATATTAGTGATAAAATCTGGGCAGCAGAGGAGACAGCATTCAATGAGGTCGTTTCCGCTGAGCTACTGGCAAACTATGCCGAATCCAATGGATTTACTGTTCAAAGGGGAGTTGCAGAGATGCCCACGGCTTTCGTAGCTGAATATGGCTCAGGTAAACCGGTAATTGGAATCCTAGGAGAATTTGATGCATTACCGGGATTGTCTCAGAATGCGGTGCCATATAAAGCCCCCCTAAATGATGGAGGAGCCGGGCATGGCTGCGGCCATAACTTATTCGGTACAGCCTCTCTTGGGGCAGCAATTGCCATTAAGGAATTGATTGAGGTAGGGAAATTGCAAGGGACCGTTCGATTCTACGGAACTCCCGCTGAGGAGAAGTTTTTTGGAAAACTATGGATGATAAGGGCAGGGCTTTTCGAAGACGTTGATGTTTGTATGGACTGGCATCCCAGTGCAGAAACCAAAGCCAATGTACAAAGCAGCCTGGCACTGGTCGACTTCATCGTAGAATTTCACGGACAAGCAGCACATGCCTCAGGGGACCCCTGGAATGGCAGGAGTGCTTCGGACGCTTTGGAACTTTACACTACGGGGATTAATTACTATCGGGAACATGTCAAGCCTACAGTGAGAATACACTATCATATTCAAGATGGTGGCCAGGTCGTAAATGTAGTCCCCGATTATTCAAGGATTTGGACACGTGTTCGTGATACGAGAAGAGAGGGCATGGAAGAGGTTTGGAAGCGAGTGGAGAAAATTGCGGAAGGCGCAGCCATTATGGCAAATGTGGAATATGAAATCAAACTGGTTTCCGGCATCCACGAAGTACTGGTAAACAGGACCGGAGGAGCCCGGCTTCAAAAAAACCTCGAATACCTGGGGAAAATAACTTACACAGAAGAGGAACTGACCTTTGCAAAAAAGATACAAGAGGCCACGGGCAAACCAGAGGTGGGCATGGACATGGAAATCCGACCACTTGAAGAAACACTTGAACATCCAATGGGTGGATCTACGGATGTGGGTGATGTTAGCTTTGTAGTACCTACCATTCGCCTGGGCGCAACCGTTGCGCCAAAAGGCACTCCATGGCATTCCTGGGCAGTTGTAGCCTGTGGCGGAATGTCTATAGGTCACAAAGGCATGATTTATGCAGCTAAAGCCTTATCCATGACGATGGTTGATTTATTTGAGGATGAGGAGCTACGAAAGAAAGTGAAAGAGGAATTCAATACCAGGAAGGGAGACTATACGTATAAAGCGCTCATCCCGGAAGGTCCTCCCCCTTTGAAGGGAGTAAATTGATAATGGAATATTAAAAACAGGTAGGCGCATAATCGCCTGAAATTATGAATCTTCACCTATGAAAAAATTGTGTGTAGCCATATTAGCTCTCAGTAGCATTTCACTATTTGGGCAAAGTCAAGAACCCAAACTTGTAATCGGAATAGTAGTGGATCAGATGCGGCAGGATTATCTCTACCGTTACTGGGATACTTTTGGAGAAGGGGGGTTCAAAAGATTAGTGGAGAATGGGTTTATGGCAAAGAATGCCCATTATAACTACGTGCCCACCAACACCGGGCCAGGGCACGCATCAGTTTACACCGGAACCACACCCACGAATAATGGAATAATAGGAAATGCCTGGTATATACGATCCGAAAACCGGTTTACTAATTGCGTAGGCGACCCAGACGTTCTTACTGTTGGAGCTGAGAATGATCGGGGTAAGGCCTCTCCGAAATGGCTAATTTCCTCTACCATTACCGATGAACTCAAGCTGGCATCCCAGTCCAGGTCTAAAGTAGTTAGTGTTTCAATTAAGGATCGAGGATCCATACTGCCTGCGGGCCATATGGCAGACGGGGCTTACTGGTTCGATGCCGCTACCGGCGCATTTGTTTCCTCTACTTATTACATGGAAAAATTACCCAGGTGGGCTGAAAAATTTAATAAGCAGAAACTTCCGGCAGAGTATGCAAATGAAACTTGGGACTTGCTGCTGGATAAAAAGTCCTACACTGCCTCAGGGCCTGATAATTCGCCCTATGAGGTTGTTCTGCGGGGAAAATCTACACCAGAATTTCCTTATGTCCTCCCCGAGCTTCTTCAAGCATATGGAGATTATAACTTCCTGCCCCTCACCCCGTTTGGAAATCAGATCGTATTGGACATGGCCATTGCCGCGCTAGAAGGTGAATCGCTTGGACAGGATGAAGAGACAGACTTCCTTGCGATCAGCTTTTCCTCAACGGATTATGCCGGGCATGCCTGGGGGCCGAATTCCATGGAAGTCCAGGACATGTACTTGCGACTCGATAAGAATATGGAATTGTTGCTCAATACCCTAGATGAAACAATAGGGGAAAATAATTACCTGGTATTTCTTACGTCCGACCACGGTGTTGTAGATGTTCCGGCCAGGCTCGATACGCTAAAAGTTCCAGCGGGATATACGCGCATCAACATTGGCAAAGAAGTAAATGACTACCTGATGCTGGCACTTGGCAAGCAAGTCCAGTTCGTGAAAAATGTGAGCAATCAGCAAATTTACCTTGACAGAGAACTTCTATCCGGGAATCAATTGGAAGACGCTGCCAGAATTGCTGCTGATTATTTACGTGCCAAAGATGGGATTTTCCAGGTTTACACAGCTGGTCAATTGATGGATGCAGATTTCACCAGTGGAGGATTGAAAGGCATGATGGTAAGGGGCTATAACCAGGAGCGAAGTGGCGATGTGTTTTACTCGCTGTTTCCGGCGCATTCGAGTAGTGGATCCGAACAGGGTACGGGGCATGGAACCGGATTTACCTACGATAGCCACGTTCCACTTATCATGTATGGAAAGGGAATCAACCCGGGTCACTCCCCGGAATATTATTCAGTAAGTGATATAGCTCCAACAATATCAGTGCTTCTTAATATTCGCTTTCCCAATGCAAGCACCGGACAGCCAATTACAGAGGCCCTCAAGTAGGATATTTTTTCCTTACTTAATTTTCCCTTAGTTTGGGAAGATATACCCTGATCTATGACCAAAGTTGAAGAATTCAGCAGCCGCTGGGGGATTGTTCTGGCTTCCCTTGGTATGGCAATTGGTGCCGGAAATTTATGGCGATTTCCCAGATTAGCAGGTCAATATGGCGGGACTTTCCTTATTCTTTGGTTGGTCTTTTTGATCGTCTGGTCAATTCCTCTTCTGTTAGCTGAGTTTTCAATAGGCAAGAAGTATAAAAAGGGTGTGATTGGGTCTTTTACCAGCCTGGCGGGAAAGAATTTTGCCTGGGGAGGTTTCTTCATTACCGTTTGCACATTAGCTATCGCTTTTTACTATTCCGTTGTTACCGGATGGGCTCTGCGATACCTGGGACTTTCGATTGAAAACGTCTGGGCATCTATCTCCGGTGCACCTACCATAAGCAATAAGCTTGTGACCGAACCTGGGCTTTTAGACAATTTCTGGGCGAGTATTCATACTGGTAGCCCCACCACGGTGGTCCTGCATATTTTTGCTGTTTTACTCGGTATATTCGTCCTTTTTCGCGGTGTGCAAAAAGGACTGGAAAGGGCCAACCGTATCCTCATCCCTACCCTCTTTTTCCTGCTGATTATCATTGCGGCTATTGCGCTGAATATGAAAAATGGAATCAGGGGCATCGAGTATATGTTTGCCGTAGATATAGCAAAGTTCTCAGACCCACGCATTTGGTTAGAAGCTCTATCTCAGTCGGCGTGGTCAACCGGTGCAGGCTGGGGATTACTTATGACGATTTCTTCCTATTCCCGACAAAAAGAGGACGTTACACTTAATACATTTATCGGGGCATTTGGTAATAATACCGCCTCATTGTTAGCAGGGCTTGCCATACTGCCAGCAGTATTCGCACTTGCTGCCACCGAAGCAGAAGCAGTAACATTCCTCGAATCGGGAAATTACGCTCTCACGTTTACCATCATCCCAAAGCTATTTGCCGAAATTCCGGGTGGTGCTTACTTATCCCTGATATTCTTCCTGGCCTTTTTTATGGCGGCTTTCAGTTCTCTCCTTCCTATGTTGGAACTATTTCTTAGAAACCTTGGTGACCTTGGTTTAAGCCGTATTTCAGCTTCTGTCAGAGTTGCCATTTTTTGTATTGTATTCGGACTCCCCTCTGCGTGGTGGCTTGATGTCTTCAATAACCAGGACTGGGTCTGGGGGTTGGGATTAATTATTTCAGGTTGGTTGATAATGTTTGCTGTAGTTCGGTATGGTCCTGGAAGGTTTAAAAAAGAGTTTATTGATGTGGATTCGGATTTTATTGTTTCGGCGAAGTACTTTAAGATATTCATGTACTTGAACCTCTTTATAGCCGTATTTCTTTTGTATTGGTGGATGTCGCAGGGGTACAGTGAAAATCCATGGTTTAAGGAAGGTAAGTGGAATGTTATTGACGTTTACAGCAATGCTTCAGTAGTCACTCAATGGCTAATTGTAATTTTTGTAGGTATCTTGATTAATAATTTTCTTTACAAAAAATTCGTGAAGTCATGAGTACAGGTGCACTATTGGCTATGATCTTAGTAATGGGAACTGTTGTTGGTGGATTCTTATTCTTTGTACGATTGGCCGCTAAAAAAGAAAAGAAATCAAAGTGATATGGCTGATTTAAAAACCCAACCCACCAAAGCCAGTGTAGAAGATTTCCTGAATGGAGTAGAACCCGAGAGAAAGAGAAAAGATGCTTTTGAAGTATTAGAAATGATGAAGGCCATTTCTGGTAAACCCCCGGTCATGTGGGGACCCTCCATTGTGGGCTTTGACACCTATCATTATAAATATGATTCCGGAAGAGAGGGGGATTTCTTAAAAATTGGATTTTCTCCAAGGAAAGCAAGCCTGACTATATACATCTCATCAGGGTTTCAAGGAAAAGAAGAGTTGCTCAATAAGTTGGGAAAGCACAAAACCAGTGTGTCTTGTTTGTACATTAACAAGCTCGATGATATTGATAGAAATATTCTCAGAAAGCTTATTGAAGAATCATATAAGCATATGACTCAAAAGTATGGCTAAGGATGACTGAAGTACTTACACACTTTGCTTTAGGCCCACTATTGTTATTAGTAGCTATGATCTTCAAAATATTCCCCGCTAAAAAGATTAATAACGTATACGGTTACCGAACCAGAAGGTCAATGATGAATCAGGAGGCGTGGCAATATGCCAATCTTCTATTTAACAACCTTTTCATACTAATCTCAATTCTCCTAACACTTGCTCAAATACTGTTTGCTTATCTATTCGCTTTTGTGGAAACGGTTATGTACACCATTTTTGCTCTTTTGGCGGGAACAGCCTTCTTATTTTTTTATGTAGAAAGACAATTAAAAGAGCGGTTCGGCGATAATCAGGAGTAAATTTTTCTCTTCACTAATTGTTCCAGGTATTTACCATACCCACTCTTTTTCAATGGTTCTGCAACCTTCAATAGTTGATTTGCATCGATAAATCCCATTCGGTAAGCCGTTTCTTCAATGCAACCGACTTTCAGACCCTGTCGCTCCTCGATAGTTTGTACAAATGATCCGGCCTGCATGAGTGATGTGAACGTACCGGTATCCAGCCATGCCGTTCCCCTTCCCAGGATCCCTACATTTAATCTTTCCTGCTTGAGGTACTCCTTATTGACATCCGTGATTTCATATTCACCTCTGGCACTGGGTTTGAGGTTTCGGGCGATCTCCACTACCTCATTGTCATAAAAGTACAGTCCGGGAACGGCATAGTTGGATTTCGGCCGTGCGGGTTTTTCCTCGATCGAAATGGCTTTGAGGTCCTCATCAAACTCCACCACGCCATATCTCTCTGGATCATGGACGTGGTAGGCAAATACGATTCCACCTTGGGGTTCAGCACAGTCTTTCAATAGTGAAGTCAGGCCTGTGCCATAGAAAATGTTATCACCCAGTATCAATGCAGAACTGTCGTTTCCAATGAAGTCGGCTCCTATGACAAATGCCTGGGCCAGGCCATTGGGTTCCTCCTGGACGGCATATTCAAATTGACAACCGATTTGATTCCCGTCACCGAGCAATCGTTGAAAGTTCGGCATATCATGAGGAGTGCTAATAATGAGAATTTCATTAATCCCAGCTTGCATCAGCACCGATAGCGGGTAGTAAATCATCGGCTTGTCATAAACCGGCATGAGCTGCTTACTAACCGCTAGTGTTAAGGGATAAAGACGGGTACCACTTCCCCCTGCGAGTACAATTCCTTTCATAATCAGGCAGAGTAAAAATCCTCATAATACTTCTGGTACTCCCCAGAAGTTACATTTTTCAACCATTCGTCATTTGACAGGTACCAATCTACCGTTTTTTCCAGCCCTTCCTCAAATTGCAAGGACGGCTTCCAGCCGAGCTCATTACTAACCTTCGATGCATCAATGGCGTAGCGAAAATCGTGACCCGCCCTGTCTTTGACAAATGTAATCAGCTTTTCGCTCGAACCCGTTTTGCGTCCCAGTTTCATGTCCATAATTTTACAGAGCAATTTAACCAGGTCGATATTCTTCCATTCATTTTCCCCCCCTATATTATAGGTCTCACCATTTACGCCTTTATGAAATATAATATCTATTGCATCAGCATGATCCTGAACATATAGCCAATCCCTTATGTTATCGCCCTTTCCATACACAGGCAGCTCTTTTCCATTTCTGATGTTGTGAATCATTAGTGGGATTAGCTTTTCAGGAAACTGGTTGGGCCCGTAATTGTTTGAACAGTTACTGATAACTATGGGCAGTCCATAGGTGTTTTGATAAGCCCTGACAAAATGATCGGAGCTGGCTTTAGAGGCCGAGTAAGGAGATTTGGGATCATAGGGAGTTGATTCAATGAAAAATCCCTCTTTGAGCGATCCATAAACCTCATCGGTACTTATATGATAAAACCTCTTTCCTGAGAATGAATGCCAGTTTTCCCGGGCTGCATCCATCAGGTTAACCGTTCCAATGATGTTGGTTTGGATAAACTCCAGCGGGTTTCGTATGGACCTATCTACGTGTGATTCTGCGGCCAAATGAATAACACCATCGAATTGATAATCAGCGAAAAGGTTAAAGATGAATTCTCTATCCGTGATATCGCCTTTGATAAACTGGTAATTCTCCGCCGGTTCTACATCCCTGAGATTTTCCAGGTTACCCGCGTAGGTGAGCATATCGAGATTAAAAACTTGTAACCCGGGATATGCACTCACGAATTTTCTTACCACATGAGATCCTATAAATCCTGCACCGCCAGTAATTAATATCTTATCCATGCTCTTTTTCCATTAAATGCTGTTGCCAATCCCAGGCGCTCTTCAACGCATCTTTCAAGCTAAAGCGAGGCCGCCAGCCCATCACTTCGTTTGCTTTGTTGCAATCGGCATAGATCATCTCAACATCTCCGGGCCTTCGATCTCCAATTCTATAATTCAATGAAACCCCGTTGACCTTCTCAAATCCCTGTAACACCTCGAGTACTGAATGACCTTTTCCCACCCCAATATTAAATACATCGTAGATACTTTCTTCATTCGAATCATCCAGATACTGGATTGCTTTGACATGCGCCTTCGCTAGATCCACTACATGGATATAATCCCTGATACACGTTCCATCAGGGGTTGAATAGTCATTGCCAAATACAGTGACAAAATCCCGGATTCCTGCAGCTGTTTGTGCTACGAAAGGGACAAGATTGGCGGGTATTCCAATGGGTAATTCCCCTATTTTAGCAGATTCGTGAGCTCCGATGGGATTAAAATATCGGAGGGAAAGTGCTTTCATTGATGCAGACGCAGATACCGCATCTTTAATAATATCCTCACAAATTTGTTTTGTGTTTCCGTAAGGAGAGGCAGCGGACTTTCTCGTAGTATCTTCTGTTACCGGTAAATTATCCGGTTGTCCATAGACAGTACATGAAGAAGAGAATACCAGCTTAACATCCTGATTTTTTTGTATTTGCCTCAGGACGGCAATAGTGCTGTCTATATTGTTTTCATAGTATTCAAGAGGCTTCTCCACGGATTCTCCAACGGCTTTATATGCCGCAAAATGGATTATTGCCTTTATCGCCCCTGCCGTCTGAATGAGATCTGGCAACAAGCTTTCTTCCTGGACTTTTGCATTATAGAACGTAATCTTCTGGCCGGTAATTTCTTCAAGCCTGCGTATTACCTCAGGCTCTGAATTTGAAAAGTCATCGATAATAATCGGAGTATATCCACTCTCTACGAGTTCAACAACGGTGTGGGAACCGATGTAACCGGCGCCCCCTGTAACAATGACTTTCCCCTTATTCATCTCCTGATATAGTCATCAAATGAATGGTGTTCCTTTGCATGCAATTCTTCCGGGGAAAGCGACTTGAAATAGTCATAAGTAATCCTTAGTCCTTCCTGCCGGCTAATCATGGGTTGCCAATTCAATAGTTCTTTAGCAAGGCTGATATCGGGTTGTCTCTGCTTTGGGTCATCTGCCGGTAACTCCTTGTAAACGATCTTTTGTTTAGTGCCGGTTAGTCGAATAATTTCCTCGGCAAATTCCCGTATAGCGATCTCATCGGGGTTGCCAATATTTACCGGGTAAACATAATCGCTATTGAGCAATCGGTATATCCCTTCAATTTGATCGTCCACATAGCAAAATGACCGGGTTTGGCTGCCATCTCCAAAAACCGTTA
>JAHEKQ010000110.1 GCA_024638265.1 Flammeovirgaceae bacterium
CCTCCCGGGCCACGGAGGTCACCAGCTCGATGGCAGGGTGGCCCGCGATCTCGTCTTTCATAAGTATTTTCTCTCCGGCGAATTGCACGGGGCAAAGTTAGGGAGAAGGGGACGAGGAGACAAGGAGAAGGGGAGACAAGGGGACATGGGGACAAGGAGACGAGGGGAGGGATGAGGGTGGATCCCTGGAAATTCTTGTTGCTCCGCATGAAAGAAAGTAGATATAATTTCCTAAGTTTGCATCCCATAAGTTCAATCTAAACTTATGGCCTCAACAAAGTACATATTCGTCACCGGCGGTGTAACTTCTTCACTGGGAAAAGGCATCATTTCAGCTTCGCTGGGTAAGCTTCTCCAGGCGCGGGGGTATACGGTCACCATTCAGAAATTCGACCCCTATATAAACATCGATCCTGGTACTTTGAACCCTTACGAACACGGGGAATGCTATGTTACTGACGATGGGGCAGAAACCGACCTGGATTTGGGGCACTACGAACGGTTTCTCAACATTACAACTTCCCAGGACAACAATGTGACAACAGGGAGAATCTACTTCAATGTAATTACCAAGGAAAGAAAAGGGGAATACCTCGGAAAAACCGTTCAGGTGATTCCACACATCACTGATGAGATCAAAAGAAATATCTTCCTGCTGGGAGATAAGGGAGAATACGACTTTGTTATTACCGAAATAGGTGGATGTGTGGGTGATATTGAATCACTGCCGTTTATAGAAGCGGTAAGGCAGGCCAAATGGGATATAGGACCCCATAATTCCGTAGTGATTCACCTGACATTAATTCCCTACCTGAAAGCAGCGAAGGAGCTCAAAACCAAACCGACCCAACACTCGGTAAAACAGTTACTGGAAGCGGGAATTCAGCCCGATATCCTGGTCTGTAGGACAGAACAGAAATTACCCGATGAAATCCGGAAAAAACTGGCCCTTTTCTGCAACGTGGCCAATAACTCGGTAATCGAAGCACTGGACGCCGAAACGATCTATGATGTGCCGATGTTTATGCACAAGGAAAAGCTGACAGAGAGGGTGCTCACAAAACTGAAACTCCCATCGAAAACACAGCCTGACCTTGAGCAATGGAAAAACTTCCTCCTCAAACTCAAAAACCCAAGCGATGAGGTGAACATTGCGCTGGTAGGTAAATACGTGGAACTGCAGGATGCCTATAAATCCATCATGGAATCTTTTATCCATGCCGGAGCGGAGAATGATTGTAAAGTCAACCTCAAATGGATCCACTCGGAAGATATTGAGACGCAATCGGCCGAAAAGCTGTTAGAAGGAGTCGATGGGGTGCTTGTGGCACCGGGCTTCGGTGAAAGGGGCCTCGAAGGCAAGATTGAGGCTGTCAAATATGTCAGGGAGAACAAAATACCCTTCTTCGGAATCTGCCTGGGAATGCAATGCGCAGTAATCGAGTTTGCCAGGAATGTACTGAAACTGAAGAAAGCCTCGACTACGGAGCTGAATGAAAAAACTCCACATCCGGTTATTGATTTAATGGAGGAGCAAAAAACAATAATTAACAAGGGTGGAACGATGAGATTAGGGAGTTACGATTGTCATCTCACCCGTGGAAGTAAAGTGAGCCAGATATACCATACTGCCAACATACAGGAGAGACACCGCCACCGTTTCGAATTCAACAATAAATACCTGGATGATTTTGAAAAGGCCGGCATGCATGCGGTAGGTATAAATCCGGACTCCAATCTAGTGGAAATCATGGAGATTAAGGATCATCCTTTTTTCATCGGGACACAATTCCACCCCGAATTAAAGAGTACGGTTGCCAATCCTCACCCGCTATTTGTTAGCTTTGTGAAGGCTGTGCTGAAACACAAACAGGGATAAAATGGACAGAAACCAAGTCATAGGCTTCATTCTAATAGCCGTAATGTTTATTGTGTACTTCCAATTCTTCGTGGAATCCCCTCCACCGGAAGAACCCGGTATGGCTGACAGTACACGGACAGAACAGGCCCCAGAGACTACTACCACCCAACCCGCTCAAAGCACCGAGTCGGAAGAAACCTTCGCCCCCGTAAACGATTCCTTGGTTAATACGGAACTACAGGCGAGATACGGTGATTTTGCGGTCCTTGCACAAGGTGAGGCGAGAAGTGAAACTATAGAAAACTCAAAATTATCAGTCCAGGTTAACTCTAAAGGGGGACAAATTGAGCTGGTATCCCTGAAAGATTATGTTACCCATGATGGCGAACCTCTCCACCTCGTTGAGCCGGAGAGGAACCGCTTTTCCTGGGTTTTCAAGGATCTTCAGGGCAGAAGTATCGATCTGGGCAACCTGTATTATTCCATTAGAAAGTCAGGAAATAATAAACTCACCCTTAACGGTGACCTGGGCAGTGGAAAAAGAGTAGTCATTACCTACGAATTGGAGGAGAACAGCTATGAGGTAAACAGTGAAGTTAAATTTGACGGCCTGCAAAACATCATCACCTCAGAAGACCTGACCTTTGGGTGGCTTGACCGCATTAAGAACCAGGAGAAAGATGTTACCATCAGCCGCAACAATTCCACGATCAAGTACCTGACCGTTAGTGGGGATCATGACTACATCGGGGAAAGGCACCTTGACCTGAGGGAGGAGAATATCAATGAACCCGTAAAATGGCTCTCTATCAAGCAAAAGTTCTTTACTGCCGCCATCCTCCCTGAGAAGCAGTTTAACAAGGCCTATATTTCCACCATCGCCGATGAGACGGATACTACTACGGTGAAAATTGCCACCATCAACGCGTCGTACCCTGCGGCAGAGATGCTGGTGGGTGCAAAATTCCGGTACTTCTTCGGCCCCAACGATTACGGTATCCTCAAGAGTGTAGCTGATGATTTCGGCAAAAACCTCTACCTGGGCTGGCCCCCGGTAAACCTGGTAAACAGGTTCATTCTTATACCACTTTTTAACCTGCTGAGCTCCTTCATCGGAAACTATGGGATCATCATTATCATCATGGTGTTCATCATAAAGCTAGTCCTTTCACCACTCTCCTATAAATCCTATCTCTCGATGGCAAAGATGAAGGTGTTGAAGCCCGAGCTCGATGAAATTAAGGAGAAGCATCCCGATGATATGACCAAGGCCCAGCAGGAGCAGATGAAATTATACAGGCAAGTCGGCGTAAATCCACTTAGTGGTTGTATCCCACTATTGCTGCAGATGCCGATACTCTTTGCCATGTTCTACCTATTTCCGCAAAGTATTGAACTTAGACAAAAGGGCTTTCTATGGGCAGATGACCTCTCCACTTATGATGCGGTAATCAATCTTCCTTTTTATATCCCCGGTTACGGCGATCACATAAGCTTATTTGTGTTGCTCATGACCGCTTCCACGATTCTTTACACCTGGTCGAATAACCAGGTGAGCACGGTGCAGGGCCCAATGAAATCGTTTTCTTACATGATGCCGATCATTTTCATGTTTGTCCTGAACAGGTTTCCGGCAGCCCTGAGTTTCTACTACCTGGTTTCCAACCTCGTGACTTTCGGCCAACAGGCTATTATTCGTCGTTTTGTCGATGAAGAGAAAATCAAGAGTATCCTTAACCTCAACCGGAAGAAGAATGCCAACAAGAAAAAGTCTTCCTTCCAGGTGCGACTCGAGGAGGCAATGAAAGCTGGCGATGCCAAGAAAAAGAAGAAAAAATAGCCCTTAAAAAGCTCTCAGTGGGGAACGCAAAATTGCTTGCATGAATGACCCTCAAAAGGTCAGGAAATAAACATGATTCTTCTATCTTTGTAGGCTACTTATTTTTCTGGGACAACCAATTTCTATCATTTACTACATGGGTAAAACTATTGCAATTGCAAATCAAAAAGGAGGCGTAGGAAAAACCACAACAGCCATTAATTTATCGGCTTCCCTGGCCGCTTTGGAATATAAAACACTGGTAGTGGATGCAGATCCACAGGCCAATTGCACCTCGGGATTGGGATTAGATCCCAGGAATGTGGATTACAGCATCTATGAGTGTATGATCGGGGACGCAACCGCCCATGAAGCGGTCAGAAAGACCGACATCAATTTCCTCGATATGCTCCCCTCCCATATTGACCTGGTGGGGGCTGAGATAGAGATGGTGGACATCGAGAATCGCGAGGAAAAAATGAGGGATGCCCTCATAGATATCAAGAATGATTATGATTTTGTAATTATCGATTGCTCTCCCTCACTCGGACTGATAACCATCAATTCCATGGTAGCAGCAGACTCTCTGATTGTCCCTGTTCAGTGCGAATATTTCGCCCTGGAAGGACTTGGTAAATTGCTCAATACCATCAAGATCATACAAACCCGGTTAAATCCCGGCCTGGAAATTGAGGGGATTTTACTTACGATGTATGATATGAGGTTACGTTTGTCGAACCAGGTAGTGGATGATGTGAAGACTCATTTTAAATCGATGGTGTTCGACACGATCATCCCAAGAAATATCAAGCTCAGCGAGGCGCCGAGTTTCGGACTCCCCGTTATTGCCCACGATGTTGAAAGCAAGGGCGCGATCAGCTACCTCAACCTCGCTAATGAAATGGTGATAAAAAACGGAGTTCTGAAAAATGGTTAAAAAGAATGCACTTGGACGTGGCCTCGGGGCTTTATTGAGCGATAGCGAAACCCAGGAAAAATCCGGAGGCAAGGAGCATCGCGGTTCAGGTGGCATCAATGAGATCCCTGTAGAGCAGGTAGAAGTCAATCCCTTCCAACCCAGGGAGCAATTTGATGAAGTCTCCCTCAAGGAACTCGCTGAGTCCATTAAAGTCCATGGCATTATTCAACCTATCACTGTACGACAGTTATCCGCTAAGAAATACCAATTGATAGCTGGGGAAAGAAGGCTTCAGGCTTCTAAGCTGGCTGGTTTGAAATCAGTCCCTGCCTATATCCGCACAGCTGACGATCAGCAGATGCTGGAAATGGCTCTCATTGAGAATATACAGCGTGAAAACCTCAACGCCATTGAAATCGCTCTCAGCTACCAGCGACTCATGACTGAATGTAGGCTGAAGCAGGAAGAATTAGGAGACCGGGTGGGCAAGAATCGATCCACGGTGACCAATTATCTCAGACTTCTTAAACTCCCGCCTGATATCCAAATCGGGCTGAGGGATAACACCATTTCGATGGGACATGCCCGCGCCCTGATCACTATGGAAGACCCGGCGCAACAACTGGCGGTATTTCAGAAAATTATCAAAGATCAATTGTCGGTGAGACAGGTCGAAACCCTCGTAAGGAAAATTGGGAGTATTACGCAGAAACCCGGAAAGACTCCTAAATCGACCACCGAAAACAAAGAAGTGGTTCAACTCCAGTCAAGGCTGAGTTCTCATTTCGGTTCCAAGATCAAGGTAGTTTCTGATGGTAAAAAAGGTGAAATCAAGATTCCCTTTGTATCTGTTGATGATTTGAACCGCATTCTTGAAATCCTGGATATTTCATGAAAAGCCGGTATTTGATACTGCTTGCCTTACTAATTATTTCCATCCCCGCTCTTACCCAGGATGAACTCCCAACATTGTCCGGCGATACGCTGGCAATTGAATCGGGCTATGATCCCGGTGCTCCGAGAAAAGCATTTCTCTACGCTGCCCTACTCCCCGGACTGGGACAAGCCTATAACAAACAGTATTGGAAAATGCCTTTCGTATATGGTGGCTTCTTTACGTTTGGTTATATCATCTCCTTTTATAATCAAAGGCATACCAATTTCAAGGGCGAACTTTTCAATCTACTGGAAGACCCCGCCTATATTCCCCCAAGTGGTGCCAACGAGAGTCAGTTGCGTACGTTGATTGACAGGGCCAGGAGGGATAGAGATTATATGGTCGTACTGACCGGTGCTTTTTATATTCTTCAAATCGTGGATGCGCATGTGGATGCCCACCTCCGGGAGTTCGATTTGAATCCCGAATTGCAGGTAAAAGTAAAACCGTCTTTTGAGCCCGTCATGACCCAGGCCACTCTCGGGGTAGGAATAAAATTTACATTCTGATGCATATACTGCTTTTAGGATATGGGAAAATGGGTAAAACGCTGTACAAACTTGCGGAAGAGAAAGGATACCAGGTCAGTAAGGCGGACAACCCTTCAGAAAGGGATGTCTTGAAAGGTATTAAGTTCAATGTCGCCATTGAATTCAGTCAACCCGACGCGGCATTTGAAAATATTATTTACTGTATAGAGCAAGGAATTCCGGTAGTATCAGGCACCACGGGCTGGCTTGATAAGAAACAGGAGGCTGAAGAATATTGCCGAAAAAAAGGGGGTACACTGTTCTATGCTTCAAATTTCAGCATTGGTGTCAACCTGTTTTTCAAATTGAACGAGTGGATGGCCCGGCTGATGAATGATCACCAGGATTATGATATAAGTATGGAGGAAATTCATCACATCCAAAAGCTCGACAGCCCCAGTGGCACCGCCATTACCATAGCTGAAGGAATTATCGGGAATAATGACCTCAAGAAGCACTGGTCAGATGAGTTGGGTGAAGTAACCAATCTGAGAATAAGCAGCAAGAGGGAGGGGAATATTCCGGGGACACATATAGTCCGCTACATTTCCGAAATGGATACTATTGAATTAAAACACACCGCACATACACGTGAGAGTTTCGCCAGGGGCGCCCTCATGGTGGCCGAGTGGGTAACTGACAAGCGAGGCGTTTTGAATATGAATGATTTTATGAATGCCTGAGCCAAGGCTTAATAATTTTGCTTTCTTTGTAAGTTTTTCAGGGTCTACCATACTGATGGTATGTAAACAGAGATAAAAGTGACTGGAGTAATCGTTTTTTTGATCATATACTTTATTGGAGTCCACATAGGATTCTATGCAATATTGAATAAAGCCGGCGAACAGGGTTGGAAGGCCTTCGTTCCCATTTATGGGGCCATGACCCGGATTGAGGTAGTAGGTAGGCCAAAACACTGGATCATCTATTTCTTCATCCCGATCATGGGACTTTTCTGTTGGTATTATACCGTTTTTGACCTTCTGAAGTCATTCGGAAGGACCCGGTTTATTGACCAGGCTTTGGGGGTCATTGCTCCGTTCATTCTCCTACCCTACCTGGGATTTTCCAAGGATGAAAAATACCTGGGGACTGCCGCAGAGCTGCCTGCCATCAAAAAATCAAAAGGCAGGGAATGGGCTGATGCCATTTCCTTTGCGGTAATCGCCGCCACACTGATCCGCTGGCTGATCATGGAGGCTTACACCATTCCCACACCATCGATGGAAAAATCGCTCCTCGTCGGGGATTTCCTGTTTGTTTCCAAATTCCATTATGGGACGAGGACACCCAGAACTCCCCTGCAGATTCCATTAACACACCAGACCTTCCCCGGTCTTGGTTTCCAGTCATATACCGACCTGATACAACTTCCCTCCTACCGGTTGCCGGGACTGAACAAGGTCAAAAACAATGATGTGGTGGTATTCAACGTCCCTCCCAGAAATCTGAATGATGGGTTGGAAAGACCTGTCGACCTGAAGACCAACTATATCAAACGTTGCATTGCGATCCCGGGGGATGTATTGGAGATAAAGAACAAACAAGTGTATGTGAATGGCGAAGCCGTTGAGAATCCCGAGCTGATGCAATATTCATACGAAGTGGAAGTTACCTCTCAACTCAGGGACCGGGTACTTAATACTTATGACATCTCCGATTACAATTTTCTGACCAGGAAGGGCAACAATTTCATCTATGTAATGCACCTTACTGACGATCAGTTGAACCGTATAAAAGACCTCAATTTTGTTGTGGAAATCGTTCCCCTTGATCGCGAAGATGGTGACAAGGAAGGGGGCATATTTCCGTCAAATACAGACTGGAATGCTGATTATTACGGTCCTCTGACCATTCCGGCAAATGGCATGACCATCGAGATCAATGAAGAGACCCTGGACCAATACGGGGTGGTAATCAGGAATTATGAATACCACAATTCTGTATTAATTCAAGAGGGTAAATTATATATCGACGGTGCGGAAGTCATCGAATACACCTTCAAACAGGATTACTATTTCATGATGGGCGACAACCGCCACAACTCCCTCGACAGCCGCTTTTGGGGTTACGTCCCTGAGGACCACATTGTGGGGAAGGCGTTCTTCATCTGGCTCTCCCTGGATTCCAACCGGGGATGGTTCGGTGGCAAAATTCGTTGGAGGAGATTCCTGAAGCTCATCGAGTAGGGGGCTCGTCATAGACCTCTCCCCCGACCCCTGGTAGTCGTCATAGACCTCTCCCCCGACCCCTCTCCATGTGAAATGGAGAGGGGGG
>JAHEKQ010000111.1 GCA_024638265.1 Flammeovirgaceae bacterium
ATGGATTGTGGAGCCGACAGGGCCCCGGAAGAGGTACCTTTTAATAGTGGTATCGTAAATACATCGAAGAAATTAGAGTCTGCCAGGATGAAATCATTCTCCTCATAGCTGATGCGCTCTTCGTTGGAATCGATATAGGTCACCTGGACGGGGTTACCGTTGTTTCCTATCATCTTTACCGCCTGTTCTACTTCGGGAAGGTCGCTGACCATGACATCGGCAAATGAATGGGGTGTAACCGCGTAGTGGGTTACATGATCAGGGTATATCCTCTCGAGGAAGAGCTTATAGATATTTTCGGACTTCTCGTGGAATTTGTCATACGAATATTCACTTTCAACATAGAGGAAGATCATTATACAACTGGCTAGCCCGATAGACAGGCCTAATACATTAATGATTGAATAGATCCGTTGCTTGAGAATGCTCCTGATAGCTACGAGGATGTAGTTCTTGATCATGACAGGTCAAAATTGGGTCGAAATATTAATATATACGACTTTCGCTGGAAAATAGATACCGAACCGGCCTAGCGGAGAAAATCAGGCGTGGGTGGCTTTACTTAAGCATCCTTAGGAGCAGGGAAATCTGTGACTTCATCTCTCTCCGGTCAACAATAAAGTCTACAAAGCCATGCTCGAGCAGGAATTCGGAGCTTTGGAACCCCTTGG
This sequence comes from Flammeovirgaceae bacterium, assembly GCA_024638265.1. Classification (GTDB taxonomy): domain Bacteria; phylum Bacteroidota; class Bacteroidia; order Cytophagales; family Cyclobacteriaceae; genus JAHEKQ01. The sequence goes on from JAHEKQ010000111.1 coordinate 672, forward strand.
GCAGGTCTTTTCCGATGGTTTCCCTGATCACACGGGGACCGGCAAAACCTATGAGGGCATTGGGTTCTGCGATGTTGAAGTCACCGAGCATGGCATATGAGGCAGTTACACCTCCCGTGGTAGGATCGGTTAGTACGGAGATATAGGGAATTTTCTTTTTGGCAAGGATGGAGAGTTTTGCCGAGGTTTTGGCCATCTGCATAAGGGAGAGTCCCGCTTCCATCATTCTTGCTCCCCCCGACTTGCTGATCATTATAAATGGCTTATTGTTCTGGATAGAATGCTCAATGCCTCGGGCAATTTTTTCCCCTACCACAGATCCCATACTTCCGCCAATGAAGCCGAAGTCCATACAGGCAATCGCCACCTCATGACTATCGAGCTTGCCGTATGCAGTGCGTACCGCATCTTTCAGTCCCGATTTTTCCTGGGAAGCTTTAACCCTGGAGGGATAACTTTTCTGGTCTTTGAATTGAAGGGGATCCCCCGACTCCATGTTTGCATCGAGTTCGGTAAACTCGTTTTTATCAAACAGTATCTCAAAGTATTCCCGTGAACCTATACGTACGTGATAGCCGTCTTCCGGGCTGACATAGGCGTTGTTTTTCAGTTCAACGGTCCGGATAATTTTGCCTGAAGGGGTTTTATACCATATCCCGTCAGGTACTTCTTTTTTATCCGAGGTGGGGGTTTGTATTCCTTTAACTTGTCTCTTAAACCAGGCCATTCTTACTTCTCAAAAAATCCCATTATGAGCGAGTAAGGTAAATATTATTCACCTTTCCGCAAAGGTATGATTTGATTAATAGGGGGGTAGAATTATATCTTCTCCTTGATCCTGGCAGCTTTACCCTGGCGTCCTTTCAGGTAGTTGAGGCGGGCTCTTCTGACTTTTCCTTTTCGCACTACCTCAATTTTTTCAATGTTGGGCGATGTGATGGGGAATATCCTCTGGACACCAATACCGGAAGAGATTTTACGAACTGTAAATGTCTCACCCACTGTGCCGGGGTTTTTTCGCTGAATGACGGTACCCTGGAAATTCTGGGTACGTTCTTTATTACCCTCCCGGATCTTGACAGATACATTGACAGTGTCACCGGGTTTGAAATCAGGGAAAGACTTAGCCTCTCCTTTAGTTTCAGCTTCAAATTTTTTTATTAGCTCGCTCATCGTTCCTGATGCAAATTATTGCGTTTGAAAAATGGAGTGCAAATATAGGAAATATGAATCAATCTTTAATAGCGGACTGAAAAATTATTCCAATAAATCCGGCCGTCTTTCCCGGGTCCTTTTTTCAGATTGCTCAAATCTCCACTCCCTGATTTTTTCTTCGTGTCCCGACAATAGGATATCGGGGACTTTCCACCCCTTGAAATCGGCTGGCCTGGTGTAAATAGGCGGCGAGAGCAATCCATCCTGGAATGAGTCGGTAAGCGCCGAAGTCTCATCTGAAAGGACACCCGGCAACAACCGGACCACTGCATCGACCAGCACAGCGGCCGCCAGTTCACCCCCGGAGAGCACATAATCCCCGATTGAGATTTCGCGGGTGACCAGGTGTTCCCTTACTCTTTCATCTACTCCCTTGTAATGTCCGCAAAGCAGGACCAGGTTCTTTTGGGTACTCAGACCATTGGCGATGGATTGGGTGAGGGGTTCACCATCGGGGCTCAGGTAAATCACCTCGTCATATACCCGTTCCGATTTCAAATGTTTAATGCATTTCTCGATGGGCTCAATCATCATCACCATGCCCGCACCTCCGCCATAGGCATAGTCATCGACTTGCTGGTGACGGCCGAGCCCATATTGCCTCAGGTCATGCACGTAAATTTCCACTTTGGCGGAATCCTGTGCCCTTTTCAGAATACTGTCGGAGAAAGGGCCTTCGAGTAATTTGGGAAGCAGGGAGATAATATCGATTCTCATCATTTCAGAGATCTGTTAATCCTTCAGGGAGTTCAAAGATAATGCGCTGGTTCTCCCTATCTAAAATGACGATGAAATCTTTTACGACAGGAATCAATAACTCATGTCCATTATTCTCCACAGAAAGAAGATGCTGGGGCCCCGAGCTGTAATAGTTTTTGATTTCACCTAATTCCTCCTCGCCGTTGAAGGCGGAGTACCCGATAATCTCGTGATAATAGAATTCTCCCTCTTCAAGTTGGGGAAGTAAATCGAGGGGCAGCCAAAGGTTACTGCCCACTAAATCCTCTGCCGATTCCAGGGTATCGACATCTTCCAGCTTGTAAATAAAGAAACGGCCTGAGGGCTTGATGGAGTCAATAAAAAAAGGAATCAGTTGATGGTCTAATTCGACCAGTACTGATTCCAATTTTTTATATCTGGAAGGATCGTCCGATTCAATGTTTACTTTCACTTCACCTTTCAGGCCGTGGGGCCTGGCGATGTAGCCAAGTTGAAAACAGGAATCTCGATCCAAACCTGAAGGGGTTTATTCCTTCTCCTTGTCTTCTGCAGCAGGCTCTTCTTCCTTGGCTTCAGCTTTAGGCTCTTCTTCCTTGGCTTCAGCTTTAGGCTCTTCTTCCTTGGCTTCAGCTTTAGGCTCTTCTTCCTTAGCTTCAGCTTTAGGCTCTTCGTCCTTGGCTTCAGCTTTAGCTTTAGGCTCTTCCTTTTCTTCCGCCTTGGGTTCTTCCTCTGCTTTAGCCTCTTCGGCAGGTGCTTCTTCAGCTTTCGCCTCTTCAACAGGTGCCTCCTCGACTTTAGCCTCTTCGGTAGGTGCTTCTTCAGCTTTCACTTCCTCAGCCGGGGTTTCCTCTGCCTTGGCTTCTTCTACCGGTGCCTCCTCAGTCTTTGCTTCTTCTGTGGCTTCCACTTCTGCAGCGGGGGCTGCTTCGGTAGCCTCAGCAGTTTCGGCAGGTGCCTCCTCTTCTACAATATTCTTTTTGGCAATGGATTCCGCCCTCGCATCACTTATTTTCTTCTCAGCGGCTGATTTGGCAGTCTTCGCATCCAGGGCTTCTTTAGCAAGCCTGTCGCGTTTGTTTTGAATTGCCTCCTCTTTCTGCTTGATCCAGTCTGCGAGTTTCTTGTCAGCTACCTCCTGGGTGATAGCTCCTTTATTCACACCTACTTGCAGATGCTTTCTATAAAGGATACCCCGGTACGACAGAATTCTGCGGGTAGTATCGGTGGGTTGCGCTCCTACCATAAGCCAGTGAAAGGCTCTCTCATCGTTAATATCGATGGTGGCAGGGTCGGTATTGGGATTATAAATTCCCAACTTTTCAATAAAACGGCCATCTCGTGGCGATCTGGCATCGGCTACGACCATGTCGTAAAGAGCCAGTTTTTTGCGTCCTCGACGCGTTAATCTAATTTTTACACTCATAGTTTTTTATTTTACGGATCACGTCCGTCGTAAAAAGTCTGCAAATATAATGGAAGGGGGAGGAATAGGCAAGAGTTTAAGGGAATTGAGTCGTTGCATGGCTACCCCCCGGTTGAAAATGTTCATCTACTCTTTTATTACCGATTCCTTCCGCTGACACCCAGAGACCGGATACTGGAAGCCTGCCGGCAGGGATACGGGAACGCATATGAGGTATGGGGAGAGGAATGAGGAATGAGGAATGAGGAAGAGATATGGGGTATGAGAATGTGGTACCCATCAACCCATCTGCTCATCAACCCATCTACCCGCATAAACGGTTTTCAAGCCTCCAATACTTTAACTACATTTGATGTCCTCAATCATCCCAGCATGGCCAATGGATAAATACTCTTATATCTCCAACGCCGAGGTAGCCTATATCGACGAACTTTACGAGAATTATAAAAACGATCCCAGCACGGTGGATGTCACCTGGCAGAAGTTCTTCGAGGGCTTTGACTTTTCCCAATTGCGATTTGGGGATACGCCTCCGGCAGACCAGGAACTCTCGAGCAAAGAAACTCAGGTAAGAGCCTTGATACACGGTTATAGGTCGCTCGGTCATTTGAAATCCGACACGAACCCCGTCCGGCAACGACGTGACCACAATGTAAAATTGACTATTGAGGACTTCGGCCTCAGCAAGGAAGACCTCGATCAGGATTTTGAGGTAGGGAAACTACTGGGGATGGGAAAGACCTCGCTGGAAAAAATTGAGCAGCGGCTCAAAGATCTTTATCTCGGTCCTATTGGTTATGAATACCAGCATATCCGCAATTCCGATATAATTAACTGGTTCAAACAAAAAATTGAGATTGAAGGGCCAAACCGCGTCCTTGCTACGGAAGAAAAGAAGCGACTTCTCTCTAAACTCAATGAGGCTGTAGTTTTTGAAAACTTCCTGCATACCAAATTCCTGGGGCAGAAGAGGTTCTCATTGGAAGGTGGGGAAAACACCATTCCTGCGCTTGACAAGATTATTACCAAGTCTTCGGAATTGGGGGTAGAAGAAGTGATCATTGGAATGGCACACAGGGGCCGATTGAATGTGCTTGCCAATATAATGGGCAAGACTTATAAAGAGATATTCAGTGAATTTGAAGGAAGTGCCGAAGTGGAACTCACCATGGGCGACGGTGATGTGAAATACCACCTGGGTTACGAAAGTTACATGGATATGGCCAAGGACCGGAAAATTTATGTGAAGCTTGCGCCGAATCCATCACACCTAGAGGCAGTCGATCCGGTGGTACTCGGAATGACCCGGGCACAGATCGATGATGAATACAGGGGAGATAAGACCAAGGCGGTTCCCATCCTTATTCACGGTGATGCCGCAATAGCAGGACAGGGTGTAGTTTATGAGATTGTCCAGATGTCCAAACTACACGGTTATTCCACCGGGGGAACCATTCACCTTGTCATCAATAACCAGGTTGGCTTCACTACTGATTACGATGATGCCCGTTCTTCCATTTACTGTACGGATCTGGCTAAAATCATTGATGCACCGGTTTTACATGTAAACGGTGACGACGCGGAAGCCATAAACTTTGCCGCTGATATGGCCGTGGAATACCGGCAGAAGTTTGGCGGTGACTTTTTTATTGACCTGCTATGTTATCGGCGTCACGGACACAATGAGAGTGATGAGCCTAAATTCACCCAGCCGAAACTCTATAATATTATAGCCAAGCATCCCAATCCGCGGGAAGTTTACTCAAAACGCCTTGTCGAGCGTGGTGATGTGGATGCCCAGCTTGCGACCAAAATGGACAAGGAGTTCAGAAAACTCCTCCAGGATCGTCTGAACGAGGTCAAACAGAATCCACTTCCCTACAAAGCACAAAAACTGGAGGAAGAATGGAAGATTTTGAGGTATTCCGAACCGGAAGACTTCGAGAATTCCCCCGATACGTCCATCAACGCCAAAATGGTCAAGTCCATTGGGGAGGCATTGACAAAAGTCCCTGAAGGATTCAAGCCACTAAAGCAAATCGAACGACTCATCAAGGACCGCAAGGCCAACTTCTTTGAAAAGAAAATGCTCAACTGGGCTGATGCCGAACTACTGGCTTATGGCAGTTTGCTTGCAGAAGGTAAAATAGTGAGGATGTCGGGACAGGATGTGAGAAGAGGCACATTTTCACACAGGCATTCCTATTTCTTTGATGCCAATACCAATGAACCGTATTGCGCATTGGATCATGTGGCGGAAAAGCAGGAGCCTTTCAGGATTTATAATTCACTTCTCTCTGAATTTGGTGTCCTGGGATTTGAATACGGATACGCCATGGCCACGCCGAATGCCTTGGTATTGTGGGAAGCCCAGTTTGGAGACTTTGCCAACGGTGCACAGGTAATTATCGATCAATTCATAACTAGTGCAGAGAGTAAGTGGCAACGTATGAACGGCCTGGTGATCCTGCTGCCTCACGGATATGAAGGCCAGGGCCCCGAGCACAGCAATGCACGTCCGGAACGCTACTTGCAACTGGCTGCCGAGGACAACCTGGTAGTGGCCAACATCACAACCCCGGCAAACCTATTCCACCTGATGCGCCGACAGGTGGTCTGGGAATTCAGGGTACCCTGTGTGGTATTCTCTCCTAAGTCACTTCTGAGACATCCAAAAGTGATCAGCCCGTTAGAGGAATTTACCAAGGGGGGATTTGTCGAGTTAATTGACGATAAAAATACGGTAGCGGCAACCAAAGTAAAGAAGGTGCTGTTCTGCAGCGGTAAGATCTTTTACGACCTGCTTGAAGAAAAAGAGAATAACAAGAATAAAGAGGTAGCGATCATACGGATGGAACAACTGCATCCCTTCCCTGAAAAGAAGTTTGATGCCATCCTCAAGAAATATAAAAACGCCAAGGTGGCCTGGGTTCAGGAAGAACCTTCCAATATGGGCTATTGGGCATACATGCTTCGTATTGCTTCTCACAAAGTGAATTTTGAACTGGTATCCCGGAAAGCAAGTGCTTCCCCGGCTACCGGATTTGCCAAGATCCACAAAAAGGAGCAGGAAGATATCGTAAAAAAAGCATTCAAATTATAAGACTATACTATGAGTTTTGAAATGAAGATCCCGGCAGTCGGTGAATCCATAACGGAAGTAACCATTGCTACCTGGTTTAAGAACGACGGTGATCATGTCGAAATGGATGAGGTGATCTGCGAACTGGAATCGGACAAAGCTACATTTGAAATGCCTGCGGAAGCTTCCGGGATATTAAAGGTGAAAGCCTCAGAAGGGGATACTCTCGAGATTGGGGATGTTATCTGTGAAATCGATACCGATGGTGAAGCTCCCGCATCGGCGGAGAAAAAAGAAGAGGCTCCCAAAGAGGAGACTGTAACAACTTCTGCTTCTTCCGCCGGCCCTAAAGCCACGGGTGAAGTTCATGATATGATAGTCCCTGAAGTGGGAGAATCCATCACCGAGGTCGTTATCTCCACCTGGCTGAAATCAGAGGGTGATTTTGTTGAACTCGACGATATAATCGCTGAAGTGGAATCTGACAAGGCAACCTTTGAGCTTCCTGCAGAAGCCAATGGCATATTGAAGATCGTCGCTGAGGAGGGTTCTACTTTGGAGATCGGTGATCTGATTTGTAAAATAGAAGTTATGGAAGGAGCCCCGGCTGAGGCTCCCGCTAAAGAAACCGGCACTACCAGTTCTGCACCTACCGAAGAAGGTAAGGATGACAGTTACGCCAAAGGTCATCCTTCGCCTGCCGCAGCCAAAATTCTTCAGGAAAAGGGTATTTCACCATCGGAGGTCAAGGGTACCGGGGTAGATGGTAGGATTACCAAAGAAGACGCTGAGAAAGCGAAAAAAGGTTCTCCAACCACCAAATCAGCCGACACCAGTGTCAGTGAAGCAACCACTCAACAGGTGGTGGGAGCCAGGAATGAGAGCCGCAAGAAAATGTCCAGCCTCAGGAAGACCATTGCCAGGCGACTGGTATCGGTTAAGAATGAAACGGCCATGCTCACTACCTTCAATGAGGTGAACATGAAACCAGTCATGGACATCCGATCCAGGTACAAGGAATCTTTCAAGGAAAAGTATGAAGTAGGCCTCGGATTCATGTCCTTCTTCACCAAGGCGGTCTGCCAGGCTCTACAGGAATGGCCGGCGGTAAACGCGCGAATTGACGGGGATGAACTTGTATACAATGATTTTTGTGACGTTTCAATAGCAGTTTCCACACCGCGGGGATTGGTAGTTCCGGTGATAAGAAATGCCGAGAGTCT
>JAHEKQ010000112.1 GCA_024638265.1 Flammeovirgaceae bacterium
GCTAATGGTGGATCAGTTGTTACCTTCAGCGACGATGTAACCGTGGAAGGTCAGGACGTTCCCGCCGGTAAGTATATCATATTCACAATTCCCGGAGCGGACGAATGGGTCGTCACCTTCTACAAGGATGTCGAGATAGGCGGATATGTGAGCCGGTATGACGAGTCAAAGGAATTGACAAGATTCACAGTAAAGCCGGGTAAAAAAGCCGATACAGTTGAAACGCTTACATTCCAGATCACGAATATCAGCGAGGATTCAATGTCTGCCCACCTGGAGTTCAGCTGGGAGAATACTTCGTTTGCACTTAGTATAGAGGATAAGTAGTACCAGTAGAGCGGTAGAGCGGTAAAGCGGTAGAGCGGTAAAGCGGTAAAGCGGTAAAGCGGTAAAGCGGTAAGAGCTGACTATTGAGTCAGCTCTTTTTGTTTTAGAAAAGATATAAGCTTGCACAATTGCATTCTTATAATTTTAACTTTTTCAAAGGGGATTTCGTCATTTTCACAATAACAAAGAAGTTCCGATATCATGAGTTGGGTCTCCAATTCACTTAGTGATCCTAAGGAAATATATAGAAATTGCTTGTATTCCCTGTTTGAATTTCTGGCTGCACCTTCGGCAATATTCGAAGGGACGGATATTGCTGCTTTTCGAATCTGGTGGCTTAATCCAAATTTTTCTTCTTGGGGAAAAGTACTGACCAACTTGTATATTTCAACAGCTAATTCAATTGAACCCTGCCAAACTTTTAAATCACGATGTGTTTTCATCTGTTGCTGATTTGTACTTCAATTTTACTTGAAATAAATCAGTAGGCAGACCAATAAATGTGTACTAAGATTTAAGGCTGACCAAGAAAACTAGCAGATTGTGCTCTATTAATTGAAAACAATAGATTCCCGTACTTTCAATAATGAGTAAAATCATCTAACCACTTCCACTAAGCACTCACCTGCACTGCTGCTCTACTGCTCTACCGCTCTACCGAATCTTCCCAATAAACGCTATCCCAATAGTCGGCTGGGTCGTATTAGCCCCATCCGACGAAGTAAACACCGCATTATCCGACTGATCGATACGGATTTCCGGTTTGATCATAAAATTCTCACTCAACTTGTAGTCAACCGTAAAGGTGAGTCCATTCAGGGATCCTACCCCCGTTCGGAAACTGTTCGGATCATCAATCCTTTCACCCCGGAAGCCTATTCCCACTTCATCATTCAAATAATACTGAATGTAAAAAGCCGCCGCCCACCAGGTACCGTTTCCGCTGTATGGGTCAGCTCCGTTAAAAAATTGTGCGGTCGTGTTATACCATCCAAATCCTGCATTCGTACCCAGCATAAAATTATCCGAAATATGATACCTGCCGGCAATATCGACCAGGCTGGTATAGGACCCTTCAAAATTCCCCCAGCTCGCAGGACTTCCATTCTCATCTCCCCCAATCCAGTTCAAAGCCAGTTCAGCATTTGGTATTGCCGTGGTGGCCACTTGTAGCGTTATGGATTTACTTTCGTTGACATCAATTAATTCGTCCCAGCCATTGACTACTCCTGCCATAACAGACCAGTTTTCGTTTAGCTGGTAATCCAGTTTTATCCCGGTATGATAGATGGGGCCATAGGCAAATTGATAGGAAAGGCTGTAATTAAAATTCAAATATGACTCAATCGGCTCGAAACCCATATGGGTGCCATACTGCCCTACCGTAAGCTTCAGTTTATCATTGAAATGATAGGCCAGGTAGGCTTGTTTAATTACGATGGCAGAGCCTGCAATGACATTTCCGTAGTTTGCCACATTTGCATTTGGACCGAAGGTTATATCTCCCACAATTTCAAGATCACCCGTAGTGTACGTAAGCTGAGTTTGAATTAATCCAACCTGAATCGTATTGTGTCGGTTGTCAAACACCCTGAAATCATTCCGCAGATCTGTTGGCTTATTGAGATTGTAAGAATAAAATGCATCCAGGTACCCACTGAAAGTGAATTTTGAATCATTATCCGTCGGATCATCCTGCCCGTGGGAAATGATTACTGATAGGCTGAACATGGCAGCCAAAAGAAAGCGGTTCATTTAGGTTGTTTTTTTTCAATAATTTGAGAAATGAATTTGTAATTAGCAATTTTTGCGAGCACGATGAGATCATTGATGGAGAAAGGACGGAGTGTAAAAACTGAATTGCTCGGTGAGGAGATCGAATTGTTCCCCCAGAAAGGAATGAAGTTCAGGGAAGACCTGCTCATTGCTGACCTCCACCTGGGCAAGGTTAATCATTTTCGAAAAGCCGGTGTACCGGTACCTGAAAAAGCTAACCGGGATAACAACGAACGACTTATCGACCTGATTCAAATGGCCAGACCTGCAAGGGTGATTCTCCTGGGTGACCTGTTTCATAGCCACTATAATTCCGAATGGGAAGTGTTCATCCAGATCATCGAACATTTTACCGAGATGGAATTTCATCTCGTAGAGGGAAACCACGATATTCTCAGCCGGTACCGCTATGAAAAGGCCCCCTTGATCCTGCACGAGGAAATGAAACTGGGTCCTTTTCAGCTTACCCATATTCCACTGGAAGAGGACGAAATGGACTCTAAACTCTACAACCTCGCAGGACATATCCATCCTTCGGTTCTGCTGAGTGGCAAGGGTAAGCAGCATATGAAAATCCCCTGCTTTTATTTCGGGGAACGGCAGGGCTTTCTACCGGCGTTTGGCAATTTTACGGGAACTATGAGGTTAAGGCCTAAAAAATCAGACAAGATATTCGTAGTGTACAACAACCAGGTGATACAGAAGAACTGATCATGAGAACCGTTTGGCTGATCATACTACTATTTCAGATTCCCCGGATCGTACCTGCGCAGGATAGTGCCTCCATAAAACTGATGTTCATGGGGGATATCATGCAGCACGACCGGCAAGTAAAGTCTGCCCTGACCCCGGAGGGAGGTTACGATTTTCATCCTAACTATAAGTACCTGAAGCCGATCATTCAATGGGCGGACCTGGCCATTGCCAACCTGGAGGTAACACTGGGCGGTCCTCCCTTCAAGGGGTACCCACAGTTCAGCGCACCGGATGAACTGGCCGTTGCAATACAGGAATCGGGTATAGATTTCCTCGTGACGGCCAATAATCATTCACTTGACCGAAGGAAAAAAGGCCTTGAACGTACCATTGATGTTCTGGATAGCCTGGGAATTCCACATACCGGTACATTTAAGGATAGTCTACACCGCGCGCAAACCTATCCCGCCATCATCGAATCGAATGGGATCAGGATTGCTTTGCTCAACTACACCTATGGAACCAACGGAATCCCCGTTCAGGCTCCCAATATTGTGAACTACCTGGATTTGGAATTGATGAGGAAAGATATCATGAAGGCTAAAAAACGTCTCCCGGATCTTATCATAGTCTTTACCCATTGGGGATATGAGTATAAAAGTCTACCGAACAGCGAGCAGAAAAAGCTGACCAAATTTTTCTTCGATAACGGGGTTAACCTCATAATCGGCAGTCATCCTCATGTTCTCCAGCCCGTGGAATGGCGGAACTCCCGGCAACTGGTTACTTACTCCCTGGGAAATTTCATCAGTAATATGCGTACACGGTATAAGAACGGGGGAATGATTCTCGAGGTTGACATCAGTAAACAGGGAGACTCCACCATTATTGCCAATGCCGGGTACCACCTAGTTTATACACACCGCACCCCCGGGCCGGAGTATCAATTCCACTTACTTCCCACCTCGCTTTTTGCCTTCGACAATTCAATTACTGGCCTTGATGCTGATCGTTCAAAAATGACCGAGTTTATCAGTGATAGCAGAATACTCTTCAAAAAGCACAACATCAGCGTAAGAGAAGTGCGCAATTTTCCGCCATTGTCAAAAAAGCAGGAAGTTATCGGATGGGGAGGAGAACCCATGGAAATCAAACATCCCCCGTATATCATAAAATATCCTGAGAAAGTCGAACCTGTCTCAAAGCAGGTTACAGACAAGTCGGTGATTAATGTTTCAAATAAAAAACAAGCTACCGCTAAAAATCTGCCTGTCCGGTACAGGATCCAGGTAATGGCGGTAGCAAATAAGGTAGACCTGGATTCGGGAGACTATGAATTGACCATCATACAGGATCGTAAAAGCCAGCTATTTAAATATCAACTAGGCGGATGGAGCAGTCGGGAAGAGGCTGAGAAAGAGCTGACAAATATCCGATCGGTGAAAGGTTGGGAAGATGCTTTTATCGTGACCCTACAGAAATAGAATATGTCCTTTAAACTCATTTTTGGCAATGAAGAATTTGACTCTGAAATCCTAAGAAAATCAGATGCCGATCAGTATGTAATGAAATTTGCAAAGGATTGGATCTTGGGCAAGGAGGAGTACACGTTCCTGACCTCGGGTTCGACGGGAGCTCCCAAAGAAATTCGGATCAGCAGGTCAATGTTGGAGCTCAGCGCCCGGAAATCCATAGAAGCCCTGGGCCTTTCCGGGATCAGTTCGGCACTCCTCTGCATCAATCCTGAATTTATTGGCGGCACTCAAATGATCACCCGGGCGATTGTTGGAAACTATACACTGCATGTAACGGAACCGCGTTCATTTCCTATTGAAAAAGGCCGGAACCCGGTAGATTTCATTTCCCTGGTTCCCTTGCAACTCGATTCCCTGATAAGTGATCCCTATGGAAATGAATTCCTGCAGAAATGTAAGATAATCCTGGTAGGGGGTGCCGGTTTAACTCCCGCCATTGAAAAAAAGGCACAAAATCTCGATACGCCTGTGTATCACAGCTACGGGATGACGGAAACGGCATCACATATTGCTTTGAGAAGGGTAAACGGCAAGCAGGCCAGTCCATTTTACACGATGCTTCCGGGAAACGACGTACATCTCAACGAGCAAAATTGTCTTGTATTCGATGGAGATTTGATTCCCGCCGAAACAATGACTACCCATGATATCGGGGAAATTAAAAGCGGGAATCAGTTTCTGGTAAAGGGGCGCAAGGATAATATTATTAACAGTGGCGGTATCAAGATCTCACCGGAATCATTGGAAAAACTCATTGCGGAAAACCTCGATGAAAACTCCAATCCCGATTCCTTCCTTATCAGTTCATTGGAAGATGAGAAACTCGGCCATAAGATCACCCTGGTAACAGATGATCAGACTAAAGACTGGGAGGGTATTATCAACGGTATCAAATGGCCTCAATACTTCAAACCTAAGGAACTCGTTTTACTTCCCTCGATACCTAAAACTTTATCAGGCAAGATTGATAGACTTGCAGTAAGGGAGATGATTAGATAAGTAAAAGTGCACTGTGCAGAGTGTAAAGTGTACGTGAACCCTATAGGGGTTGGAGGTTGCTTGGACAGAAGGGTGAGTAACAGGGTGCATGGTAGGTTGCGTATCAGGGTGATTGGCAGGGTTAGTCTCGAACGATATTTAAAAGTCGTGAAAACGCTTCCAAAGGAAACGAAATACACTGGCGATGCGCCACGATATCCAATTTTCCCCTCTCCATGAAGATGGAGAGGGGTGGCTTGCGAAGCAAGACGGGTGTACGACAACCCCGGGTGCTCGGAGGGTACATGACGGATAGGTTGGTTAGCAGGGTGGGTACCAGGGTGAGTGGTAGGGTGAGTGAAAGGGTGAGTGATAGGTTGGATAGCAGGGTGGGTAGTAGGTGTGTATCAGGTTGAACCTTAAGTTGTGAACATGTGGACGTGTGGGCATGTGTACTATTGAATACCTGAACCGCTGAACGGCTGAACCTCTCAAAATAATTTTAAAAAACCCCCCATCCTTCTATCTTTGCGCAACATTTAAAAATACGCCCTTAAAAGAGGGCTTTTTTTGATAAATAATACCAATAACTATGAGTGACATCGCATATATCATACCTGTTCTGGGAGTAGTTGGACTGATCGTTATGATCTTTAAATCGATATGGGTTTCCAGGCAGGATGCAGGAGAGGCAAATATGAAGGAGCTATCAAGCTACATCGCCGATGGAGCTATGGCTTTCCTGAGGGCTGAATGGAAGATTCTCGCTATTTTTGTGGTTTTCGCCAGTGCTTTGCTGGCATGGTCGGGAACCCTGGTAGAACATTCTGATTGGGTAATTGCCGTCGCCTTCGTTATAGGAGCTTTCTTTTCCGCGTTCGCCGGATGGATAGGAATGAACATTGCCACCAAAGCCAATGTCAGAACTACCCAGGCCGCTAGGACCAGCCTGAAAAAAGCACTATCGGTATCCTTCACAGGAGGTTCCGTAATGGGACTAGGCGTCGCCGGACTCGCTGTTTTGGGCTTGAGTACCCTCTTCATTGTCTTTTATAATATGTATGTAAACGGTGCCCCCGTTAATGGAGGAGAGATGGAAACGGCTCTCGAAGTATTGGCCGGTTTCTCCCTAGGTGCTGAGTCCATTGCACTTTTCGCCCGTGTAGGTGGTGGAATTTATACAAAAGCAGCAGATGTTGGAGCTGACCTTGTAGGAAAAGTTGAAAAAGATATCCCTGAAGATGATCCACGAAACCCTGCAACTGTAGCAGATAACGTGGGTGACAACGTGGGTGACGTGGCCGGTATGGGTGCTGACTTGTTCGGATCTTATGTAGCCACCATCCTGGCCAGCATGGTTCTCGGAAGGGAAGTAATCGCAGGGGACGCTCATGGCGGACTTACTCCGATATTATTACCGATGATCATTGCCGGTATAGGATTGATCTTCTCCATCGTGGGTACCCTTTTTGTAAGAATCAAAAATGAAAATTCAAGTGTACAGAATGCATTGAATCTAGGTAACTGGGGTTCTATTGTGCTTACTGCAATCGCATCGTATTTCGTAGTAATCTATTTGCTTCCTCAAAACCTGAAATTTGAAAGGGGTGCTACCACCTTTGAATTCACCAACATGGACGTGTTCTGGGCTATAATTACGGGACTGGTAGTAGGTGCCCTTATGAGCATCATTACCGAGTACTATACTTCCATGGGAAGAAGACCGGTACTCTCAATCGTCAGACAATCTTCCACGGGCCACGCCACCAATATCATCGGCGGACTTGCCGTAGGTATGGAATCAGTAGTATTACCGATACTGGTTCTGGCAAGTGGTATATATGTGACTTATTCTTTTGCAGGGTTATATGGTGTCGCTATAGGAGCAGCCGGTATGATGGCCACCACGGCAATGCAGTTGGCCATTGACGCCTTCGGGCCCATTGCTGACAACGCTGGAGGTATTGCGGAGATGAGCGGTCTTCCTAAGGAAGTTCGTGGACGAACCGACAATCTCGATGCCGTGGGAAATACCACAGCCGCTACGGGAAAAGGATTTGCCATTGCTTCTGCAGCTCTTACCGCACTTGCGCTTTTTGCTGCTTATGTTGGGATTGCAGGAATAAGCACAATCGATATTTATAAAGCCAAAGTGCTCGCCATGCTCTTTGTAGGTGCGATGATTCCCATGATATTTTCGTCACTCGCTATCGCTGCGGTAGGAAGGGCTGCTATGGCAATGGTAAAAGAAGTAAGAAGGCAATTCGAACAGATCCCCGGGATTATGGAGGGAACAGCCAAACCTGAATACGAGAAGTGTGTGGATATATCTACCAAGGCCTCACTCAGGGAAATGGTGGCCCCCGGTGCTATTGCATTGATCTCACCTGCCCTGGTAGGATTCCTCTTCGGCCCCGAAGCTTTAGGGGGTCTACTTGCGGGAATCACCGTTTCAGGGGTGCTTCTCGGTATGTTCCAGAACAATGCGGGTGGAGCCTGGGATAATGCCAAGAAATCTTTCGAAGCCGGGGTGGAGATTGACGGAGAAGTATACTATAAGGGTTCAGAACCCCATAAGGCCTCTGTAACAGGGGATACCGTAGGGGATCCATTCAAAGACACTTCCGGTCCTTCGATGAACATCCTGATCAAGCTCACCAGTATCGTAGCATTGATCATTGCTCCCCACATCGCCGAGACTGGTGATGCACATGCCATGGCGGATGAAATTATCCATACGGAGAAAACTGAAATTGTGATCTCAGAGGCTGAAGTCGATGAGATCGTGAATGAGAAGATCAAACCTGAATAATTATGAGGTCTTTTATTTTCCTGATTCTATTCCTGGGATCTACAACCGCTTTCAGCCAGTCGGTATTTGGCAAATGGATCACCGTGGATGAGGACACCAACGAGAGGAAATCAGTAGTTGAAGTTTACGAGGAAGGTGGTAAAGTCTACGGAAAAATTATCAAATTATTCCGCAAGCCGGATGAGGATCCCGATCC
>JAHEKQ010000031.1 GCA_024638265.1 Flammeovirgaceae bacterium
TCCATAAGGAGTTATATCTACTATAAATGCGGAGATGAAGAGCTTTCCAATGATGTGGCCCAGGAAGTGTTCATGAAAGTCTGGGAAAAGGATTTTGATGACAAATACATTGTGGGGCTTCTCTATAAGATGGCACGGGATATTTTCATCAGCAAATTCAGGAGACAGCAGTTGGAAACCCGGTATTTGAAGAACCTCAAAATGGATTTTGAATACAGGAATCCGGAAGAGGAGTTGAAAGGCAAAGAATTAGAAGAGAGATACAGAGAGGCCCTGGCCGAGCTTTCCGAAAATCAAAGAGTTACTTTCCTGATGAGCCGATCGGAGGGGCTAAAGTATTCGGAAATTGCAGAAAGACTCGAATTGAGTGTTAAAGCAGTTGAAAAAAGAATGAAAGGGGCTCTGGCCCATTTGAGAAATAAGTTGCTATAAATGGCAGAGAAGAAAAATAATAGTGATGGATTGCCTGAAGGAAAGCCCATGATAGACTGGAAAAGTTCGAAGGAAGAACAGTGGGGACTCTTGAATAAGAGGTTGGAAGAAAAGCCTGCATCCCGGCAGGTATTCTGGACGACCCCTTTGATCAGGTATGCGGCTGCTGCTACTGTAAGCCTATTGCTGATTGCCGGTTTGTTTGCAGGCCTCTACAGCATCGAAACTATTACCCACAACTCAGAAAGGACTTCCGTAGAATTGCCCGATGGTTCCAGGGTGTATCTGAATGCCGGGACCTCTCTATCCTACAAACCTTACTGGTGGTGGATGGACCGATCGGTTCATCTCAATGGAGAAGCCTATTTTGAGGTTGAAAAAGGAGGGGCCTTCAGGGCAATCTCGGAGACGGGAATCACGCGTGTGTTGGGCACTGAGTTCAATATTTATGCCCGTGGAACGGAATATCGGGTGGCCTGCTACGAAGGCAGTGTGAATGTTATGATTTCAGATAACACTTTCATTGACTTGCAGCCCGGACAATCTGCCTTAAGGGAGGGTGATCGAATAGTGCTTGTGGATTCTGAGTTAAAAACTAATGACGCCTCTTGGAGAAATAATTTATATATTTTTACTGCAGCGGAGATTGCTGAAGTAATCGATGAACTGGAAAGACAATACGATGTCACCATTCAATACCTTGGCAATCCCGCCACCTATACGGGAAGTTTCAGGCAAGAGATGAAAATTGATGAGGTACTGGATGCATTAACAATGTCACTGGGCCTGCAATGGGAAAAGAGTTCAGACGCTTCCTTTATTATACGGCAGAAGTAAATGATTGATTGAGCAGGAGGCTAACCATCTTATTATTCGTATGGTCTTCATCTCTATTTGCGCAGGATAATCCACGGATCACTCTCAATTTTACAGATACCCCGGTTAGTGATATTCTGGTACATGTAAGAGATGAGTATGGTGCATTGCTGTCATTTGACCATCAGGGCCTTTCCTCCCATCGTCTTACCATCAACAAGACATTTCCGGACATCGAAAGCCTTTTATCTAAAATCCTGGAAGACCTTCCGTTTTCCTTAGAAAAGCGAGGTGATATTTATATTATTTATGATACTCCCGCTGAACTAACCAGGCACCGTCTGAAAGTGACAGTCACTGATGCCGGGAATGGTGAAATCCTACCTTTTTCACATGTCATGGTGAATGGTAATGCATTTACGACCGATTATGTTGGGATGTTTTCCTCCTCTGCCTACGGTTCGGATACATTCCAGCTAAAGGTGTCCTATGTAGGGTATTATGTGGTTGATACTTTATTGCATGCAGGATCTCATATCCTTTCGATGCAGCCTGCAACAGTCAATCTGAAGGAAGTAGTGGTTGAGGGCGTTGCTGTTGACCGATATTCAGAAACGGGGTCAGAAACGGGGGTCATCCGCCTGAACCAGAAAATCGCCGGATTTCTACCGGGGAACGGGGATAATTCCATATTCAACTTTTTGCGTTTGCAACCCGGAATACTTGCAGCAGGCGAGCAAGCCGGGGATATCGTGATCTGGGGGAGTTACCAGGGGCATAGCAAAATAGAATTCGATGGGTACACCTTATTCGGCCTTAAAAATTTTGCTGAAAACATATCCTCGATCAATCCATTTGCTGTGAAGGATATTCAAGTGCTTAAATCGGCCTATGGCTCGGAAGAAGAGGGCCGGGTAGGAGGAATAGTCCGTATCATCGGCTACGAAGGACAAAAGGACCGGGCGGTGGCTAAGCTCAATTTGAATAACCAGACAATCAGTGCGTTTGCAAGCATCCCTTTATTTCAAAAGTCGGCCATCAGTATATCATCCAGGAGTTCATACAGGGATTTCATAAGCAGTAGTAATATTGATATTTCACAAGAACCTTCCAGGGGAAGAAAAGTGCTCAGGACAGACGGGGCGATTTCTCCTGAATATCTCTACCGGGATTACAACATTAAGTGGGCGGGTACCAACGGCGGTGACCGCTTCCACATCAGCTATTTCCGTGCCACTGATGAATTCTCTTTTGCCGTTGACGATGAATTTGGCCCCAATAAGGTAGAGGTATCCACATTGGAAAATAACCAACAGTGGGCGGGCAGTCTTTTTTATAATAAGAGCTGGGAAAATGGTTCTCAGACAAAGCTACTTATCGCCACCTCCAATATGAACATTGATCGGATTGATTCCAGTTTGGTAGATTTCAGGGGAAATCCTCAGAATAATTTCGATGCTGAAAGATCAGAGAGCACTTCTTTATCCGAGACGAAAGCACATTTGAGTCATCTTGTATACTGGAGAGTAGCAAACTCATTTAAAGCCGGGTTACAATACGTCGATAACCAGCTACAACGGCAATTGAATTTTCAGGGTAACATTATTGAGGATAAGTCGGATGGATTATCGAGAATGGGATATTATGCAGAAAATGAATGGACCCGCAATAAATGGAAAATAAGAGCTGGCGGAAGGATAGATCACCTTATCGAGTCAAATGAGTTGTTTTTACAGCCACGCCTGGCACTTGCCTGGGGGACTGTGGATAATTTCAGGATCTCAATAGCCTGGGGTAAGTATAATCAATTCATTCACAGGAATGCTATTATTGATGCGCCAGGTAACTTGAGATATATATGGGATTTATCCGAAGGGCTTGTTAATCCTATTGAAAGCAACCACGCAGTTTTGGGGGTTTCAGGATTTGTGGGAAATTTTAGCTGGAGAATCAATGCATTTAATAAAATAACTTCGGGAATGAGCCGGTACCTGGAGGATGAAACCGGCAACCTCAGTATCTATGAAGGGGACAGCAGGGTGAGTGGTCTCGATTTTTATGTAAGCAGGGAGTTTGGTGGACACAGGTTCTGGACTTCCTACACATTGTCAGACGCGCAAGAATATTTTGGCTATTTTGATAACTCAGAGTATCAAAGGGCTCTTCAGGATCAGCGTCATGAATTAAAGTCCGCGTTGTTAATGGACTTCGAACCATTTTTCCTATCCATGAACTATGTGTACGGCTCGGGTTTACCTGATCCTTCATCAGTCTCAGGGGATGTGCCTTCTGTTTATTCCCGGTTCGACCTGTCCGGAAGAATCAGGATCAGGGAATCAAGACCTTACATTGAAACAGGAATTAATCTCCTTAATCTTTTCAATACCCAAAACATCAAATTCAATAATGTGATCCGCCTCCCGGAAAGTGAATTCAGTAATATTTCCATTCACGCTGAATCCATCCCCTTTACCATTACCCTTCATGCCAAGCTGATATTCTGAAAATTGGTAGGGTGACGCTCTTGCTGATCGGTATAACATTGAAAAACAGTTAGGAGCTATGAAAAAGGCAGGAAAATTGGTGATGACAGTAGCAATAGTTATCGTGGTAGCAGGCATAGCCATTGCTCAAACAGGCAGCGAAATTACTGCCCAACACAGACAAGCAATTAAGGAGAATCGTACTGAGTGGAGAGAGGTAAGGCAGGAATTCAAAGCGACCCTTACCGAGGAACAGTTGGCAATACTGGAAAACACAGAACTCAGCAGAGAAGAAAAAATGGAAGCGTTTAAAACGTCATTATCCGAATCTCAGCTGGAAATGTTGGAACAGATCAGGAACACTAAGGAGGATTTCAAGCAAGTTCGCATGCGTCATCATGAAAGGATGAGGGAACGGAAAGAACGACGTTTGGAGAACATCGATCGCTATAGGAATGTGGGTGAGGAAAAGCGCGAAATGATCCAAGAGAGAAGGCGCAAATCCGGAAACGGATGAATGGTCAATTGTGCTTTAGTTGGAAGAGCCGGGAGACCGGCTCCTCCTTTTTACAATGAAAATTATTCAAATACTTTTTGTCAGTTTTTTGATGATAGTCCAGGCTAATTTTCTCAAAGGCCAGGATGTTCAGCTTGACTCAATCATAGAAACCACGATCCTAACAGACGAAGCTATTGACTGGTTGATTGAAGGCGATAAAAATTTTCATTTCATCTATCCCCGGTTAACATACTCTAATCGGACTTATTACGCAGGTAGGGAAATAGGTGACTTCCAGGATAATCTGAGGGGAGATATATACTATTTCAACAGCAATGGAATTTTTGCTGGTTTCAGCAATGCCTGGTATAGTCAGATAGAACCAAAGTTGAGTTCTACAGCTCTCACGATTGGCTTCAGCAAAAGTCTTTCAAATAAAAAACTTAGGCTTCGGGCATCAGCTGACAAGTATTTCTTTCATGGAAATTCAGAGACAGTTTTTTCAGGGAGTTTAAATTTTGGCACTACACTTCAGAAAGGCATTTTTCTGGTCAGGCTGGACTATTCCCAATTGTTGGGCAGCGAGTCGACATCTCAGGTTTCATTGGATGGTGGAATAAGGATTAATCTATTAAACCTTGGAAATTCAGGCAGGCTCCAAATCCGGCCTGTGCTTTCATTGTTTTTTGCTTCGGAAGAGGTATATGAAGAAGAGTTGATTTATAGGAATCCAAGGTTTCCGGGCGTTCCCGTTTATACTGTTAGCGAAAAATTTGGCATATTAAATACCCGATTTTCGCTACCGGTCTCCCTTTACACAGGACGGCTTGATATTCAACTCGTTTATAACCATCATTTTCCGAATTCCTTAAGCAACAGCTATTCATTTCCCAATTCCGGGCAATTTGTTTTATCGGCAGGGTACTTGATTGATTTATAGGCATCTTTGTAAAAAGATACTTATCAAAGATGAAGAACAGTTCCTTTGGAAAAGCCATGCGGTACTTAATCCTCCCCGTGGTCTTTTTAGGCACATTGCTTCTAATGCATTCATGTAAAAGCCCTTCTATTCCTGAAGGCGAAAAACCACGAATGGAATTGAGAACTACCGGATGCTATGGGACCTGTCCCGTTTTTACCATTTCAATTTATGAAAACAGGGTGGTTACGCTTGAGGCTGTAGAGTTTCTCGATTTAGAAGGAAAATTCATTTCCAGACTATCGAACAATACATTTGATGATCTATTGATTGAATTCCAAAATTCTTCCTTCTTCGATTTCCAGGAACAGTATACAGGTCCGGTATCTGACCTTCCCACAAAATATATTACTTATCGAGAGGGTGGAAAAACCAAGACAATTACGGATTACTACGGAGCCCCACAAGAGCTAAAATATCTCGAAGAGAAAATATCCCAACTAATTGATCAGGCCTCCTGGAAAAAGAGATAGATTAATCTACCAATACAATCCGCTTACGGATTCTTTTGGTCTGCCCCTCAAGTTGAAGTAGATAAATTCCCTTTTCCAGGAATTCCAGGTCCAAGGTTTCTGATCCGGATATATTCAGAGACATGACAATCTGACCTTGGAGGTTGCTTAATTTTCCCAATAGAGGCACAGCAGTTTGAATGGTGAGTAAACCTTTACTGGGGTTTGGAAATAATTGTACCTCTTCAAGGGGGTCCTCTGTACTTAGCACCTGGTCATTGATCGTAATATTGTCTATTGCCCAGCCCCAACCCCTGATGGTATCATTAGGATATAAGCTGAATCTGATAAGGATCTCTTCCCCCGGTGAGAAGGTGCTATTTCCCAGCAGGTTGATGATCCGGCTTCGGTAAAGGGAAGGGTCACCCACACCCGTGCTAATCCCATCAGTAATTTCTGCATCAAATAGAGTTTGCCACCCGTCGAAGTCCTGACTGTCATAGCCGAGGTCCAGTCTGCGCCAGGTTTTACCGAGATCTTTAGAAGCCTCTACAATCACATAATCTTTAAAGAAAGAACTGCCAAACTGGAATCCGGGCTCTCCTGGCTGAACAAGGACGATCTCATCAAACTTCATCGAAATCGGATCTGAAAGAGCAATAGGGACCAACATCTGGTAACTTATGGTTTTGTCGTTTTCATAAGGATGATCAGAATGAATAGCAAAATTGTTGAATCCATCGGGTTGCAATACATCAAAACCTACACCTACAAAATCACCGTTACCACCTTCCAGGTCATTGAAATAAGAACTCACAGCATCCCTTATACCGACAATACGCAGCTCCTGCTCGCCTGTTAAAGGGAAGACCGTAGAATTTCCGGCCAGGCTTCCGTCTTCTGCCCTTATGGTATAATAGAGATAGTCGTTACCGGTAAAGTTCAGTGATGTCAGGTCAATGGGGAATGCGTATTCGTCCCCATCACCGAGGGTCATATTTTCTACTACATTGGGACCATCATTAAGCCTGAAATCCAAGACTGCATCCGTCACCTGGTAATTATCGGTAATATTTGCTGCTATGTTCAAAAATTCATCCGTATTAAAGATGAAAGGCAATGGTTCATGCTCTATGACCGGGAATTCAGTGTCTGCTCCTAATTGAAAGGTATAATATCCCGAATATGGCTCACGGTAAGTCCTGCCATAAATATCTGTCACCTCCATGTAATATGAGATCAGTTCTTCCTGGTTGAAAGCGGGGATCTGGTAATTGTACTCACCTAAACCAAGATCATTGAGGTTTACAACGGTTTCATCCTGGTCAAATCCGTCTGTAGAATAAAATAATTTTGCGGAATTGGGCTCAAGATCTGTATCGCTTGTTATGTTAATATTTATATCAATAGGATCGTTCACCTGTTCGCTATTGGGTAGGGGATCGTGATCCAGGTAAGTGTGAATCCATCCCATGTCTGCCAGCATTCCCTCGACAATGGGACCCGGCGCATGAACAACCTCGGCTCTTCCCAACTGTGGGGTCATAAGACTGTTTATGGTACCAGGCGGATAGCTCTGTTCGTCAAGGTGAGAGATGCTGGACCCCCCATCCCAGGGGTTGGGAGCAAAAAGCCTGGGGACACTTCCATTGCTGTTTTGAATGGCAATAGGTGAGTTGAAATAAAGGTTATTGCTGGTAAGGGCAACCGCAAGCTCAGAAGTCCCCGACTGGTAGAGGTCGATCAGTTTCTCATCCACCGAGTTTACAACAAAATGATCGTATATAATGGGTTCAACGTTATTCCCAGCCCCGAAAACCCCGACACTGGTATTGGCAAAGAATGAGGAAGTAAGGCCTAGGCCGTGCCCTATCTCGTGCAGTACAACAGTGACGAGGTCATGGGTATCGGATGGTGCCTGTCCGTCGAGTCCGTAATACCAATTGAAGTCGCTGTTGAATTCGGTTTGAATATCTGCTGCTGCGGGACTGTTAAGTTGCTGACCGGTGATTTTCTCAGCAACCGAAAGTGGATACCAGGTATTGCCGATTCCCGCATCCATCGGCATGCGGATATCGGCCCACCGGGCTGATCCGAGTACCCCCTCACTTTTAGGCTCCCAGGTGGCAACAATCCGTACGGGGATTGGTGTATCAATTACAGCATCCCAGATGTCTACCGCATATTGAAAAGCGGCTTTTGCCTCGTCCGTAAACCCACCGTAATCCACAATGAAGTCAGATTCGGTTTCAGTACGCGCATTGATCCTTTTAATAATATCCCTGGATGGAGGCACAAAAGTTTCTGTGCTTACATCTGACGCATAGCAGACTACACTATCATAGCGCAATTCCACAAGGTCCTGTGCATAGGTAGGCTGAAGGCCAAAAAACAAGCAGAATACTGCAAAATACTTCTTCATACCGGGTTTATATAAATACTGAAAGGCCACAAAAGTAACTATTGAGAGCCCAAAAAAGTTGTACTTTTTGTAAATATCATACGCCAAGGGTACCAAAGTGTGAATACTTGCGTATATATGACTACTTTACCAAAGGATTAATTATGCGAAAGCAGAGGGCGAGCCAGATTTACAAATTGATGACCTACGAGACTGACAATCTCAGGGATCAGATTCATCACGTCCTCAAGGAAAGTACCGAATTCCTTCATGCGGATCTCGGCATCATCAGCGAAATCAAGCGAAATAGTTACACAGTCATAGATTACTATTCCACGAGTCCGGCAGAGCTCAAGGTTGGACAGGAATTTGAACTTGGAAATACCTACTGCTCCATAACCTATGATGAAGATGGAATTGTAGATATTAATCATATGGGGGCCTCCGAATACAACGGTCACCCATGTTATGAACTGTTTGGACTGGAGACGTACATCGGGGTCCCAATATGGATCAGGGGAAAGCGATTTGGCACTTTGAACTTTTCATCGGCGTCTCCCCGGAAAACAAGGTTCGATGATTTCGATTATGACTTTGTCTTCATCATGGGTCAATTAATCAGCACGGCACTTACGCGGAGCATGTTTGAAACCGAGTTGATTGGAAAGAATGAAGTCCTCAAAGATCAGAATTCCAAACTGGAGCAACTGATGGAATCCAATCGCAGTATGAATCACATGATGGTTCACGATCTTAAAGGACCTATCAACAATATCAAGATCCTGACCCAAATGATGAAAGCGGGTGGGGCAGAGAAAGGCAATAAGTTAAATTTCAACCATCTTGACAGAGAACTAAACAAATCCCTCCAGTTGATTAATGAGCTCAACTACATCAATAAGCTTGAATTTTCAGAAGCCCCTCTGGAATACCAGTCTATTGACCTTTCTAACCTGGTTGGTCAGATAGCTGAAAATTATTCTGCGGCTGCCAGTACGAAAAATATTGAGCTGAGTTTTGACATTCCGGATGAGGAAATGGTCATTGAAACGGATGTCCTCGCCCTCACCCGGATTATCGATAACCTGGTTTCTAATGCTATTAAGTTCACGCCACTTGGAAAAATGGTTAGAATTGCCCTTGATAAAACAGAAGATGGAGTAAGTTTAAGGGTTATTGACCAGGGCCCAGGCTTTACGGAATTGGATCGGTCACGGCTCTTTAAGAAATTTCAGATGTTGAGCGCAAAACCTACCAACAAGGAAGTTTCTACCGGTTTAGGCCTTTCCATTGTTAAGCTGCTGGCTGACAAGCTTGGCTATAAAATCTTTGTCAAGAGTGAAGAGAAAAGAGGGAGCGAATTTATACTTCAAATGAAGGCCCGAAAGGAAGAGCTTGCCAGCTGATGATTATCTCCTGAAACCGTAAGCACAATTTCTACAATTGTTTTCACAACAATATCCCTTTGCAATGTGATATAACTCAGTGAATACCACCATGTTATCCTCCATTGAATAATGAATACCCTCCTGTAATTCACCAAATGAATCAGAAAAAGGATAATCCTGGCCTCTGACCTTGAGCTCTTTTAAAATTACCTCACAAGATGGGCACACATGGGTATAATTAGTGGAATTGAGATACTCATTAAACCCGTTGATACCACTTACTTCTCTTGTAGGATTACCGGGCCTGCTTTTACATCTGGAACAAAGCGGTTCAGGCATTCACTACTTCCAGCTTTCTCTCACGCAGGTAGAGGAACAACGGAAAAGCCCCGGCCAACCCCAGCAGCATGGTCAATGACCAGATGAACCAGAGGTTCTTGATCCCGTGTCTCCTGGCCTCTCTGAAAGACCATATAAAAAATGCCAGGACCACAATAAGAAGATCCACTGCAAATGCTGATGCGGTTTTGTTAATAAACAATTCAGAAAATGTAGTCGCAGGATCTGTCCACAGAAGGATGTTCCCTGTTTCGACTGTCACCATAGCAACAAAGATGTTGGGACCAATAAATCCCAGGATTGCAAGAATTAGATATACGTTTTTCATAGTTCGCTTATTGATTGACTTTGCCCTTTTCGCTTAGCATGATGGCTACGGGACGGGTCGAGTCAAAATGAGAGAATATAATTACGAGTATGACAGTAATGGGAACTCCCAGGAACATTCCGGTAACACCCCATACGGCTCCCCAGAAAGTAAGTGAGAGTATGGCTACTAAAGGACTGATGTTCAATGAGTTACCCATTAGCTTTGGTTCAAGTACGTTCCCAACAGCCAACTGCACCACTCCGACAAATATTAAAACCATAAAAAGGTAATAAAATTCGCCGTATTGAAGCAAGGCAAAGACCGCTGGAAAAGTTGTAGCGATTAACGATCCTATCGTTGGGATATAATTCAGGAGGAATATCAGGAACGCCCAGAATACCGGGCTGTCAACCCCGATGATCAGCAATACCACATAACTTAAAATCCCGGTGATCAGGCTGATCAGGGTCTTCAGTCCTATATATCGCGTAATGGAACTTTCAATTTTCTCCAGCATTTCCACGGTGGTTTCATACCCGGAGCGGTTCGAAAAGATGCCCTTTAGCTTATTCTGGAACACTGCTTCTTCCAGGAAGACGAATAATGCATAAATCAGGATCAGGAAGGTATTGCCCAGAATGTATGAGAGGGAGTTAAAAATTGAACCCAATATGGCTCCAAAGTCAAAATCCATGGCATTTTCCGAGATATAGGCACCAATATCAATATTGAAAGTGTTATTGATTTTATCCACGATCGACGTGACATTAGCTTCATAGACCTGGTAGGAATCAGCGAGGTTCTGAATACTCGAGGTAAGTATGCGGCCTACGAACCCCAGGAAGGATAGAATGATCAGAGAAGTGATCAGGTTCTTGAGCCACCTCGGAAATCGCTTCCGGATAAAGGGTATACGATCCAGGGCCTTGGTGATTTCACGGACCAGGAACCAGATCAGGATGGCAAAGACCAGGGGAATCATGAGATTTTGCCCGTAAATCAATGTGATAACCACTGCCACTATAAGAATGGACATAGCAGCAGCACGAACGAGGGTATCCGGTTTCATGATGTTAATATACGGTCTTTTACTTTTTCAGTTTGTCATCCCGGTTTTTAATAAATGTGTATATTTAATTAAGCTAATTCCATTTTTTGTTGAAATCTCTCTGGTTAATACTGTTGGTATTATTGCCCTGTGCGCTCTATTCCCAAGTTCAAAAAGCGGTACGCTTGGAGAACCCCCCACGATTCGATGGAGTTGTGGAGAAGGATGAATGGGAGGGGACCGGGCCATTGCCTATCATCCAGTTTCTACCGCTCAATGGTGAAGAAGTCCGGGATAAGTCAGAAGTTTTCATGGCCTATGACGATGATTACCTCTACCTGGCGGGAGTCCTGCACAACAAGAACCCGGAGGATATGATGGCCCAAAGCTTCAAAAGGGATATTTTCACCTATGCGATCGATTATTTTGGATTCAATATTGACCAGTTCAACGATAATGAAAATGGATTGGTGTTTGCCACTACGCCAAGGGCTACCCGCACGGATTGGCTTACATTTAATGACGCACAGGGAGGTTTCCCCTTTAATTCAAATTGGAATACGTTCTGGGATGCCCGAACCACTTTCCTGGAAGACGGTGGCTGGCAGGCGGAAATCAGAATTCCGTGGACGAGCCTGCGCTTCAACGTAGAGGATGGAAAGACAGTGATGGGAGTGGGTTACTGGCGCCATATTTCAAAAACCGGTGAAGACCAGGCCACCCCCGGGATGTCTAATACCTTTGGTGGTTGGAGCTTGTTCAGGCCATCGGGGGTCCCACGATATGAATTCGAAGGCCTGGTCAGCAAAAGGCCTTTGTATGTAGCTCCTTATGTTTTGGGAGGGGTGACACAGACTTCGCAGTTGAATGGCCTTGGAACGGATTATGAACTGGATAATGATGCCACTTACAATGCCGGCCTGGATATCAAATTCAGTCCCAGTAGCAATCTCACCATGGACCTTACCTTTAACACTGATTTTGCCCAGGTGGAGGCCGACGACCAGCAGGTGAACCTCACGCGTTTCTCACTCTTCTTCCCGGAAAAGCGATTGTTCTTTCAGGAGCGATCAAGCACCTTCCGAACCACCCCAAATACGGGGTTCAATCGGGTATTTTACAGTCGCAAGATCGGTTTGGAAGATGGCAATACCGTGCCCATTATTGCGGGGGCCCGACTGGTAGGAAGGGTTGGTAAATGGGATATCGGGTTTCTGGATATGCAAACCGCTTCTACGGAGGAGGTGGAAGGGGCTAATCACGGAGTGGTCAGGTTGAGGAGACAGACCATCAATAACACTTCAAATATTGGAATGATCCTGACCAACAAGACTGATTTTAAGGATGATACGTTCACTTCATTTGGTGTGGATGGAAATATCAACGTCATAAGAAAGGATTTCTTCCGCTTTGGCTGGTATACCACTAAAAACCAGGATGTTGAATCGGATAGTTTTATCGATATCTCCAAAATTTATCTCCAGTGGCAAAATACTGGAAGTAAAGGCCTTGGTTATGATATCGCATTTTCAAGAATCGGGGACCTCTACGATCCCGTCATGGGGTTTGAACTCAGAAATAATGTCACCAACTACAATCCACAAGTTTGGCACGCCTGGATATTTGGGGATGGGACTCGTTTTCAAAGTGCACAATTGAGGGCACAATCATCGGTTTTTACCAGGAACTCAGATGGCGGTGTCCTTGAATCTGCTAATCACAGCTTGTCATTCAGCTATGTGACTAAGATACAGGCGGAAGGAAGCATTTCATTGAATCGATTGTATGATGACGTTTTGAATCCTTTCGCACTGGGAGATGATGCAGAGATCCCTGCAGGGTCTTATTCTTTCAATAACATAGATTTTCGTATTACCTCGCCTCAGGGTAAAGAACTTGTTTTTAACGGTTTTGGAAATATTGGGAATTACTACGATGGCGACATTCTTTCGCTGGGCACGGAAGTAAATTGGAAACCGACACCTGTTATAAACGCCACGGTGAATTATCAATTCAACAGGATACTTGCGGAACAAAGGGGAATGGACTTCCAGGCGAATATTGCCCGGATTAAAACCGAACTTACCTTTGATACCCGCTGGTCTGCCGCCATGTTCTACCAGCTCAGCGATGCCGCTCATTTTTCACTGATCAATTTCCGCCTGCGATTCAATCCGAGGGAGGGCAATGATTTCTTCCTCGTCTTCAATGAGGGCATGAACCTGGATAGGACCAGGGAACTTCCGATTCTTCCTGTGGTTGATACACGTACGATCCTTCTAAAATATACGCACACGTTTGTGTGGTAATTCCGGTTCAAGATTTCTTTGCCTTGTTGAGGAATTGATAAATTGTATGATAGTTTCAATGACTACCGGTATGAACAGACCAGCAAAAATATTTCTTTCGATAGTATTAATCTGTACTTTCAGCATTTCAATTGCCCAACCTCGAATTGACCGTGTCGACCCTCCCAATTGGTGGGTGGGAATGAAGTGGAATGAGGTTCAACTAATGGTCTATGGTGAAGACCTGGCCGGAGCTGTACCAACGGTCAGCTATGATGGTGTCTCGATAAAGAGGAGTTCCAGCCTTTCCAATTCAAATTATAAATTCATCGACCTGGCAATTAATTCATCAGCAAAGCCGGGTACCGTTGAAATTGACCTGGGGGATGCGGGAAAAATTGATTTCCCCATACTGGAAAGAGAAGAGGGCAGGAGCAACCTCCGGGGTTTTGATAATGCCGATAACATCTACCTGATAACACCCGACCGTTTTGCCAATGGTGACCCAGGCAACGATAATGTTACGGGCATGAAGGAGCGGGCCAATCGCGATGAACCTTGTGGTAGACATGGGGGGGATATTGAAGGGATGCGAAAGAACCTGGACTACATAAAAGATATGGGCTTTACTGCCATTTGGCTGAATCCACTGCTTGAGAATGACATGCAGGATAACTCATATCACGGGTATTCTACTACTGACTTCTACAAGGTGGATCCGCGTTATGGTTCCAACGAGGATTATAAGAGACTGGCAGATGAAGCAAGGGAAAAGGGGATGGGCATTATAATGGATATGATTGTCAATCATATTGGATCTGAGCATTGGTGGATGAAAGACCTTCCTGCCGATGACTGGCTCAACTACCCGGACAACTATGTTGGTACCAATCACCGGCGAACGACTTTACAGGATCCCTACGCTTCAGAACGCGATAAGCAAATCTTCTCCGATGGATGGTTTGTTCGGACCATGCCCGATCTCAATCAGCGCAATGAATATATGGGTATTTATCTCATTCAGAATGCCATCTGGTGGGTGGAATACCTGGGGCTAGAAGGCATCAGGATGGATACCTACCCTTACCCGGATGCGGATTATATGACCTGGTGGACTAAAGCGGTCATGGATGAATACCCGGAATTCAGTATAGTGGGAGAAGAGTGGTCAGCGATGCCTGGCCAGGTTTCATTTTGGCAACGCGGCAAAAAAAACGCAAATGGTTATACTTCGCATCTTACCAGCCTGATGGATTTCCCCACTCAGCAGAACATGGTAAAATCTTTGATCGACCCGGAATTGAGATGGAACACTTGGGTGGACCTCTATGAAAACCTGGCGCAAGACTACATGTATCCGGATCCTTATAGCCTGGTAGTATTCCCTGACAATCATGACATGAGCAGAATCTATACCCAGGTAAAGGAAAATTACAGTTGGTATAAAATGGCCCTTGCTTATGTGGCAACTATGAGGGGGGTTCCCCAGATCTATTATGGCACGGAATTGCTGATGACGGACAATGGGGATCATTGTATCATAAGAACTGACTACCCGGGGGGATGGGATGGCGACAAGGTCAACGCTTTTACGGGCAAGGGACTGAGCAAAGAGCAAAAAGAAGCTCGTGACTTCATGACCCGCTTGCTCAAATGGCGCCTCACTAATTCGGCAGTTCAAACCGGTAAGCTTACACATTTCAACCCCGAGCAGGGCGCTTATGTATATTTCCGTTATGACAACAGTAGCACTGTAATGGTGGCTATGAACAAAAACACGAAGGAAGTGGAACTCGATCTCAGCAAATATGCTGAAGTGGTTCCGACTTGGACACGGGTTAAGAATATTCTTACCGGTGAATCGATGCCAGTGGGCAAAACGATGACGATCCACGCAAATGAGGTATTCATCCTGGAGGTTAATTAAAATGAAGAAGACATTTCTTACCATAGTTACGGCATTGATCAGTGTCTTTGTTTTCGGACAGGGAGAGGATTTCAAGATCACATTGCTCAGGGCCGCCCCGGGTGGTTTAGCGGATTTGATTGAAGAATTAACAGAGAAAGATGATGGATCAGCCCATTTATTGAGACACAGCCAGGGGGATCAGTGGGACCTTATGTTGATTGAAGAAGATCTTGCCAACAGTCCCGCGTATGGCTCTGAATTCTACGATTTAGTCGCATGGCAAGAGGAGGCATTTGTTCAACTCGATGGCAACCCTGACTTCGACGCTTACTTTGACAACAATAGCTTCTTTCATATTGAGATGTTCGTTTCGCTTGCCGGCAAACAAAAGGAATTGCTCAAAGAGAGACAGATGGAAAACGAATACCTGGAGGAAACAGGCAGGAAACCCAACCTGATCCTGGTGAGAACACTCGGCTTCAAATACGATATCATGACTATTGGCGCCTACTCCAGCCTGCTCGAATATGCAGAAGGGGGGAATCAACCGGCGGAAGTACAGGAAAAAGCAGCGCTAAAAGCAGGCTTTAAATCTGCTTCAGATATTGGCTTCTACCTGAGAAGCCTCATAGGAGAGCACCACGACACGCTGGCGAATAAGGTTTTTTAGGGGGTTCAAAAGTTCAGAGGTTCAGAAGTTCAAGAGGTTTGTTTCAAGGTCTGCCTGCCGATGGCTAGGTCCCGAGGCATCCTCTCACTCGCCACTCACTTCCCTCCCGCTCCCTCTCCCTCTCCCTCTCCCTCAATTCCTCCCCCTCTCTCCCCTCATTCGCCCATTAGCGTTCCTGCTTTGTCAGCCTTTGGCTGATATCCCCTCCCTGTATCCGTTCCTGCATTAAAAATGTTTGCATTTTTGATGCAGGAACTTTACTTTTGCAACCCGTTCCATAAAGGAGGTGTATAATTATGCTTATTATAAACGTAAAGGAAAACGAATCAATCGATAAGGCACTCAAGCGATTCAAGAAGAAGTTTGAGAAAACCGGAGTTCTCAGGGAATTGCGCTCCAGGACTTATTACGAGAAGCCCTCTATATCCCGCAGGACCGAAAAACTGAAGGCGGCCTATCGTCAAAAGAAATACGCTGAAGAAAACTACTAGTATTTCTTATATCAACGACATTTTCATAAATTGAGTACTGCACAACGCAGTACTTTTTTTTTATACATGCTGGAAAGTTTCTTCAAATACCTTGAGTACGAGCGAAGGTATAGCTTACATACCCTAAATTCATACCGAACGGATCTCAATCAGTTCATGACCTTCATGGAGTCAGAATTTCCCGGTGTGGAACTTGAAGAAGCGGAACATTACCAAATGCGCGGGTGGGTAGTCCACCTTATGGAGGCGAAACTCGATCCCAGGTCTGTAAACAGAAAGATATCCACACTTAGAGCCTATTTTAAGTTTCTGTTGAAAAGAGAAGTAATCACCGCTAATCCTGCACTCAAGCTAAAGGTGCTCAAGAGCTCGTCCAAACTCCCCCGCTTTGTAAAGGAGGATGATATGATGAGTTTGCTGGAACGAGTGGAATACCCGAATGACTTCACGGGAAAACGGGATCAATTGATCCTGGAGCTACTCTATGGAACAGGAATACGACTTTCTGAATTGCTTGGATTATCAGAAGGGGATATCCACAGGGAGAAGAGAGAGATCAAAGTATTGGGGAAGAGAAATAAAGAACGGATAATTCCCATCACGCGCCAGTCATGCACACTTATAGATGCATACATTTTGAAGAAACGAGAAACTTTTCCCAATTCGGGGAACGTTCTAATAGTAACAGATTCAGGTAAGCCAGGCTATCCTATGCTTGTATACAGAACTGTAAAAAAGTACTTAGGATTATTTACTACTCTGGACAAGAGAAGTCCTCATATCTTACGTCATACTTTCGCCACTCACTTGTTAAACAAGGGGGCAGAACTGAATGCCGTTAAGGAATTACTGGGCCACGCCAACCTGGCGGCAACCCAGGTTTACACACATAATTCGTTGGAAAAGCTGAAGGATGCCCACAAACAGGCTCATCCCAAGGCTTGAGTTGTTTAATTTTAAAACCATAAAGATGAAAGTTCAAATTCACTCTATCCACTTTGATGCAGATGTTAAGCTGTTGGATTACATTCAGATGAGGGTCGATAAGCTCGATAAGTTTTTCGACCGGATCGTGGATGGCGAAGTATTTCTGCGCATCAATAACCAGGGCGTCGAGAATAAAACAGTGGAAATTAAGATCAATATGCCAGGGGATCAGCTTTTTGCTAAAGAGAGATCAAGCACCTTTGAGAATGCAGTTGATGAGGCTGTTGACGGGTTGAGGCGTCAGATCAAAAAGTATAAAGAGCGATTGAATGCTCATTGAGATATAATATTTTATAAAAGGCCGGTTTAATACCCGGCCTTTTTTTATGAGGCTTTTTTAAGATTGTCTTCCTCGTATCGGTTAATACGAACCTCCTTTTTCTCCATGTCGAACCATTTACATTCTACCAGGTACTTACTGCTGGTTTTAATGTAATTGATCACTTCCATCACTTTGCCATCCTTTAACGATTTGACACGCTGTCCCTTCCTAAACAATCTTTTCATCGGCAATTAATTTATTCCAAGAGCATAATACTCTTTTTTGCTGTACTCTTCGTAACGGCCTTCTATTAATATTCCACCCTTTGCATTTTCAAAAGCGCCCCTGGCATCTTCAATAGTTTTCACGGGCTTACCTCCGATATGAGTAATAATAAATCCCTCTCTCATACTGGTTTCTTTTGCCAGTTCACCGCTACGGGTTAACTCTTTAACGCGTATTCCAAAATCCAGTTCAAGTCTCCTGAGCGTTTTTTCGTCAACTTCTTCGAATTCAACCCCTAATCGGGTCATCAAATCGTTGCTGGCAACCACACGCTCAGTACTGCCCTGGCGATTCTTAAGTGTAACTTTGAAGGATTTTGCGCTTCCATTCCGGTCAACCACAATGTTCACAATATCTCCTGGACGCTTCTGGCCAATGTAACCTATAACATCACTGTTGGTTTTTATTTCGCGACCATCAACTTCCATGATCACATCACCTTCTTTGATTCCCGCATCCTTCGCACCACTGGTTTCAGCCAGTTCACTGATATAGGCTCCGCGAACTACTTTCAGGTCATTCTCTCTTGCCAGGTCATCAGTAACACTAGCGATCACGACACCCAGCCATCCACGCTGTACGGTCCCGTATTCAAGAATGTCATTGACCACTTTGCTGGCAATATCAGAAGGTACCGCAAATGAATATCCTGCAAATGACCCAGTATTGCTTGCAATGGCGGTATTTATGCCTATTAACTGGCCACTTAGATTGACAAGCGCTCCTCCACTGTTACCCGGGTTTACAGCGGCATCCGTCTGGATAAATGATTCGATACTTTCATTAGGACCCGACTCAGAACCGCTGCGCAGAATTCCTATGGCCCTGGCTTTCGCACTGACGATTCCCGCGGTGACTGTAGAGGTTAGGTTAAATGGATTACCTACTGCCATTACCCATTCGCCCACCCTAACATCGGCGGAGGGAACAAAGGTCAGGTAATCCAAATCGTTTTCTTCGATCTTGATTACGGCAATATCCGTGGTGGGATCAGTACCCACGAGCTCAGCCTGGAAACTGCGGTTGTCATTTAATGTAACCTCAATTTCGGCCGCATCCTCAATCACATGGTTGTTGGTCACGATATACCCATCCTGACTTATAATTACGCCAGATCCTGACCCAACGCGAGGTTGATTCTGTTCGGGTTGCATGAATGGGCCGAACCATCGTCTCATCTCTTCAGGAATCTGGTTGGTATCGGTGGTAGTCCTGCTAACACTTACTTTCCTTATATGAACCACTGCCTTGGTGACCTTTTCTGCAGCGGCTGTAAAATCCAACGGTACGGCTTCTCCATTTTCATCCATGGAATAAACCACTCGTGAGACCGGTACCGTAGCCTCAGTTTGCACCTGAGTAACGCTTTGGTTATTGTCAAAAACCTGGTTTGACGCGATAACTATAGCTCCACCGAGTATCCCAGCGAGTAACAACTGACTAAATTTCTTCATTTCCTGTTCTGATTTTTGTTTTTCACTCTACCCTTGGGTGAACAAAAAGTGTGCCTGACGGCTTTAAACAAGGTTTCTAGAGAAATTCCATGACAAATCGACACTTTCCAACACCCTTATTGACATATTCGTAGGGGTATTTACGAAAGTTCAGGAAAAAGGTTGGAGGATTATTGAACGAGTTCTCCGTCCTTATATTCGTATTCGATGCTGAGGTTGCCCATCATATCATACCAGCGGCTAACACCATTTCTAACACCATCTTCATACATAGCTTCTTCCTGAATACCTCCGCCCGGGTAAAATTCTTTTGCGATACCCTCCAGCTTGTCATTGACGTAATTCTTTTCTGACTTCACCTGAGACCTGTAGTATTCCAGGCTGGTGCCATGCCTCATGCTGTTGTGATAGTAGGTGGCAGAGGTAATCTGTCCTGTCTGGTCCAAAGTGGAGCTCAACCCTTCTTTTACGCCCAGATCATAATGGGTGACTTCTCTTGGGATTCCGTTATTGTGATATTCTGTCCAGGACCCATGCTTGTACCCTTTGTAATAATTTCCCCTCGCGGTAAGGATTCCCTGGGGGTCAAATACACTTACCAGGATGAGGTCCGAATTATCATCATAGGCTTCCTGTACAGCACCGAGTGGAAGATTACTTTCGGCGATTGCTGGCGGGTCATTCGATTCAACTGCACATGAGAATGCAAGGAGTACGACTCCGCTCAATACGATTAGATGTTCTCTGATGTTCATATGCATTTTGTTGTTTGAATGGCGCAAAAATAAAAATTATTTGATCAGCGCGAAATAACCAACTTCCTTACACGGAAAGTGCCCTTATTGGTGTATACCCTTACAAGGTAAAGGCCGTCTGAGAGGTTTCTCACAGAATGCAAAAGACTTTCTCCAGTGGGGATTTTAATTGCGGGTGTGATTTGCTGTCCTGTAGCAGTGATAATGTCAAAAGCAATGTTTTTGGAGGCCTCCAGTGTAAATGCGTCGTTTTCCGGCCCCAGGAAATTGGAAGGAGTAAATGTGTATGGTTCGCTAAAAGGATTTACAACGGCATTCTCATTTCTCAAAACCTGCAATCCGCCTTCACCGGTTCCGACGATCAGGGCGGGGAGGTCTTCGTTAAAAATTGTGGAGGAGGTTGCTCTTAAAGATGATCCCAATTTAAAGTTTGTACCCAGCTCATCACCCTTGTAAGTAAACATCAATTCTTCAGGATCTACAGGGTTAGACAGATCTGATTTAAAGTCCCGGTACAGTTTTATACCTGCAGTTTTCGTAAATAACACCAGGTCATCAACACCGCTTCCATCAAGATCATCAATAAGGAGGCTGGCATCGGACCTCTCAGCATCTATTCCCATCCCGTAAAATTCCCCCATCTCATTGTAGACACCGAGAGTTGATGAAAACTCAAAATAGTCTACTTGTCCGGATCCACGTGTTATCAGTAGGTCGGCATCTCCATCTTCATCGAGATCGTGGAAGAGCGCGTTTTCATCCCTGAATAGAAACGCGTTTTGATCTACAAATATGGTGGGCTCATAATCAAATCCCCAGAAAGCATTATTGAGCAAGTAAATGACTAATACCTGGAACTCCCTGCCTACACTGGCCGTCATGGCGAGATCAATATTTTTATCTCCATTGATATCGATGAACTGTGGTTTAATATTATTGAGATTAATGGCTGAGAGATTAAGCCAGTCCTTATCTTCCAATTGAAATTGGGGATTTACCTGGTCTCCAATATTGCGATAAAAGTAAATACTACCCTTTTGCCCTTCAGAAGTGAATTCACCCATTCTGCCCACGAAAAGATCATCATCCCCGTCACTGTCGATATCAAAAAGTGTCGGAGAGGCACTTTCTCCAAGCTCTACCATGTCTTCCTGTAACAGGTTTGATTTTCTGAATTGATATTCCGGCACATTTCCGGTGGATACATTTTCAAAGTACTGAATACTGTTTGCGAAATCATTGACCCTTCGTGCATTGGTCTTTAAATGAATCCCCGTAACAATATCCCTTTTGCCATCATTATTCAGGTCGACTTTGTATAAGGTGGGATAAAAGAAACCATTTACCGGGTTTTGCGCACTGGGAAAATCATTGGCGGGATTTCTAAAAACTGCACCGGATGGGGTGCCGACATTCTCAAGTGCAAAGATCACCCCGCACTCGTCTTCTGAAATTGCCAGGTCCTGGTCACCGTCGCCATCCATGTCGTCCAGGAAAAGGGCTTTCGGGCCTGTATGTTCAATGCGTCCACCCTGTGAAGGGTTACAAGGCCCGCCAAAAGCATAAATCCCACAGGAACACACTTCGAAATCACCCCATTCCGTGCTAATCCTTTCGAAGATCAGGCTATCGGTTGTGGATATATTCCTGTTATATTCAATGCTGTTTGAAAGATAGGCGAAGGTCACGATATCAACCTTCCCATCGCCATCAATATCGGCTATTCCCGGGAGGTCGTCCTCATTCATCGCTATGTTTACCGGGCCATTTATTCCCTGGGTCCTCAGCTCCCTGCCTTCATTGAATTGCCTCCATTCAGGTAAGTTACCGGATGATGTGTTGAGGTATACACTCATCCCGAGTGGATGGTAGGTAATGATGTCCTTTTTCCCATCATTATTGAGATCTTCAAGCAGCATCCAACTGGTTAAAATGGGAAAGTATTGCAAGTATTCCGGGCTGTATTCAAAGTCTTCCCCATTGCGTTTGAAAAGCTTCAGCGAGTTTGAAAACCGTTCCCAAATTACAAGGTCATTAATGCCGTCGCCCGAAAAGTCCATTTCACCTACCTGGACGGCATTCAATCCTCCACCCCAAGGAGTTTCCAGGTAGGAATCACCTTCAATTA
This sequence comes from Flammeovirgaceae bacterium, assembly GCA_024638265.1. GTDB lineage: Bacteria > Bacteroidota > Bacteroidia > Cytophagales > Cyclobacteriaceae > JAHEKQ01. Next base: position 22,377 of record JAHEKQ010000031.1, read on the forward strand.
CCGGAATTTCCTGTGTTAGCCGGTAGCTAAGGGGTGTCTGGCACAAACCAATTCCGGGAATGAGAAATAGTATAAGTTGTAAAAACTTTCTCATACAGTATAGATACAAGATTAGCCAAAAAGGTTCAATTTGAAATGAAAAAAGGGCAGATCCTTGCGGACCTACCCCTTCCATTGGGCAACAAAGAAATTCAGAATCTTCCGAATTTCATTGTTACAAAGTAGTTTCTGTTGTCAAAAGCGCGGGTGGGTGTATTGGGGAGTTCCAGTTCCTGGGTGATACGCTGTGTCGCCCCAAAGGCCAACCTGAAATTCTTAGCCACGTTCACCTCGATGGATACACCGGGTTCGACGTACCAGTAAATGTCATCGTATACGAGGGAGTAATTCCCATTGGTCTCTTCCCAGTCTTCATGGTATCCAAACCATCCGGCACCTCCGGTAACGGGAAAGGTAAGATGTACAATTTCATTGCTGAATAGTATCGGCTCCAGGAACATACCGCCATATCCACCGAGCAGGACCAAACGATCCGGGGGAGCGATATCGTCAAATTTGGCAGTTGGTACCAGGCCGTGTGCTTCGAAACCAATCGCCAGGGTTCGCGCCACAATCCAACCGGTTCTGATTCCGGTAGTGACTATAGTTTCATTGTTAAACTCGGTCGCTTTAAAAGTCAGGCCAAAGAAACCCCCATTATGCTTGCTGGAGCTGAGCGTTTTAATCTCGTCGCGATCCCTTCTGTCTTTTCGTTTCTTCTTATCCTGCTCCTCCCACTCTTCATCATCATAATACTCTTCATACCGGTCCTGACCATAGGTAGTAATTAGAGCTCCGGTAAGAAGTATGGGCAATAAGATCTTTTTCATGTCTTTCTGAGTTTATTCAACCCAATGACATGGCCAATTTTGAAAGGTTTCCGCCAGAAGAGATTTTTTTAAGCCTCGAAGTCCAGGATGGTCTTCTCGATGATACTTATGCATTCCTCGAGTTGATCCTCCGTCATAACGAGTGGAGGGGCAAAACGGATGATATTTCCATGCGTTGGTTTGGCCAGCAAACCATTATTCATCAATGCCAGGCAAATATTCCATGCAGTTTTACTGTCGGGGCTGTCATTGATCACAATTGCATTCAGCAGCCCTTTTCCCCTTACCAGGGTGACGAGCTCGGTACGGCTGATAAGTTGATTCATTCGCTCGCGGAAGATCTTTCCCAGCCGTTCAGCGTTTTCTGCGAGATTCTCATCGAGCACCACCTGGAGCGCTTCCACAGTAACGGCACAGGCGAGCGGATTCCCACCATAAGTAGAACCGTGTTCGCCCGGCTTGAGTACCTGCATTTTATCATTGTGGGCAAGAACTACAGATACGGGATAAACACCGCCACTGATTGCCTTGCCGAGTATAAGCAAGTCAGGACTTACGTTTTCATGGTCGGAAGCCAAACGCTTACCGGTTCTACCCACCCCGGTTTGCACTTCGTCCATCATCAGCAGTACATTGTTTTCCTTGCAAATTCTTTCCGCTTCGGCTAGGTAGTTATCCTCCGGAACATAAACACCAGCCTCTCCCTGGATGGGTTCAACCCAGAAGCCACAAACATTGGGGTTTTTCAATGCTTTCTCCAGGGCGGATATATCATTGTAGGGGATTATCTCAAAACCCGGCGTGAAAGGGCCAAAATTATTGGTGGCAACCGGGTCGGTGGATGCAGAGATAATAGTCGTGGTCCGTCCATGAAAATTGTGCTCAACAGCCACGATCACAGCTTCATTTTCAGGAATGCCTTTTTTTTCATAGCCCCACTTACGAGCAATCTTGATGGCGGTTTCATTAGCTTCGGCCCCCGTATTCATTAGGAGCGCTTTCTCAAAGCCAAAATATTCGCAGAGGTATTTCTCACAGATCCCAAGCTGGTCGCTGTGAAAAGCACGGCTTGTCAATGTTAATCTCTTGGCCTGTTCCCAAAGGGCGTTGATAATCCTCGGGTGGCAATGACCCTGGTTGACCGCAGAGTAGGCTGACAGAAAATCATAATATTTCTTTTCCTCAACATCCCACACAAATACACCTTCTCCTCGCGATAGAACCACCGGAAGCGGGTGGTAATTATGAGCCCCAAATTGCTTTTCCAGCTCAATGGCTTCCACTGAGGAAATATTTTGATTTTCTACCGTTCTCATTCCTGTCAAATTTATTCCGCAAAGATACAAATTTAGTGAACAGGCGCTTCAACGTCGCCGTTTTTTACCTTTCCCGGGCTTTTTTCTGAAATCCTTCTTTTTATCGTGAAAGGCCCCTTTGAAATCAGGGTTTTCCCGACGTTTTTGACGGTCGATCTCCATGGCCATGTCCTGTTTTTCCTCAAACGGCGTTTCCGCGATTTCCAATCCGGCGGGGAGTGGCTTGACCGGGATCGTTTCCCTGATCAGTGACTCGATATTTTTTATATGGTATTCCTCAGAATGAGTACACATAGTAATGGCAACCCCCTCTTTTCTGGCCCTTCCTGTTCGGCCGATCCGGTGGACGTATTCCTCGTAGATCAGGGGGACATCAAAATTGATGACATGTGATACGTCATTCACGTCTATTCCCCGGGCCGAGACATCCGTGGTTACCAAAACACGGACTTCACCTGCTTTAAATGCATTCATGGCATTGATCCTTGTGTTTTGACCCTTGTTGGCATGGATTACACGTATTTCACCGTGATCCTTTCGGCTGAGGTATTTGTAGATATTTTCAGCGGTAGATTTTTTCCTCACAAATACTATGGCCTTTTCCAGGGGCTGTTCATTCAGGAGGTATTCGAGAAAATGAATCTTGGTCCGCATATTCGGGATATGGTAAAGTTCCTGGGATACCGTCTCTACAGCTGTAGCCTGGGGTGTGATCTCAACTTTCTCTGGGAAGTCGAGGAATTCATGCGAGAGTTCAATTACAACCGGGGGCATAGTGGCAGAGAATAGGAGATTTTGTCTTTTCACCGGAATGACCTCTAAAATTCTCCTTATCTGTGGCATGAACCCCATGTCCATCATCCTGTCTGCCTCATCCAATACCATGGTCTTGATGTTTTTTGTGTGGATATGTCCTTTGAGGTACAGGTCCAGGAACCTCCCTGGGGTGGCGATTAATATATCGACGCCTTCAGCCAACCGGGCAATCTGTTCCTTTGGACCCAGGCCTCCGTAAATACACCGGATCCTCAAGTCTGTATAGGTGGCAAGGGCCTGGCTCATTTCTTCAATCTGTAGCGCTAGCTCACGGGTGGGTGCAAATATTAACGCAAATGGACCTTTGGGTTGGGCATATTTCACCTTCATCAAAATCGGAAGGACAAAGGCAGCCGTTTTCCCCGTGCCGGTTTGGGCGATTCCCAGCAAGTCATGCCCGCTGAGGGCTAGTGGAATTGCTTTTTGCTGAATCGCCGTAGGTTCACCCCAGCCCTGTTCACTTATTGCTCTCAGCAATTGTTTATTGAGCTTGAAATCGTCAAAAGAGCGAACCATGCACGAAGATAAAATTTCCTATATTGACGGCTCATGTAAAAGCGGAAAAAATGATACGATTATCCGGTCTGATAGGTGTTCTGCTATTTTCTCAGTGGACTTTTGCACAAGAAGGTTACACGGACCAAAATGCGATGACTGCCAAGTTGAGAGAATTGGAAAGGAATCAAAAGAATTTTGTTGAGGTTGCCGAGCTGGTTAAAACAGAAAGTGGAAAACCCGTGTTCCGGGTTACGCTTTCAAGCGGCCCCGCCGAAAATAAACCGGCCGTGGTTATTGTTGGGGGAGTAAGTGGTAGCCACCCATTTGGGACGGAACTGGTGCTTTCCCTGCTGGAGAAATTCACGGAGTCTGACAGCCTGTTAAACTCGCTTAACGAAGTGAGCTATTATGTATTTCCCGATATGAGCCCTGACGCTCGTGAACAGTACTTTTCTTCCCTCAAATATGAAAGGGAGGGCAATAGTACCAAAACCGATGATGATCGCGATGGCAGGATGAATGAAGACCCGTTTGAGGATTTGAATAATGATGGACAAATCACCTGGATCAGGGTGGAGGATGAGACTGGGGACTGGATTGCAGATGAAACGGATCCCAGGGCTTTGAAAAAGGTCGATAAATCCAAAGGAGAGAAAGGTAACTGGGCGATATATTCTGAAGGACGTGATAATGATGGCGATGGCGATTTAAATGAGGATGGTCCGGGGGGCGTGGCTTTTAACAAGAATTTCACCTACCAATATCCATGGTTCAAACCAGGTGCCGGAGAATTCCAGGTGAGTGAATTGGAAAACAGGGCTTTCCTCGATTTCCTTTATGAAAGAACTAACGTATTTCTCGTCTTGAGTTTCGGTCCGTCGGATAACCTCTATGCCCCGATGAAGTACAACGCTTCACAAGCGAGGAAACGCGTAGTGGCGAGCATGCTTCAGGAGGATGTTAAGCACAATGAGCTGGTAAGCAAATTATACCAGGAATTAACTGGAAATAAAGGTAAATCCGCAACGGGACATCCCGGGGATTTTATGCAGTGGGCCTATTTCCATTTCGGACGATTCAGCTATGGTACTCCCGCCTGGAAGATGCCCGACATGAAAAAGAAGTCTGAAAAATCCCTATCCAAACAGGCGGGCCAATTGAGATGGCTGGACAGCCTCCAAATAAATGGATTTACTGAATGGACATCTGTTGAACATCCTGACTTTCCGGGAAAGAAAGTGGAAGTCGGAGGGATTCATCCATTTGTTACAAGCAACCCGCCTGCTTCGATGTTGGATGATATTGCGGAAAGTCACCTTCAATTTGTTGCGGAAATGGCGTCCCGCCATCCCAAGGTTCAGGCTGAGAACATCCGGGTAGAATCCGTGGGTAAAAATGTATTCCGGGTCAGTGTTGATATATTCAATAGCGGCGAGTTACCGGCAATGACAGAAATGGGAGAGCGGGTTAAATGGGTGCTAAAGCCTAAGATTAGTCTCAAGCTGGGAAGTGGAATGAACCTCCTGAGTGGACAAAAAGTAACTTTGCTCGATCAATTGAAAGCGGGAGAAAAAAGCAGCCTCACATGGTTGATCCAGGGAAAGGGGCAACTTGGAATTATTGCAGGAGCACCGCAAATGGGTTCGGTGAATATTAACGTAGAATTAAAATAAATGAAGCCATGAAGAGACTTACAACAATTATATTAAGCGTTATCTTTTTTGCTTCCTACGGACAGGACCCCGATTTCTTCCAGGCGGCGGGGACCCCTGTAAACCCTAAGGTGGACATCAGTTGGAATCGATACAATACCTACAGTGGCATTGAAAACATCTGCAAGCAATTGGCCAAGGCACATCCAAACCTCATCAAGCTAAACTCCATTGGAAAATCATACCAGGGAAGGGATATGTGGATGTTGACCGTGACCAATACGCGAAATGGCAGCGACCTGGAAAAACCCGGGTTTTACATCGATGGAAATATTCATTCCAATGAGATCCAGGGAACCGAGATAGCGCTATATACTGCCTGGTACCTGGCGGAGATGTACAATTCAAATAAGTTTGTGCAGGAACTTCTGGACGAGAAGGTGTTTTACATTCTTCCTAGCATAAATCCCGATGCGAGAAATAATTATATGCTGGAAGCCAACACAGCCTCATCACCGCGCTCAGGTATGATGCCTATTGATGACGACCGCGACGGACTTAAGGATGAAGATGGTTTTGATGATCTGAATAGTGACGGTCATATCACCTTCATGCGGAGGAAAAATCCGAATGGCAGGTATGTTGCCGATCCCCGCGACCCCAGGAGACTGGTCCAGGTGGAGGGCGATCAAAGAGGAGAGTATGAATTACTTGGATATGAGGGACTGGATAATGACGGTGATGGAAGGGTGAATGAAGACAGGGTGGGAGGTTATTATGATCCCAACCGCGACTGGGCCTGGAACTGGCAGCCGGATTATATCCAAAGGGGAGCCTACAAATATCCTTTTTCTGTTCCTGAGAATCGTACCGTAGCAGATTTTTTCATGGAACATCCCAACATTGCCGGGGCGCAGTCATATCACAACTCCGGTGGTATGCTTCTGCGGGGGCCAGGTGCTGAAGAAGACCTCGCTACCTATGGAAGAGCAGATGTGCGCGTGTATGATGAATTGGGAGAAATGGGAGAAAAGTTGATTCCCGGGTATAATTACCTCGTGATATACAAAGACCTATACTCGACATTTGGGGGGGAAATTGAATGGTTCCATGGTGGCAGAGGGATATTTTCCTTTACCAATGAATTGTATACATCCTACCTGATGTTCCACGAGGAGCGGGGTGGACAAGCAAGCATCTATGAATTTGATAAGTATCTCCTCTTTGAGGACGCCTTTATCAAGTGGGAGGAATTTGAGCATCCACAGTATGGTAAAATAGAGATAGGTGGCCAGAAAAAGAATTTCAGGAGGGCCAACCCTGGGTTTTTACTGGAAACCGACGCTCACCGGAATATGGCATTCACCCTCTTTCATGCTTATCAGACTCCCAAGCTGGAAATTGACCGGGTTGATGTTAAAAAACTAAGTGGGGGTTTAAAGGAGGTTACTGTTTCGGTTGCAAACCGACGGTTGATTCCCACCCACAGTGGACAGGACTTGAAGTATAGTATCACCCGCCCCAACATTGTGGAATTGACTGGCCCGGAAGTCATTGCGGGAATGCGAGTGATCAATGAAGACTTAAACCAGACGGTCGAACAGAAGCATAGCCCGGAAAGGATGGAGGTTAGGAATATACCGGGCCGGGATGTGGTGACGGTCCGATGGATAGTAAGTGGAGGCCAGAAGATGAGCATTGAAGTGAACTCATCTAAAGGGGGTAAAGTCCGATGGAACGAGGAATAAATGGTTTTGGCTTAAAAATTGCGCATATATTGTTATGAGATATCCTGTCATTCTTCTTTGTTCGGTAAGCATTCTTTTCCTTGGGTCATGCAGTAAGGACCTGATGTCACTAACTGTAACCCGCCCAGCACCGGTGGTACTCCCGGATTATGTGGAGAGAGTCGCCGTTCTTGATCGGTCATTACCCACAGAAAAAAACGAGCCCTTGGATGTTCTCGATAGGGTATTGTCGGCCGAAGGAAAGAATTTTGACCGCGAAGGCGCACAGCAGGCGCTGAATGGACTTGAGGATCAACTTTCCAGGAATGAGAGATTTACGGAAGTGAAGCTCCTGGATGATGTAAAACTGAGAAGTGCCGGGTTTGGGGTATTTCCTGCCCCACTATCATGGGAAGCCGTGCAAAAGATATGTGATGATTATAAGGTGGACGCTCTATATACCCTTGCATTCTACGACACTGATACCCAGGCACAATATGAGACCAACCCCGTCGAGTTGAAAGGTCCACTGGGGGTAAGGGTCCCTGCCATTGAACATACCGCCCGGGTTGCTACCCAGATAAAAAGTGGCTGGCGCATATATGACCCTTCTGCTAGGATCATAGCAGATGAATACATCCTGAATGACCAGGTGGTGTCAGTAGGCAGGGGTGTAAATCCCATGAAGGCAGTTGAAGCCGTACTGGGACGAAAGGAGGCCGTGATGCAGACCAGCAATAACCTGGGCGCCGTCTATGCAGAGAGAATCCTTCCATACAGGTTACGAGTCTCCAGGTATTACTTTGTGGGTGGAACGAGGAACCTGAAAATTGCCAAACGCAGAGCCCAAGCGGGGAATTGGGACGGGGCTGCTGAGTTGTGGTCAATCGAGACGAATTCACGACGAAGAAAGATCGCGGGGAGGGCAAGTCACAACATGGCTATTATTAACGAGATCAACGGCGACCTGCCCATGGCCATTGAATGGGCTTCTAAAGCCTATACTGATTACAGGATCAGGGACTCATTGAGATATCTCAGGATTCTTCGGGGCCGACTCGCTGACGAGGTCGCCCTGGATGCCCGGAATAACTAGCTAACCCAATCGATTTCCTCCAGCTTAAAAATATCTTCCAGATTTTTTTCAAATATGGCTGCTATTTTAAGTGATAAGACCGTGGAGGGAACATAATTCCCTTTTTCTATCGCACTTATGGTCTGCCTTGAAACCCCCACTCTTTTCGCGAGCTCCTCCTGGGTCAGGTCCTTTACAGCCCGCTCTATTTTCAGGTTATTCCTCATTTGCGTAGCTTTTTCGGAACCTGTAAAGGGACCATTGATATTTAATAATAAATATGACCAACAGGGTAAACATGTTGAAAACCATCACATTGAAAAACCCCATGCCATAAATAAATGCGGTAGCAAACAATAGAACGGAATAGTTTACATAGGTGGCCCATACCAGGGACTTCAGGCGAATTGAAGCTATAAACTCATCTTCTATTCTCTCCTTTGAAAATCCAACCAGGATACCTCCGATGATCAGTCCAATGCTGATCAACTCGTCACCTAAATCGGTTTCCATAATTTGAAACCAGCTGCCACTCCCCAAAATCTCGTCGGTGTAAATGGCTAATGTGTGAAACTGTGGCCATTCAAGTTCGTAATCCGAAGCTACCAGTACGATCCCGGCAACCAGGGTGATGAGAAACAATACCCAGCCAAACTTCCTGTAGGAATGCGGGAGCAAATAATTACCCTTCATGATATTCATAGTCGAATGTAAATAATATTTGACATAAAGTAAAGTAAAGTTTACATAATGTAACGTAAACTTTACAAATAGGTTGTCTTTAAACACAAAAAAAGGAAGCCCGAGAGCTTCCTTTCTTACCTAAACCTAAACCTAAACCTAAATTACAATTACTAGGCGATAGCGGATTGTAATTGATTACATATACTGATTAACGGGTATCAAGGTTACGATATTGTCATAAAGAATTATTATCTAA
>JAHEKQ010000004.1:0-12630 GCA_024638265.1 Flammeovirgaceae bacterium
ATATAACATGAGCCCCGATTGGGGCTTTTTTTATTTCATTTCTGGTTGTCATTTTACCATATTGGCAATCTTAAATTCAAGCCATGATCCGTTACTTAATCCTTGTCCTTTTGTGTCCAGCTTTCTTGACGGTACAAAGTCAGACGATGGACTTTGAGAAATACAATCCGAAGTCGACCCTGGTTGTTCCGGAGAATCCAATTACAAAAGCCCGTTATCCCTTTGTCGATGTTCATAGTCATCAATGGAGTATGACCGAGGAGAGGATCAATCAGTTGAAGGCGGAGATGGACGAACTAAATATGGGGATTATGGTAAACCTGAGCGGTGGCTCGGGTTCAAGATTGCTGGCATCAGTAAAAAATATCAAGGCAACACACCCTAACCGCTTCGTAGTTTTTGCCAATGTTGATTTCAGTGAGGTAGGGGAGCCCGATTGGGGAAAAAAGGCGGCAGCTCAATTGGAGCAGGATGTAAAAAACGGGGCAAGGGGCTTGAAAATATTTAAGAGCCTTGGGTTGAGGAATAGGGATACTAAAGGAAACCGGATTGCGGTAGATGATCCTCGGTTAGATCCTGTCTGGGCAAAGTGTGGAGAACTGGGAATTCCCGTACTTATTCATTCGGCGGATCCGGCTCCATTCTGGGATGGGCACGACGAAAATAATGAAAGATGGCTGGAGCTTAAACTCAGGTCAGGCAGAAAGAGGAGCGATACCAATCCCGCCCCCTGGGAACAGATTATCAATGAACAGCATAACGTATTCAGAAAACATAGCAATACCATATTCATCAATGCTCATATGGGCTGGCATGCCAATAATCTATCTAAACTGGGACAGCTGATGGATGAAATACCCAATATGTATGTAGAGATATCCGCAGTTATCGCAGAACTCGGCAGGCAGCCAAAGTTTGCCGATGAATTTCTTACAAAGTACCAGGACAGAATCCTTTTTGGAAAGGATGCGTATAATCCGGGGGAATACCATACATATTTCAGGGTATTGGAAACAAATGATGAATATTTTCCATACTATAAAAAATATCATGCGTTCTGGAGTATGTATGGACTGGGGCTTTCTGATGAAGTCCTGAAAAAACTTTATTACAAGAATGCCATTAAGATCATTCCGGGACTCGATGCTTCTCTTTTTCCGAATTAGCCCCCTGTTATTGGTTCTTCTTATTTCATGTAATAGTGAATATGAAGATGTAGAACTCACGGAGATCAGGGATCTAAGGGTTACAGGAGTAAAAAATGCCACCTTAAACATTAAGGGCAATGCAGTACTTTATAACCCGAATAAGCGGGGTGTTCGCCTTCTCGAAGCTGAAATCAACGTGTACCATCGTGATAAACTCGTGGCTACCATTAACCCTTCAGAAAAAGTGAAGATCAAAGCGCGTAGTGATTTTGAAATACCGGTAGATATTGGGGTAAAGTTAAAAGGATCAGGGCTTTTGAATAATGTGTTGGACTTACTAGGTAAAAGGGCTATTACCCTTGAATTCCGTGGATACATAAAAGTGAGAAGCTGGCTTATCCCCGGAAAGATTGAGGTGCACCAGGAACAAACGATCAATTATTGATGGATATCCTCGAAGTCGGCATATTGGTTTTGCTCATCCTCGTGATTGTCGGATTGGTACTGGTGATCAGGCGGTTGAGTCGTAAAAACAAGATCATAAGCCGGCAATCCGAACAGCTCACTGAGAATCAATTTGCGTTGGAAGAGAAAAACCTCGAATACGAGAGGATTGTCTTTGAAAAGAATTCGATCATGAGCATGGTCTCCCATGATCTCAAAGCTCCCTTGAACCGTGTCTTTGCCCTCCTTGAGCTGATGAAAATCGACAGCAAAAAGTTAACTGAAACCCAGTTGGAATATTTGGAGAAAATAGAGACCGTAGTAACGGATGGTATCCACCTGATTCGAAACCTTATGGACATCCGTTCACTGGAAGATAAAGGGGTCGAAATGGAACAGAAAAAGCTGAACATCGTGCCTATTGTAAAGAGGATGGTTGAGAATTACCAGCCCCTATCCCAAAAGAAAAAAATTGATCTTCATTTCGAATGTTCCATGACTGCTCTACCTGTAATGGCAGATAAGCTTTATCTCGACAGGGTTTTGGAAAACCTAATCTCCAATGCGGTTAAATTCACTAAACTGGGTGGGACGGTACATGTTACTATCAAAGATTCACCCAACTACGTTCTAATTTCATTTCGGGACCAGGGTCCCGGAATTCCAGTAGATGAACGGGATAAACTATTTAATAAATATCAACCCTTGAGTGTCAGGCCTACCGGTGGAGAATCGAGTAATGGCTTAGGCCTTGCCATTGTGAAAATGATTACCGAGAAGTTCGGTGGCAAAATTGAATTTGAAACAGAGATTGACAAGGGAAGTACCTTTACACTTCATCTGAAAAAAGAGGCTTAGCTATTCGTCGAAGAAATAGTAATCATCGTCATTACCTTCAATGATACTCACAAGGGAGTTGATTACTTGCTCGTCCTTTATCACATAATCCCGTATACCTTTTTGAATAAAATCAAGCACCAGGTTCCCATCATCAATGGCACTAAGAATAATCATCTTGGTTTTATCCTCATCGATTTTTGGATGAACCTGCTGAAAAAAATCGATTCCATTCATTCCAGGCAACTTATAATCAATTATGAATACTTCAGGAATCTCTCCATTCCCGTTTAATTCTTTCAGGCAGTCTTCCGCCGTATAGAATGGCTTTACCTGGTAATCACTCTGGGAGAGTGATTTCCTGATGAACTCGGAATATATTTCGTCGTCTTCTATCAGGTAGACTTCCATAAAATTGGTTAAATAATGTGCCTTGCGAAAATATGAAGATATTTTGATTAATAAAATCCAGAGTAGTTACTCTCAATAACTTAGAGGTAAGGTTTCTACCTACTCTTCATTTGGTTTACGATATTTTCTGAACCATGCCAGGATATGATCCACCTTGGTTATCAACTGGCTGGGGCGGTTGGCAATAAAGTGATATGAGCCCCAGACTTCTACAAAGGCTGTCTCGATTTTTCTCAATTTCAACGCATGATATAGCATTTTGGCTTCATAAGGCGGAGTACGGCGATCCTCGGTTCCCACCATTACAAGTGTTGGGGTCGTAATATTTGCGACGTAGGTAATTGGGGAAAATGTCAAATAATCCTCCGGGTTTTCCCAGGGTTGGCCGGGAAACCGGGAGTTGGCATATCCATAATAGTTATCAGCGACCAGTGTTTTGCTCATCCAGTTCATGATAGGCTTAACCACAGCGGCACTCCTGAACCTATTGTTGTGACCAATAATCCATGCCGTCATGATCCCACCGGCACTCCCACCGGTAACAAACAAGCTATCCTCATGAATGAATCCACGCTTAATCAACTCATCAACCCCCGACATCACGTCGTCGTAATCGTTACCCGGGTAATTATGGTAAAGCAGGTTTCCAAATTCCTCCCCATAGCTGGTACTTCCCCGTGGATTCGGGTAAAAGACCACGTAACCATCGCTTGCGTATAATTGCATTTCCGGAGAAAATCTGTCACCATAGTTGGCGACGGGACCACCGTGATTTTCTACCAGGAGCGGATATTTGCCTGAAGGATCAAAGTTCGGAGGTTTTACAATCCAGCCTTGAATATCACGCTCGTCGTGTGAAGATTTATACCACATTTCTTCCACCTCACCCAGGTCTATGTAATCGAGCAGATCCGAATTGAGGTCGGTGAGTAAGGAAGGTGAACCACCTTTTGTCATGACGGCTAACTCAGCCGGGTATTCCGGCCGGGTTTGGTTGAGGGCGATCCATCCGTTAGAGGACAAGCTAAATGAACCTCCACCATAGGGACGAGCTACACCTTCACCTCCAATATTTCCGGTCACTTCTTCGACCTTTCCCTTAAGGTCGGTATACCCCAGTTTAGTATTCCCCTTATCGTCATAGAGGAAATATATACCTTTCCCACTGGGTTCCCATTCTATGTTCCTGATACTACGGTCCAGATTTAAAGGCACTATCTTTTTTCCAGATCCGTCCGGTTTCATCAGGTAAAGGTTGTTGACCTGGTAGGTTTGAACTTTATCATCGTACCCAGTATATGCAATTGTATTACCGTCAGGTGAAACTACCGGTGAGCGGTCGGGTCCGTTTCGGTTCGTGAGTGCTGTGATTTCAAGAGATTTAGTATTAACCGAATAGATCTCAGAATTCCTGAAGTCATATTCCCAATCCTTTTTCCTGTTGCTTACAAAAAATATTCTGTCCCCGGTTTTCGACCATGAGTGGTCTCCGGATATCGGGTACTTGCCAGAAGTTAAGGCGCGGGGAGTCCCCCCTGTAGAAGGAATGACGAATATCTGCGAATACCCGGGCTCTATATAACCGCGACCGTCAGCTTCGTGCTTAAAGCGCGTTTCCACCCTTGGGTGCTTGGCCCATTCTGCACCATCCGGCTTTTTGGGAGGTTTTACCAGGCTTGGCGGCGCTTCCGGGACAAGCTTTGTGAAAGAGATATGATTTCCATCAGGAGACCATGCCAGGTTTCGAGGTGAACGCTCTAACTGTGTCAATCTTGCTGTTTTAGCAGTTTCAGTCCAATACACAAATATCTCGGAACCATTATCAGTAGACGTAACGAATGCGATCCGGGTCCCGTCCGGCGACCAGACAGCCTGGGATTCCGAACGGTCGTCCGAAGTCAGCTTTTGATGCTTTTTCCCATCCCTGGAGATCAGCCATAACCGGCTAACCCTCCTGTCTTTCATGACGTCCATACTTCCCCTCTGGTAGACTATCATATTTCCATCGGGGGATATCCTGGGGTTGGATACCCATTCCAGTTCGAAAACATCCATTCGACCGAAAACTCTATCCTGGGAGAGTGTCGGAATGGCGATAAAAAGCAGGAGTATAAATGTAAATTTCATAGCAATCCAAGTTGGATTACAACCTCTGCATTTATACCTGGAAAATCAAGAAAGATGTGAGCGGTGGTTATTTGAGCTTCAGAAAGTGCTTTAAGCGCCGTATTTCCCGTTCGTGGAGATGCCTCCACTTACCCCGGGGCAGGTCTTTTTTGGTAAGCCCGGCAAAAATGGTTCGATCGAGGTGTGAAACTTCGTATCCGTAATGTTCAAAGATCCGGCGGATGATCCTGTTCTTTCCACTGTGTATCTCAACACCTACCTCACGCCTATCATCAGAGAGAATGCCAATCTCATCAATTACGGTGACTCCATCCTCCAGTTGAGTGCCCTTCAGCATTTCTTCTGCGTGTCCTTTCGACAAGCCCTTGTTCAGACTTACCTTATAAACTTTTTCGATTTCATTTCGGGGATGAAGGAGTTTGTCAGCCAGCTCGCCATCGTTAGTGAGTAACAAAAGACCCGTCGTATTCCTGTCCAACCGGCCAACGGGGTAGATACGTTCATTACAGGCATTACTCACCAGGTGCATAACGGTTTTACGATTATTTTCGTCTTTGGTGGTGGTGATGAAGTTTTTTGGCTTGTTGAGAAGTACGTACTGAAGCGATTCAGCCTGGAGTATTTTACCCTTGTATTCGACCTTATCCTTACGCCCTACCTTCGTGCCGACTTCGGTAACAACCTGCCCATTAACCCGGATATCTCCCTTTTTTATGAGTTCATCCGCTTGGCGGCGGCTGCATACCCCGCTATTAGCGATGTATTTATTTAGACGGGTTCCTTCCTGGCCCGCTGTTGGAGTGGTTTTCATTCTGCTGAATTTTCCCCGATGATATTTTCTTCGCCGGGGAGATCTTTGAGGGTAGGGAGTTCCGAAATATCGTTGATCCCGAAGTATTCCATGAAGAAGTCACTAGTTCCATAAATCAGCGGTCTTCCTATAGTATTCGATTTGCCGGTTATTACTACCAGTCCTTTATCCAGCAGTTTTTGTATAGAGTAATCACAATTCACTCCCCTGATTTGTTCCACTTCAGTTTTGGTAACAGGTTGCTTATAGGCAATGATTGATAAGGTTTCCAGGGCAGAGTTGGATAATCGCTTTTTAGATTGATGTTTTAGCAGGATCCCAATACTTGCCTGGTATGCAGGTTTCGTCATGAATTGGAATCCATCAGCCGATTTTATTATCTCAAATGAGTACTCTTTGTCAATGTATTGTTCTTTAAGCTCCTGGATAGATTTGTCGATGTCGTCTTTGGGGACTTCTGCATCAAACATTTCACTCAGGCATTTCTGAATTTCCGTGGTTTTAAGAGGGGAGGGAGAACAGAAAATCAGAGCCTCAATATGGTTCTTGAGGAAGTCCAGTTTACTTTTTCTGGTTGAGTTTCGCTTCGATAGACAATGTAGTGTGAGGTACTGCCCTCAATCTTTCTTTAGAAATGAGTTTTCCGGTTTCCTTACAAATACCGTAGGTTCCGTTTTTAATCCGGATCAAGGCGTTTTCCAGGTTATTAATAAACTTTTGCTGACGGGCGGCAAGTTGACCTAAATTTTCTTTTTCAGCAGTATCAGCACCGTCTTCGAGGACTTTTGTATGTGCAGCTGTGCTGTCAGTCCCTTCGTCATTGCTTCTGTTCAGTGAATCCTTTAGAATTTTCAGTTCAGTTTGAGCCTTCTCGAGTTTATTCAATATCAACTCTTCAAATTCCTTAAGTTCCTCTTCTGAATATTTCGTTTTTTCCGACATGGCCCTATGAGTTAAGTTAAAAGGATGCGCAAAAATAAAATTCGAGCCGAAGATAAAAAAACAAAGCCTATTAAATAATAATCCCTCGCCGAACTGTTTAAGGCGAGGGACTATCAGTTGTATGACGGAGTTTATATCTCAACCTGGTCAAGATTTATGAATTCTATACCTCCGCTGGTATCCATGTCGATTCCGATAATCGAATCTTTTTGAATCTGTCCCGAGAGAATTTTCTTGGAAAGTTCATTCAATATCTCTCTTTGAATCACCCTTTTAAGCGGACGGGCACCGTATTGAGGGTCAAAACCTAGTTTACCAAGTTGGTCAAGTGCCTTATCGGAGATCTCGAGTTTCATGCCGGTTTCCTCAAGTCTTTGCTTAATTATCCTGAACTGGATATCGACAATCTTCCGGATATCCTCACGGCTGAGAGGCTTGAACATGATCGATTCATCTATCCTGTTTATGAATTCAGGGCGGACCGACTTTTTCAGGATTTCCATACATTCCCTTCGTGTCTCTTCCACAATCGCATCTTCATTCTCATCGTTAATCCCGGCAAACCGCTCCTGAATAATTGAAGAACCGATGTTGGTGGTCATGATAATGATCGTGTTTTTAAAGTTGGCCACCCGTCCTTTGTTATCGGTCAATCGGCCATCATCCAGTACCTGGAGTAAAATATTGAACACATCGGGGTGAGCTTTCTCTATCTCATCGAGTAGTATGACCGAATATGGCTTTCTCCTGACGGCCTCGGTTAGCTGTCCGCCTTCATCGTAACCTACATAGCCGGGAGGAGCTCCTACCAGCCTGCTGACTGAATGTCTTTCCTGGTATTCGCTCATATCTATTCTCACCATAGCATTCTCATCGTTGAAAAGGTATTCTGCGAGTGCTTTGGAAAGCTCAGTTTTACCAACACCGGTAGTTCCGAGGAAAATAAATGATCCTATAGGCCTTTTGGGATCCTGAAGACCTGCGCGGCTTCTTCTTACGGCATCTGAAAGTGCGGTGATAGCCTCTTGCTGGCCAGCGACTCTCTTCGAGAGTTCATCCTCGAGATGTAACAGCTTTTCGCGTTCACTCTGGAGCATCCTGCTCACGGGAATACCTGTCCATCTCGCAACTACTTCCGCGATATCTTCACTGTCGACCTCTTCTTTCAGCATGGATTCTTCACCCCGCTTTTTGCCTTTGGTATTGAGTTCTTCAAGTTTGTTTTCCAGCTCGACGAGTTTACCGTACCTGAGTTCGGCGACTTTTCCATAATCTCCCGATTTTTCAGCCTGTTCAGCTTCAAAACGGAGTTTATCAATCTCTTCCTTAGCGGCTCGGATACCCTGAACCACTTCTTTCTCTCTTCCCCACTTGGCCTTTAGTGCTGTCCTTTTTTCTTCGAGTTCTGCCAGAGATTTCGACAATTCGGCTTCCTTTTCCTTGTCTTTCTCACGCCTGATAGCCTCTCTTTCAATTTCCAGCTGCATGATCTTCCTCTGGATTTCGTCCAGTTCCTGTGGCACTGAATCTAATTCCAGTCTAAGCTTTGAAGCAGCTTCATCCATCAGGTCGATCGCCTTATCCGGCAGGTAACGATCGGAGATATACCTATGACTAAGCTCAACAGCCGAAATTACTGCATCATCTTTAATGCGCACCCCGTGGTGGAGTTCATACTTATCCTTGATACCCCTCAATATGGATATTGCATCCACCGGACCGGGTTCGTCGATCGTCACAGACTGAAATCTTCTCTCCAGCGCCTTATCCTTTTCCATGTACTTCTGATACTCTTTCAAGGTAGTAGCGCCGATAGTATGTAATTCTCCCCTCGAAAGCGCAGGTTTAAGCAGGTTAGCAGCATCCATTGCACCTTCACCCCCGCTTCCCGCTCCAACTAGTGTGTGTATCTCATCGATAAATAGAATAATCTCACCCTCGGAATCAGTGACTTCTTTAATCACTGACTTTAATCGCTCCTCAAATTCCCCCTTGTATTTGGCTCCGGCCACGAGGAGCCCCATATCCAAAGAGATGATGGTTTTTGTTTTCAGATTTTCTGGCACGTCACCATCTACGATTCGCTGGGCCATACCCTCGACAATAGCGGTTTTACCTACACCGGGCTCACCTAACAATAAGGGATTGTTCTTGGTCCGGCGACTGAGTATTTGCAATACCCTCCTGATCTCTTCATCACGACCAATCACGGGGTCAATCTTTCCCTTTTTTGCCAGGTCATTAAGGTTTTTGGAATACCTCTCAAGAGATCGATATTTTCCTTCGGCATGTTGGTCCGTGACTGGGGTACCGCCTCGCAGTTCCTTGATTATAGATGCCACTTCAGCCTTCTTCAATCCAATTTCCTTGAGGAATCCTGCCAATTTATCTTTCCCTGAGAGTAAACCCAGGAATAAATGCTCCACAGAAATGAATTCATCCTTCATTCCGGTTGCTTCTTTCTGCGATGCAGTCAGTACATGGTTTAGGTCCTGTCCGAGGTAAGGATTTGACCCACTTACTTTAGGGTATCCCTCAATGATATGGTCGAGTTGCCGCTCTACGACTTCCCGGTTTATATCAGACTTATCAAAAATAAATGAAAATACATTTTCATCAGTTTCCAGCATACCTTTCATCAGGTGGCCGGGTTCAATAGCTTGTTGCCCGTTGGCTGAAGCAATTTCAGTCGATTTCTGAAGTGCTTCCTGTGCCTTTATCGTATACTTATCCAGATTCATGACCCTACTTATTTTTCGTTTTCACTATCTTCCGATCAAATATTTGTCCAACTCGTGATTGATTCCTTTGACTGAAAAAATGGCAGGTATTCTATGAATAGTTCAATAATTTCTGACATTTTGACATATTTTCATGGATAGAGTTAAGCTTAACATTCCTAAAGAATTTATATTTTCAATGGATTATAAGGTACGGGTAGACGATATAAACTACGGGAAGCACCTGGGTAATGAGCGCTTATTATTGATTGCTCAGCAGGCGAGAATTGAATTTTTCCAATCCATCGGGTATCGCGGAGAAATTGATTTTGGGGATGATATTGGTATAATCATGTCGGACGCAGCTATTGAATTCAAGGCTGAGGCATTTATGGGAGATCAACTAAGGGTAGACCTGGCGGTTTCCGGATCTTCACACTATGGCTTTGATATGTTCTACCGATTGACGAGGAGATCAGACGATAAGCTTATTGGCCAGGTAAAAACGGGGATACTGTTTATGAATTATCATGATAGAAAGCTGGTTGCAATTCCCCGGGAAGTACTGGATAAGATTCGATTTACCTGACTACCTCATAACCCAGGCCGGGTTTATCAGATGGGTACATCAACCCGTTCTCAATCCGGAATCCACCACTAACTACATCTTTCACCAGGTCAAGGCTTCCATCTAGATCAATGTATTTGGTGTTGGGATAGCTGTAAGCTACGTTCAGTGCAGCGGTAATGCTTACCTCTGACTCATCATTACATCCCCAGAAAAGTTCAATACCGGCAGCCTGCGCAATAGATGCTATTCTCTGCCCCTGGTAGATTCCCCCACACTTCATCAATTTAATATTAAAGATTTCACAGGCTCTTTTGCCATCCAAAAGATTAAGTGCATCAGAGGGGGAGATCAATGATTCATCTGCGGCTATCTTCTTCCTTATATCCGCAGGTAGTGCCTTCATTTCCTCAACCATGTTAGCCTTCACGGGTTGTTCGATCAATTCGATGTTCAAATGCTCTGAACGGTTATAAAAGTCGACTGTTGTTTCAATATCATAACCCTGGTTGGCATCGATGCGGATGACAAATTCATTTCCGTATTTCTCCCTGATCTTACTCAACCTTTCCAGGTCTTCCTCCACATCCAGGCCGAGTTTCACTTTCAGGCACCGGTAACCCATACCATAGTATTCATCGGCTTCTTCCACGGTCTCTTCCACGCTTTTGATCCCGATGGTCACGGATGTTTGAAGGGGCTCGACTTTTAGGCCGAAATATTGATGTGCGGGAATCCTCAAGTGTTTGAGAAAAACATCATGCAGGGCAATATCGACGGCAGCACGGGCCGCAGGATTTACCGGAGTCTTGGCATGGAGTTCAATTAGCAGACTGTTCAATTCAAAAATGTCCCTTCCCTCTAACCAACCCATATTTTCAGCAAGAGCCTTCGTACACTGATCCAGCGATTCTCCAACCACATACTCGCTCGGGTTGCCTGAGCCGATTCCCATGGTCCCGTCTTCCAATTCAATTTCAAAAAATGCATTTCTTACTTCCGAAACAGTTTTGAAAGCGATCGTATACGGCCGTGCATTTTCAAGGTCCTCGACCCTGCTACTAATTCTTTTTATTTTCATTATTTCAGTTTCAGGCAGGCATCCACCAGCTCATTTACCCCATCGTACAGGGGTAGGACAACCGGAATTTCCAGGTCTTTCCTATACCTTTCCTGGTATATTCTTGCCTCTTGTTCATTGAGATTCATAGAATTGAGTGCCATTCCAATCACTGGCGCCCCATACATGTTGATCAGTTCAATTTCTTCCTCCGGCCTGGCAATTTTATCCGGATAATAATCCATATCCTTATAATATTCGCGGGTTGGGTGGTGTTGCAAGATCACTCCGTCCAGCCTGGCGGATACGATAAATTCAGATCCGCAGGGGCCACTGGGATTTCGAAGGCTGGATTGACCTTCAATGATCATAAAATCCGGATGCTCATTTTCCCAACACTCCAGCAAAGCAGCTTCAATCTCCCCGGAAATAAAGTCATTGAGGGTGGCATCAAAGATGAAACCATACTTGGCACCTTGCATCCAACCGGTCTGACCTGTATAAATCATTTCAGCATGGATTTCCCTGTCATTCATAGCTTCTGAGATCATACGTGTGGTAGTGCGTTTTCCCAACGCACAATCTGTTCCCAATACTGCAATTTTTGGGCATTCCACTTTGATAATATCCCCATTCCAGAAGCGGACATCGCTGAAGGGTTTGGGCTTCCTTATATCAATTAATTCTACTTCGTGTTTTCTGGCAAGATCAGCAAGTTCATTAATGCTCGAAACATGTTCGTGTAACCCATTAATAATAGAGACACCCGAGCTTATACAATCCTGGAGAAGCTCCCGAAGTTCGGGAGGGATAACACCTCCCTTGGTTGCCACTCCCAGGATGGCATAATCGGCTTTGATACCGGAATTAAGAATATCATCGAAGGTTCCAAAGACGGGAATTCCCCTGGATTTCCCATCGACCACCTCACCGGCATCTTTTCCGGCATGCAGGTGATCGAGGACTCCCACAATTTCGAACCTGTCTGATCCCCTGATGAGTCCGTGTGCGGTCTTGGCATGGATATCATGCAACAGGCCTCCTGTAATTATTATGGCTTTACCCGTGATCATTGTCATTCAAACGATGGTGAATCTCTGCTTTTTCAACCTTTGTCACAACAAAAATTATTTAATTATTGTAATCGATCCTCAAGTGGTCGAGTCTTGGGTTTAGGGGCATTTTATTTTGAATTTCATACTGATGAATCAGTCTTCCGAGATTGGCCAGAAAGGGGAATCCAGTTTTAGCATATTCGTATTTGCCATCGTTGAGTGTTTGATTGTCATTGACGTATATAACCGCCGAAAGCAAGAACTCTACATTTTCATTGAAGTCTACGATGTATGCGTTGTCTATCAGGAAACCATAGGCTTGTCCAACTTTATTGAAGACTCTCAGGTTGTCATTCATCGGTAACTTCCCGTCCCCGTAAAGAAAAAACTTCACGTAATGATCTTCCAACTCCGTATAGTTTGGATAGGTAGTTTCTGAGGGAAACATCGACATATATTTCCAGATGAATTTCCGGTCCTCAACCTTTAGTTGGAATCGGGGAAACT